>NZ_DAISXZ010000027.1:0-26582 GCF_036825565.1 Tepidimonas sp. | reverse complement strand
GGGGGTGTCGGTCGGGGGCTGGACGGTGGGTTTGACGATGTGGCGCAGCGCATCGGCGTACAGCTGCTCCACCGTCTCGGCGCGGTGGGTGAGCACCGCCCGTTGGTTGATCGAGTCTTTGTCGGTGATCTCGCCGCGGTCGATGGTGGGCGGATCGGCCAGCAGCACCAGTCGGGCGACGCGGTTGGCGCTGCCGGTGGCCTGCCGCGCCAGCTCGTCGACCACGCGCTGGAAGTGCGCCAGCACCGCCGGGTGTTCGACCACGTCGTGCAGCGAGGCATCGGGCGGCAGCGGGCACAGCTCGCGCACCCGGGGGGTGGGGAACACCAGCGCGCCCACCTCGTTGCGGTTCAGGCCCGTGATCACCGCGTCCTGCACGTAGGGGGCGCCCGCTGCGATCAGGCGTGCGCGCAACGGGCCGACGCTGACGAAGGTGCCGGTGGCGAGCTTGAAGTCCTCCGCGATGCGGCCGTCGAAGCGCAGGCCGCGGTGCACGTCGGTCTCGTCGATCCAGCGCACCGCGTCGCCGGAGCGAAAGAACCCTTCCTCGTCGAAGGCGGCGGCCGTCTCGTCGGGGTTGCGCCAGTAGCCGGGCGTGACGTTGGGGCCGCGGTAGCGCACCTCGGTCTTGCCCTCGATGTCCACCAGCTTCACTTCCAGGCCCGGGGTGGGGATGCCCAGGTCGCCCGCGCGCACATCCGGGCTGGTGACGAAGAGCGCAAACGGCCCCGACTCCGTCATGCCCAGGCCGGAGGTCATGACGATGCGCTCGCCGGTCTCGCGCACCTCGCTCTCGTACAGGCTGTCCCAGATGGGTTGGGCCAGCGCCGCGCCGGCATAGAAGAACATGCGCACGCGCGACAGCAGGGTGCGACGCAGGGCGTCGTCGGTCTTCATCGCGTGGGCGATCGCCTCGAACCCCGTCGGCACGTTGAAATACACGGTCGGTGCGATCTCGCGCAGATTGCGCAGTGTCTCGCCGATCAGCGCCGGCGTGGGTTTGCCGTCGTCGATGTAGAGCGTGCCGCCGTGGTAGAGCACCATGCCGAAGTTATGGTTGCCGCCGAATGTGTGGTTCCACGGCAGCCAGTCCACCAGCACCAGGTCGCCTTCGGCCAGCACCGGCATGGATTGCGTCATTTGCTGCTGGTTGGCGCACCACATGCGCTGGGTGTTGATGACGGCCTTGGGCGCCTTGGTCGAGCCGCTGGTGAACAGAAATTTGACGATGGTGTCCGGCCCCGTGGCGGCCATGGCGGCGTCCACGGCGCCGGTCGCGGGGGTGGACGCCAGCGCCGAGAACGGCGTGGTGGGGCGATCGGGCAGAGCGCCTTCGGCCAGCACCGTCTCCGTGTCGATGGGCACCACGGCCTGGATGGCGCGGGCGTAGCGGGCATCTTGGGCGAACACCAGGCCCGGGGTGACCGTTCGCCAGACGTGGCGCAGTTTGTCGAAGTCGCTGCTGAGCAGCGCATAGGCCGGCGAAGCCGGCACCCAGGGTATGCCCGCCACCAGACAGCCCAGCGCCAACAGCGCGTGCTCCAGGCTGTTTTCGCTCAAGATCAGCACCGGCCGCTCGGCGGACAGGCCGCGCGACAGCAGGCCCTGGGCAATCGCGCGCGCGGTCTGCCAGGCCTCGGCAAACGTGACGTGCTGCCAGTCACCCAGCCCCGTCGTGCCGTCCTCGCGCACCTCGCGCCGGCGGCGGGCGAACAGCGTGCGCTGCGGTCGGGTGTGCGCCCAGTGCCGCAGGCGATCCGTCAGGCGGTCGGGGTGGGGTTGCAGCGCCTGCTCGGCACGCAGGTAATGGGTGCCGCGCTCGCCGTCGCGCACCTGCACGCGCGTCACGCCAAAGCGCAGCGGGCGAAACGGCGCCTGTGCGGCATCGGGCGGCCCCGGTGGAATGTCCATCGCGTTCATGTCTCCTCGTCCTCTCTGGTCGTGCGTGTCGTGGGCGGCCCGCTCAGGCGTCTTTGCGCACTTTGGCGGCCTTGCCTTCCAGGAAGGCGCGCAGCCGGGCCTTGGCCTCCGGTGCCGCCTGGGCAATGGCGGAGATCAGCGCCTCGGTGAACAGGCCGTGGTCGCTGGCCTGCTCGGCAATGCGGGGCAGGGCGTGCATCAGCGCAAAGTTGGTCAGCGGGGCGTTCTCGGCGATGCGGCGGGCCAGCTCCAGCGCTTTGGGCAGCGCCTGGCCCGCTGGCACGCGGTACTGGGCCAGCCCGATGCGCTCGCCAGCCTCGGCGTCGTAGACCCGGCCGGTCAGCATCATGTCCATCATGCGCGGCACCCCGATCAGTTTTGGGATACGCACCGAACCGCCGCCGCCCACGAAGATGCCGCGAGAGCCTTCGGGCAGGGCAAAGTACGCGCTGTCGTCCGCCACGCGTACATGGCAGGCGCTGGCCAGCTCCAGCCCACCCCCGACCACGGCGCCATGCAGGGCCGCCACCACGGGCACGCGGCCCTTCTCGATGGCTTCCAGCGCCGTGTGCCACAGGCGGGAGTGCATCACGCCTTCCCCAGCATTGCGCTCGCGCAGTTCCGACAGATCCAGCCCGGCGCAGAAGTGCTCGCCCTCGCCGCAGATGACCGCGGCGCGCGCGGCCTCCGGCAGGGTTTCGAAGGTTTGGCGCAGCGCCAGGATCAGCCCATCCGACAGGGCATTGCGCTTGGCCGGGCGCCGCAACCGAACGATGGCGACGGCGCCGTCCAGGGTAACGTCGACGGCTTGGAGATCGGGGGTGGCATTCATGAATACAGTTACAAAAAATAACGATAAGTGGAATGTAGCGGCACCACGCCCCGTTTCGGATCCGGGGAAACCCGCAGACGCCATATCCTTCCGTATCCTCCGATCCCGGCGCCATTCCGGACGAGCCCGGCGGGAGCGGCATACTCCCGTGCCATGCACGACGACGCTTCCAGCCCCCTCTACGCGGTCCGCGACGGTGTGGCCACGATCACCCTCAACCGCCCGCGCCATCGCAACCGCCTGCACGACGAAGACTTGCGCGCGCTGGTGTGCCATGTCGAGTCGGCCAACCGCGATTCCTCGGTGCGTGTGCTCGTACTCAACGCGCGTGTGCTGCCGGATGCGCCGGTCTTCAGTGCCGGTTTCCACCTGGGCGGATTCGGGGCGGATGCCGGGGCGGCCGTCGATGCCTTTGCCCATGCAGCCGACGCGCTGGCCCGGGCGCGCCCGGTCACGGTCGCGGCCTTGGCCGGCAGTGTCTATGGCGGGGCCACCGACCTGGCCTTGGCGTGCGACTTTCGCATCGGTGTCCAGGGGATGGAGCTGCGCATGCCCGCAGCCGCGCTGGGCCTGCACTACTACCCCAGCGGCATGCGCCGCTGCGTGGCCACGCTGGGGTTGTCGGCGGCGCGCCGGCTGTTCCTGTTCGCGGAACCGCTGGGCGCGGCCGAACTGCTGGCGCTGGGCTATCTGGATGAGTTGGTCGAGCCCGCCGACTTGGACGCCGCCGTGCGCCGCCGGTGCGCGCAGGTGCTGGCCCTGGCACCGCTGGCCGTCCAGGGCATGAAACAGACACTGCACGACATCGCCCTGGGGGAGCGCCGCCCGGACGATTGGCGCGCGCGCGAGGTGGCGACCCACGCCAGCCGCGACTTCGCCGAAGGCCGAGCGGCGTTTGCCGAGCGCCGCCCCGCCCGCTTCGAGGGCCGTTGATCCCGCGCGACGGTCACAGACCGCCAATGGCCCCCAGCCGTTGCGACAGCCGTTCGGCGGCGGTGCGCAGGGCGTGGGCTTGGGTGCTGCCCGGGCTCAGGTCGAGCAGGGCACTGGGGCCGATGGCGGCAATCGCCAGGGCCAGGCGGCCAAAGCCGTCGAACACCGGCACCGCCATCGCGCTGATGCCGGGCAGCAGCTCGTCGCGCACGCGGCTCAGGCGCTCGCGTCGGATGGCGTCCAGCTCGGCCACGAAGGCCGGATCCTGCAGGGCGTGCGTTTCGCCCTCGCGCGCCAGGGCCTCGGTCACCGCCGCGGGGGGCGCAAAGGCGGCAAAGATTTTGCCCGTGCCCGTGTGGCGCAGCGACGCCGGAGTGCCGTGGCGCATGGCCACATGCACGGCCGTGGGGCCGTGCTCCACATGCACGATGATGGGGCCCACCGGCCCCCACACCGCGGCCGACACCGTGCAGCCTACCGCTTGCGCCAGCGCAGGCAGCTCGGCCACCGCCAGCCGCACCGGGTCCACCTGCTGCAGCCCGATCAGCCCCAACTGCAACGCCAACGGCCCCAGGCCGTAGTGACCACTGACTGGGTCCTGCTCGATCAGGCCGATCTTGCCAAAGCTCACCAGATAGGGGTGCGCCTTGGCCGCGGCCATGCCCGCGGCGCGCGCCAAGTCCTTCAGCGGCAGGGCCGAGCCGCTGCGCACCAGCGCCTTGAGCAACTGCCCCCCCACCTCCACGCTCTGAATGCCGCGTGATCCGCGCGACTCGGCCTCGTCGCCCAGACCGCCGTCCGTCGCCAGGGAGGGTTGCCGTGCTGGATTCATGTCCATCATTGTCGGGCCGCCGGTCGGGCCGCTCTGGCGCACCGGGGTCAGGGTTTTTACTTAGTCGAATTCGTTAGACATGGTACAACGACCTCGCGTATCATCCGCGTTGTTGTATGACGAATGCGTTAGGTATGGATGAATTTTTGGCCTGCACCCACGGAGTCCCCCCGATGAGCACCAAAGCCTTTGCCAGCCAGGCCGACCTGCAGGACAAGCAGGTCAGCTTCACCCAGCTGTCCGACCACGCCTACGCCTACACGGCCGAGGGCGACCCCAACACCGGCGTCATCGTGGGGGATAACGCGGTGATGGTGATCGACACCCAGGCCACGCCAGTGATGGCGCAGGATGTCATCCGCCGCATCCGCGAGGTCACCGACAAGCCGATCAAATATGTGGTGCTGAGCCACTACCACGCGGTGCGCGTGCTGGGCGCCAGCGCCTACCAGCCCGAGCACATCATCGCCAGCCAGGACACCTACGACCTGATCGTCGAGCGCGGCGAGCAGGACAAGGCCAGCGAGATCGGGCGCTTTCCGCGCCTGTTCCGGGCGGTGGAGTCGGTGCCGCCGGGGTTGACGTGGCCCACCATCACCTTCACCGGCAAAATGACGATCTGGCTGGGCAAGTTGGAGGTGCAACTGTTGCAACTGGGCCGTGGCCACACCAAGGGCGACACGGTGGCTTGGCTGCCGCAGGAGAAGATCCTGTTCAGCGGCGACCTGGTGGAGTTCGACGCGACGCCCTACGCCGGTGATGCCTACTTCCGCGACTGGCCGCAGACGCTGGACAACCTCGCGGCGCTGAAGCCCGAAAAACTCGTGCCTGGCCGCGGCGCGGCGCTGACCGCGCCCGAGCAGGTGCAGGTGGGCCTGTCCGGCACCAAGGCGTTCATCTCCGACGTGTACGCCTGCGTCCAGGAAGGGGTGAAGGCCGGCAAGGACCTCAAGACGGTCTACAAGGACACCTACGCGCGGCTGCAGCCGAAGTACGGCCACTGGGTGATCTTCGACCATTGCATGCCTTTCGACGTCACGCGCTGCTACGACGAGGCCACGCAATATCCCGACCCCCGCATCTGGACCGCCGAGCGCGACCGCCAGATGTGGGAGACCCTGGAAGGCTGATGCCGCCTTCGCCACCCGAGAGGAGACCGACCATGCAGATTCAACGCATCCACCACGTCGCCTACCGCTGCAAGGACGCGAAGGAAACCGTCGAGTGGTACGTCAAGCACCTAAACATGAACTTCGTGCTGGCGATTGCCGAGGACCGGGTGCCCTCCACCAAGGCGCCGGACCCGTACATGCACGTGTTCCTCGACGCGGGGCAGGGCAATGTGCTGGCGTTTTTTGAGCTGCCCAACTCGCCGGCCATGGGGCGCGACACCAATACCCCCGAATGGGTGCAGCACATCGCCTTCAAGGTGGACAGCGTGCAGACGCTGGAGGAGACCAAGGCGCGCCTGGAGGCGGCCGGCATCCCCGTCGTTGGCGTGACGGACCACACCATCTTCAAGAGCATCTACTTCTTCGACCCGAACGGCCACCGCGTGGAACTGGCGGCCGATGTCGGCACGCCCGACATGTACGAGAAGCTCGATGCGGTCAAGTGGGACATGCTCAACGAGTGGGCCCAGACCAAGCGCGCGCCGAAGCACGCCGCCTGGATGCACGAAAAAGAGTTCCACGCCGTCGACTGAACATGTTGCACACCTACACCTATCCCAAGTACGAGTATCGGCAGAGCGACGAGCAGCGCGATGGCCGGCGGGTGCGTCACCCGGTCGTCGTCATCGGCGCTGGCCCTGTGGGCATGACGCAGGCCCTGGACTGTGCCGCCCGTGGCATCCCCACCGTCGTGCTCGACGACAATGACACGGTCAGCGTTGGCTCGCGTGCGGTGTGCTACGCTAAGCGGCCGCTGGAGATCTGGGACCGCCTGGGGATGGCCGAGGACTTCGTCGCCCAGGGCATTCAGTGGAAGGTGGGCAAGGTCTTCTTCCGCGACGAGCTGGTCTACCAGTTCGACCTGCTGCCGGAGGACCACCACAAGATGCCGGCGATGATCAACCTGCAGCAGTACTACCTGGAAGAGCGACTGGTGCGCGCCTGTGACGAGTCGCCCCTGGTGGACCTGCGCTGGAAGCACAAGGTGCTGGCGATCGAGACGCACGACGACCACGTGGTGCTGACGATCGAGACGCCCGACGGCATCTTCAAGACCGAGGCGTCGTGGCTGATCGCCTGCGACGGCGCCAGCAGCGACACGCGCCGCATGATCGGCGCGGACTTCACTGGCCAGTTCTTCCAGGACCGCTTCTTGATCGCCGACGTGGTGATGAAAGCGGACTTCCCGACCGAGCGCTGGTTCTGGTTCGATCCCCCGTTCCACCGCGGCCAGAGCGTGCTGCTGCACAAACAGTGCGACAACGTCTGGCGCATCGACTTCCAGCTCGGCTGGGACGCCGATCCCAACGAGGAGAAGAAGCCCGAGCGCGTCATCCCGCGCATCCAGGCCATGCTGGGGCCGGATGTGCCATTCGAGTTGGAGTGGGTGTCGGTGTACCAGTTCGCCTGCCGGCGCATCGACCGCTTCCGCCACGGGCGGGTGTTCTTCGCCGGCGATGCGGCGCACCAGGTCTCGCCGTTTGGCGCGCGTGGGGCCAACAGCGGGGTGCAGGACTGCGACAACCTGAGCTGGAAACTCAAGGCCGTGCTGGATGGCGACGCGCCCGAGGCCCTGCTGGACACCTACCACGACGAGCGCGCCTTCGCCGCCGACGACAACTTGCTGAACTCCACCCGCTCCACGGACTTCATCACGCCCAAGAGCCGCACCTCGCTGCGGCTGCGCAACGCGGTGTTGGAGCTGGCGCGCACCGAGCCGTTCGCGCGCCCGCTGGTCAACAGCGGACGGCTGTCCACGCCGACGCCCTACGTGCACTCGCCGCTCAACACGCCGGATGCCGAATCGTTCGCCGGCCGCATGACGCCGGGAACCAACTGCGCCGATGCCCCGGTCGAAGTCGACGGCCGTCCGGGCTGGCTGCTGAACGAGCTCGGCCGGGGTTTCGTGCTGCTGAGCTTCGGGCCCGCCGAGCCGGTGCGCGTCGGCAACGTCGAAGCCGCGGTCTTGCAGGTCGGCCGGGACATCGTCGACCGCGCCGGCGTGCTCACCCAGCGCTACGATGGTCAGCCGGGCACGGTGTACCTGATCCGCCCCGACCAGTACGTCGCAGCCCGCTGGCGCCGCTTCGACCGCGCCGCGGCCGAGGCCGCCCTCGCTCGGGCGCTCGGCCGCAGCCTGGCCTGATCGTCGCCTGACCTCCCGACTGCCAACGCACCGTGAAGCCATGTCTCTGAACCGTCAACCCAACATCGCCGAGCACGACGCCTTCTACGAGGAGCTGATCAACGCCCAGCGCGACCTTGGCGACGAGCAGGCGGAGATGTTCCTCGCCAAGCTCGTGCTGATCCTGGCCAACCACGTCGGCGACCGCGCCGTGCTGTCCGAGGCGATCGCGCTGGCCCGCGCCAACACCCTCGCGACCGCCGCCTGAACGCTGCGCTGGTCGGATTGCTTCTAGCGCGATACCCCGCCCCCGCCTTTGGCGCCCATGTCCTTGCTCAACGAAACCCACGACCCCGCCCTGCGCAGCTGGGTGGACGGTGCCCAACGCCCGGGTCACGACTTTCCCATCCAGAACCTGCCGTTTGCCAGCTTTCGCCGTCGTGATCGCGGCGAATCCTGGCGCGGCGGGGTGGCGATCGGTGACGCCATCGTCGATCTGGCGGCGCTGCACCGGGTCCACCCGTTCGCGGGTATGGCCGCCGAGGCGCTGGCTGCGGCCGCTCAGCCGCAGCTCAATGCGCTGATGGCCTTGGGGTCGGCCCACTGGAGCGCACTGCGGCTGGCGCTGTCGCGGGCGCTGCGCGAGGGCAGCCCCCAACGCGCCGTGATCGAGCCCTGTCTGGTGCCACAGGCCGAGGCCGAGTACGGGCTGCCGGCGCGCATCGGCGACTACACCGATTTCTACACCTCGGTTCACCACGCCACCAACATCGGCCGCCAGTTCCGGCCCGACAACCCGCTGCTGCCCAACTACAAATGGGTGCCCATCGGCTACCACGGCCGCAGTTCCAGCATCGCGGTGTCGCCGCAGGCCTTCCACCGGCCGCGCGGGCAGGTCAAGGCGCCGGACGCCGAGGCGCCCACCCTCGCGCCCAGCCGGAGGTTGGACATCGAATTGGAACTGGGCATCTTCGTTGGGCCCGGCAACGCGCTCGGCGACGCGATCCCGGTGGCCGAGGCCGAATCGCATGTGTTCGGCATCGTGCTGCTCAACGACTGGTCGGCGCGCGACATCCAGGCCTGGGAGTACCAGCCGCTCGGGCCTTTCCTGGCCAAGAACTTTGCCAGCACGATCTCGCCCTGGGTCGTGACGCTAGAGGCGCTGGCCCCGTACCGCGTCCCCTTCGAGCGGCCGGCCACCGATCCCCAGCCGCTGCCGTACCTGGACGATCCGGCCAACCGCGCGCAGGGGGCGTTCGACATCCGCCTGTCGATCGGCTGGCAGACGCCGCGCATGCGCGAGCAGGGGATGGCCGACCACGTGGTGGCGCAGACCAGCTACCGCCACGCCTATTGGACCGTGGCGCAGATGGTGGCCCACCACACAGTCAATGGCTGCAATCTGCAGCCGGGGGATTTGTTGGGCACCGGCACGCTCTCCGGCCCGACGCTGGAGCAGGCGGCGGCCGTCATCGAGCTGACGCTCGGCGGCAAACAGCCCCTGAGCCTGCCCGGTGGCGAGCAGCGCACCTATCTGGAGGACGGCGACACGGTCGTGCTGCGCGGCTGGTGCGAGGCGCCGGGGGCGGCGCGCATCGGCTTCGGCGAGTGCCGCGGCACGGTGCTGCCCGCCCGCGGCTGATGGTGTGCCTCCAGCGTGGGGACCGGCTGCCGGGCCGTGGCCTGGGGACGGAGACTGGGTATTGCGTTTTGCAATAGCAGTTTGTTTGCTATGGCCATTTTGCAAGCCGACGGCGCGCACTACAGTTCATGCGCACGACCGTTGGGCCGACGGTCTC
This sequence comes from Tepidimonas sp., assembly GCF_036825565.1. Lineage (GTDB taxonomy): Bacteria > Pseudomonadota > Gammaproteobacteria > Burkholderiales > Burkholderiaceae_C > Tepidimonas. The sequence goes on along the minus strand of NZ_DAISXZ010000027.1, from coordinate 16,969 downwards.
GGGCGCCTAGGGCAAACCCCTAGGTTAGAAATCGGCACACCAATTGGTTCATTGCAATAATCGTCAGTGTGCTGGTTATTTTCGGCATATCCACCCTCGCGCGGCCACCCGCGCCATCGCAATCCGCAGGAGACATGACATGAAAACCCCCTGGTCGCTTCGTGCACTGACCGCCGCCCTCGGTGGCGCGCTGTTGGCCGGTGCCGCGTGGGCACAGCAGGTGACGCTGCGCGTGCGCCACTTTCTGCCCGCGCAGGCCATTGTGCCACGCTTGGCCATCGAGCCCTGGGCCAAGAAGATCGAGGCCGAGTCCGGTGGCCGCATCAAAGTGCAGATCTTCCCGGCCATGCAGATGGGCGGCACGCCGGCACAGTTGTTCGATCAGGCGCGCGACGGCGTGGCCGATGTGACCTGGACGGTGCTGGGCTACACCCCCGGCCGCTTTCCGAAGATGGAGGTGTTCGAGCTGCCCTTTATCACCCCGAACAACGACCGCGCCGGCGAGATCACCTCGCGCGCGGCCTGGGAATTCGCGCAGCGCTTTGCGGCGGACGAGTTCAAGGACGTCAAGCTGATTGCGGTGCACACCCACGGTCCGGGCCTGCTCCACACCAAGCAGCCCGTCACGGGGCTGGAGAGCGTGCGCGGCATGAAAATCCGCGGTGGCACGCGCATCGTCAACAACATGCTGACCAAACTGGGCGCTACGCCCGTGGGTATGCCCGTGCCGCAGGTCACCGAGGCGCTGTCCAAAGGCGTGATCGACGGCACCACCATTCCCTGGGAGGTGGGCCCGTCCGTGCGCGTGCACGAGATGGTGAAGAACCACACCACCTTCGCCGGCGACAAGGCGCTCTACAACATGGCCTTTGCGTTCTCGATGAACAAGGCCAAGTACGAGTCGCTGCCGGCCGATCTCAAGAAGGTCATCGACGACAATTCGGGGGCGCAGACGTCGGCCTTCTTTGGTCAGGCGATGGACCAGGGTGACAAGAGCGGCAGAGAGATCGCCACCAAGGCCGGCAACAAGATCACCCAGCTCGAGCTGGCCGAGACCCAGCGCTGGCTGCGCACCGCCAGCAGCGTGGAGGACGACTGGGTCAAGGAAGTCCGGGCCAAGGGCATCGACGGTGCGCAACTGGTGAGCGAGGCCCGCGCGCTGCTGGCCAAGTACGCCAAGTAAACTGTCGTGCAGTGGGCGCGCGCATGGCGATTCGCCATGCGCGTTTTGCCAACTGCGGCCCCCGCGCCGGGGCACCTCACAGACGAGAAGATCAACATGACGACTTGGGTATTTCGACTCGCGCGCTGGTCGGCCATCGTGGGCGGGGTGGTGCTGTGCGTCATCACGCTCATGAGCGTGACCAGCATCACCGGCCGGGCGCTTTCCGGCGTGGGGCTCGGACCGGTGCCGGGCGATTTCGAGCTGGTGGAGGTCGGCACCGGCGTGGCGGTGTTTTTGTTTCTGCCGTGGACCTACCTGCGCGGCGGGCACGCGACCGTGGACCTGCTCTACAACCACCTGCCGGCCTTTTTGCAAAAGGCGGTCTCGATGGTGTGCGATGTTTTGATGCTGGCCTTGTGGCTGATACTGACCTGGAAGCTGTGGGACGGTATGCTCGAAAAGCGCGAATACCTGGAGACCACCTTCATCCTGCAAATGCCGGTGTGGTGGGCCTATGCCGCCTGTTTCGTGGGCGCGCTCGTCGGCTGTCTGGCCTACGTTACCAAGACGTTGATCAATCTCGGACTGGCGCGCTATCCCGAGGGTTGGCCGGTCGAATCCGCGGGGGTGCATTGAGATGACGGTAATCGAACTGGCCGCATGGTCGTTTCCGGTCCTGTTGGCGCTGATCTTCATTCGCGTGCCCATCGGGCTGGCCATGGCCGTGTGCGGCTTGGTCGGGGCGTACCTGGTGTACGGCACTCCCGTGCCGCTGCTCAATCAGCTCAAGCAGGTGACATTCACCACCTTTTCCAACTACAACCTGTCGGTGATCCCGCTGTTCCTGCTGATGGGACAGTTCGCCGCGCTGGGGGGGCTGTCGCGGTCGCTGTTCAAGGCGGCGGAGGCCTGGATCGCCCACTACAAAGGCGGCGTCGCCATGGCCGCCGTCGGGGCGTGTGCGGGCTTCGGGGCCATTTGCGGCTCCTCGCTGGCCACGGCGGCCACCATGGGGCAGGTGGCCTTGCCCGAGCTGCGGCGGGCCGGTTATTCCGGCGCCCTGTCCACGGCCTGTCTGGCCGCGGGCGGCACGCTCGGCATCCTCATCCCGCCGTCGGTGGTGCTGGTCATCTACGCCATCCTGACCGAGCAGAACATCGCCAAGCTGTTCCTCGCGGCGTTCGTGCCGGGCATTCTGGCCGCCGTCGGCTACATCATCGTGATTTCGATTTATGTGCGCCTCAAGCCCGACAGCGCTGGGCGCATGGCGCCCGTCCCCATGGCCGAGCGCTGGAAAGCCCTGGGCAGCACCTGGCCGGTGATCGTCATTTTTCTGTCTGTCGTGGGCGGGATTTACACCGGCATCTTCACCCCGACCGAGGGGGCCGCGGTCGGCGCCTTCGGCACCGGGTTGGCGGCGTGGCTGGCGGGCGGGCTCAATGCCAAGACGCTGCGCGAGGCCATCTTCGGCACTGCCATCGCCACGGGCATGATTTTCATGATCGTGCTGGGCGCGGGGCTGTACAACACCTTCTTGGCGTTGTCGCAACTGCCGCAGGAACTGGCCCAGTGGGTCATTGGCCAGGGCCTTAGCCCGTGGCTGGTGCTCGCCCTGATTCTGGTGATTTACCTGCTGCTGGGCTGCGTCATGGATTCGCTGTCCATGATTTTGCTCACCATCCCGATCTTCTTCCCGATGATCATGGGGTTGGACTTCGGCATGACGCCGGAGGAAACCGCCATCTGGTTCGGCATCCTGGTCCTGATCGTGGTGGAGGTCGGTCTGATCACCCCGCCGGTGGGGATGAACCTGTTCGTCATCAACAACATGGCGCGCAGCGTACCGATCGTGCAGACCTACCGCGGGGTCACGCCGTTCGTCATCAGCGATCTGGTGCGCACGGCCATCCTGGCCGCTTTCCCTGGCATCACGCTGTTTGCGCTGTGGATGACGTCGTGAGCAATGCCGGTGAGAGCGTGCCGGCGGTCACGCGCGTCGGCTTGGTCGGGCTGGGGGAGGTGGGGACGATCCTGGCCCGGGCCCTGGCCCTCCAGGGCCTGCGTTGGCTGGGCGGCTGGGACGTCAAGCTCGTCCACGCCGACACCCGCGACGAAGTGCGCGCGCGTGCCCATGTTGCTGGGCGGCCCTCATGCAGCGGCGTTGCAGCCCATCGTGCAAGGCTGGGGCATGCAGGTGCAGGTGGCGTCCGACCGCCTGGGCGTGGCGTCGGCCACCAAGATGTGCCGCAGCGTCATGATCAAAGGCCTGGAGGCCTTGGTCATCGAGGGCTTCACCGCAGCCCGCCACTACGGGGTGGAGCACGCGATGATCGCCACGCTGCAAGAGACGTTTCCGAGCATTGACTGGCCGGCGCAGGCGGCCTATTTTTACAGCCGGGTGGCGCAGCATGGTCAGCGCCGCGCGGAGGAGATGCGCGAAGTCGCCCGCACCGTGGCCGAGGCGGGCTTCGAGCCGCTGATGGCCCGCGCCATCGCCGACAAGGACGACTGGATGGCGGCGCAGCGGCGCGTCGGCGCGTTTGGCGGGGTCAGCGATCCGGCGGTGTGGCAGCAGTGGGCGGATGCGCTGTTAGCGGCGCGGCGCTCGGGCGACGATCCGCTATCTCGCTGATCGCGCCGAGGCGTTCCTGGCACAGTGCGCGGATCACATCGGCCGCGGCCTGTTGGGTGCGTGTGCCGGGCCGGTGGGCGCTGCTGACCAGAGCCACGCGCGGGCGCAGTTCCGGCTGGGTGATCGGTCGGGTTTGCAGGGCGCTTGGGCGCGTCCAGCTCGCCACCGCGTGGGGCGACAGGATGGCGCAGCCCAGCCCCTCGGCCACCAGTTCCAAAATCGCGGCCACGCCGTCGATTTCCAGCACCACGTGCGGCTTGTGCCCCAGCGCCGCCAGGGCCGCCTCCACCTGCATGCGCAGCGCATTGGGGCGGCTGGGGATGATCAAGGGCAGGGCGGCGACGTCGGCCAGGGGAATGGGCAGTGGCGAAGCGTTGGCCAGCCCCGGCGGGCGGGCCTGCACCAGCGCCAGCGTCTCGTCGAACAGGGGCTCGACCTGGTGGTCGGCCGACACGGGCGGGTTGTAGACCAGCGCCAGGTCGAGCTGGCCTTGGTGCACCTGGTCCCACATGGCGGCGGACAGGCCCTCGGCGATGGTGAGCGTGGCTTCCGGCAGGGCGCGGCGGAAGGCGCGTGTCAACGGTACCGCCAGCAGACGGGCCAGGCTGGGGGGCAGGCCGATGGCCACGCGCCCCGCCAGCGCCCCGCGCACACGACCCAGTTCCTCCCGCGCGCGCTCCACCTGGTGCAGGATACCGCGTCCGTGCGCCAATAGTACCTGGCCGGCCTCGGTCGGGATGGCCCCGCGGCCGTTGCGCAACAGCAGGTTGTGGCGTAGCTCCACCTCCAGTTGGCGGATTTGTCGACTCAGCGCGGGTTGGGCGACGCCTAGGGCATGCGCCGCGCGCGTGAAGCTGCCCAGCTCGGCCACGCGCACGAAGTATTCCAACTGTTTCAGGTCCACGGCCGTCCCGCCGCTTTGGCGGCTCCTATCGATACAAAATTGCGATACCAGATAGTCTGATCGGCATATTCTGGCATAACCAGATCCGCGTCAGAATGGTGGCTTATGACCCGCGACACCGCCAATCAGTCCATGCCCCATTCCTTGCCGTCGGCCGATGCCCCGTCCCCTTTGCGTGGTCTGTCCTCCATGGCGACGCGGCTGGTGCTGACCGACGTGGTGGACGCGTGGCGTGCTGCGGGCGGCGGCCCGGTGGACATCGAGTCGCTGGGCGGGGTCGATGCCGCCCGCCGCGTCGAGGCGGGCGAGGCTGTGGATGTGGTGATTTTGGCGGCCGATGCCATCGACCGCTTAATGGCGGCCGGCCATCTGTTCCCCGGCAGCCGGGTCGATTTGGTGCGCTCCGACGTGGGCGTGGCGGTGCGCGCCGATGCCCCGGCGCCGGACATCGGCACCGAGGCCGCGGTGCGTGCCGCGGTATTGGCCGCCCGTCGCATCGGGTATTCGACCGGCCCGAGCGGGCAGGCGCTGGCGCAGCGCTTTGCGTGTTGGGGCATTGCGGACCAGGTCGCGCCCAAGCTGGTGGTGCCCCCACCGGGCGTGCCCGTGGGCGCCCTGCTGGCGCGGGGCGAAATCGATCTGGGCTTTCAGCAGCTGAGCGAACTCATCCACGTCGAGGGCATCCGGTTGCTGGGCATCCTGCCGCCCCCAATCGACATCGTCACCGTGTTTTCCGGGGCCGTGGCCCGCACCAGCCAGCACCCCGAGGCGGTGCGTGCGCTGCTGGCCTTCATGGCCTCGCCAGCGGCCGAAGCCGCTAAACGCCGCCAGGGCATGCGCCCGGCCTGACCCCCCGTCCGATCCCCCAGGAACACCCCATGCGACCCCCGCTCGTCATCGACGTCCACGGCCACTACACCACCGCCCCCAAGGCGCTGGAGGATTGGCGCCACCGCCAGATCGCCACGCTGGGCGATCCGGCCCATGCCCCCAGCCCGCACGAGCTGCGCATCAGCGATGACGAGATCCGCGAGTCGATCGAGACCAACCAGCTCGCCAAGATGCGCGAGCGCGGCGGCGATCTCACCGTCTTCAGCCCGCGCGCCAGCTTCATGGCGCACCACATCGGCGACTTCCAGACCTCGGCCACCTGGGCGGCGATCTGCAACGAGCTGGTCTACCGCGTCACGCAGCTCTTCCCCGAGCACTTCGTCGGCGCGGCCATGCTACCGCAGTCGCCCGGCGTCGATCCGCGCACCTGCATCCCCGAGCTGCGCACGTGCATCGAGCAGTACGGCTTCGTCGGCCTCAACCTCAACCCCGACCCCTCCGGCGGCCATTGGCGCGAGCCGCCGCTGACCGACCGCTGGTGGTACCCGATCTACGAGGTGATGGTCGAGTACGACATCCCGGCCATGATCCACGTCAGCACCTCGTGCAACGCGTGCTTCCACACCACCGGGGCGCACTACATCAACGCCGACACCACGGCGTTCATGCAGTTGATCCAGGGCGACCTGTTCAAGGACTTTCCGACGCTGCGCTTCATCATCCCACACGGCGGCGGGGCGGCCCCGTACCACTGGGGCCGCTACCGCGGGCTGGCGCAGGAACTCAAAAAACCCCGCTTACACGAGCATCTGCTGGGCAATGTGTTTTTCGACACCTGCGTCTACCACCAGCCCGGCATCGACCTGCTGACGCGCGTGGTGCCGGTGGACAACATCCTGTTTGCCAGCGAGATGATCGGCGCCGTACGCGGCATCGACCCCGAGACCGGTAACCACTACGACGACACCAAGCGCTACGTGCTGGCCACGCCGCACCTGGACGAGGCCGCGCGGCGCAAGGTGTTCGAGACCAACGCCCGCCGCGTCTTTCCGCGGCTGGACGCCAAGCTCAAGGCGCGCGGCCTCTGAGCCGCCGCGCCCGACCGTCTATTCAGGAGCCCCCACCATGCACTACGAACTCGGCGTCGTCTACCGCCACATCGTGCGCGCCGACCGCGCCGTCGCCGATGCGCTGGCGGCCTTCGGCAGCGCCACCGTGCACGAGGCCATGGGCCGCGTCGGCCTGATGAAGCCTTACATGCGCCCGATCTACGCGGGCGCGCAGGTCAGCGGCACGGCGGTCACCGTGCTGCTGCACCCGGGCGACAACTGGATGATGCACGTGGTGGCCGAGCAGATCCAGCCCGGTGACGTGGTCGTCGCGGCCCTGACCGCCGAGTGCTGCGACGGCTACTTCGGCGATCTGTTGGCCACCAGCTTTCAGGCGCGCGGGGCGCGCGCGCTGGTGATCGACGCCGGCGTGCGCGACGTGCGCACGCTCACCGAGATGGGCTTTCCGGTCTGGTGCAAGTGCATCAGCGCCAAGGGCACGATCAAGGCCACGCTCGGCTCGGTCAACATCCCCGTGGTGTGCGCCGGTGCGCTGGTGCACCCGGGTGACGTCATCGTCGCCGACGACGACGGCGTGGTGGTGGTGCCGCGTGAGAAGGCCGCCACGACGCTGGAGGCGGCACGCCGGCGCGAGGCCGCCGAGGCCACCAAGCGCGCCCAGCTCGCCAGCGGTGTGCTCGGGCTGGACATGTACGACATGCGCCCGGCGCTGGCCCAGGCTGGCCTGCGCTACGTCGATTGAGCGGGAGGCCAGCATGGACCGACCCACCACCGGCGGCTTCGCCAAGACCCCCGGCTGGCTCGACTGGTACGACGGCCCGAGCCGGCCGCGCCTGCGGCTGCCCGAAGGCGCGGTGGACGCGCACTGCCACGTCTTCGGCCCCGGCGCGCGCTTTCCGTACGCGCCCGAGCGCAAGTACACCCCCTGCGACGCCAGCAAGGAGCAGCTGTTCGCGCTGCGCGACCATCTGGGCTTTGCGCGCAACGTCATCGTGCAGGCCACCTGCCACGGCACCGACAACCGCGCGCTGGTGGACGCCTGCCTGGCCAGTGGCGCACGCGCGCGCGGCGTGGCCACGGTGCGGCGCGACGTCAGCGATGACGAACTCGAGCGGCTGCACGCCGCCGGCATCCGCGGCGTGCGCTTCAACTTCGTCAAGCGGCTCGTCGATTTCACGCCGAAGGACGAGCTGCTGCAGATCGCGCAGCGCATCGCGCCGCTGGGCTGGCACGTCGTCGTCTACTTCGAGGCAGCGGACCTGCCGCAGCTGTGGGACTTCTTCACCGCGCTGCCGACCACCGTGGTGGTGGACCACATGGGCCGCCCGGACGTGACCCAGCCGGTGGACGGGCCGCAGTTCAGCCTGTTCGTGCGCCTGCTGCGTGAGCACCCCCACATCTGGACCAAGGTCAGCTGCCCGGAGCGGCTCTCGGTCTCGGGGCCGCCGGCGCTGCCGGGGCGCTGTGGGCCAGACCAACCGCCGTACGCCGACGTGATCCCGTTCGCGCGCCACCTGGTGCAGGCCTTTCCCGACCGTGTGCTGTGGGGCACCGACTGGCCGCACCCCAACCTGAAGGACCACATGCCCGACGATGGGCTGCTGGTCGACTGGCTGGCGCACATCGTCCCGGACGCGGCGCACCTGCGCCGGCTGCTGGTGGACAACCCCATGGGCCTGTACTGGCCCGACGAGTCGAAAGGAGCCTGACGCGATGGCCTTGCACAAACCCTACGCCGACATCCCCGGCACCGTCATCTTCGACGCCGACCAGAGCCGCAAAGGCTACTGGCTTAACCAGTTCTGCATGAGCCTGATGAAACCCGAGAACCGCGCCCGCTATTTGGCGGACCGGCGCGGCTACCTCGACGAATGGCAGATGACCGAGGAGCAAAAGCAGGCTGTGCTGGATGGCGACCTCAACCGCTGCATCCAGCTCGGCGGCAACATCTACTTCCTCGCCAAGCTCGGCGCCACGCACGGCAAAAGCTTTCAGCAGATGGCCGGCTCGATGACCGGCATGACCGAGGAGGAGTACCGCGCGATGATGCTGGCCGGCGGGCGGCGGATCGACGGCAACCGCCGCCTCGGCGAAGACGGCGACGCCCAGCCGCACCGCCAGCCGCAGGGTCACGGCAGCGGCCGTCTGTTCTGAGCCCCATTTCCGGAGACGATCCCATGGCGCGCATCACCGCCTCCGTCTACACCAGCCACGTGCCCGCCATCGGCGCAGCGCTCGACCACGGCAAGACCCACGAGCCGTACTGGCAACCGCTGTTCGCCGGTTACAAGGTTTCCCAGCAGTGGCTGCGCGAGCACATGCCCGACGTGGTCTTCCTCGTCTACAACGACCACGCCACCGCCTTTAGCCTGGAGTTGATCCCGACGTTAGCCATCGGCTCCGCGGCGCGTTTTCCCATCGCCGACGAGGGCTGGGGCCCGCGGCCCGTGCCCGAGGTCATTGGCCATCCGGAGCTGGCCAGCCACATCGCGCAAAGCGTCATCCAGGACGACTTCGACCTCACGATCGTCAACAAGATGGCCGTCGACCACGGCCTGACGGTGCCGCTGTCGCTGATGTGCGGTCAGCCGGCCGAGTGGCCGTTCAAGGTGATTCCGTTCGCGGTCAACGTGGTGCAGTACCCGGTGCCGTCGGGGCGGCGCTGCTTTGCGCTTGGGCAGGCGATCCGCCGCGCCGTCGAGAGCTTCGACAAGGACCTGAAGGTGCAGATCTGGGGCACCGGCGGCATGAGCCACCAGTTGCAGGGGCCGCGCGCGGGGCTCATCAACCGCGAGTGGGACAACCGCTTCCTCGATCGCCTGATCGACGAGCCGGCCGGCTTGGCCGAGGTGCCGCACGTCGAATATGTGCGCGAGGCCGGCAGCGAGGGCATCGAACTGGTCATGTGGCTGATCGCGCGCGGCGCGATGGCCGATGTGGCCGGCGGCCCCAAACCGCGCGTCGCGCATCGCTTCTACCACGTGCCCGCGAGCAACACCGCCGTGGGCCACCTGATCCTGGAGAACGCCGTATGACCATCCAAGTCGCCCTGGCCGGGCCGGGTGCCTTTGGCCAGAAACACCTGGACGCGATCAGCAACATCCCCGACGTCAAGGTCGTCTCGCTGATCGGCCGCGAGCCGGCCAAGACCGCCGAGGTGGCCGCCCAGTACGGCGTGCCGCACACCACCACCGAACTGGCCGAGGCGCTGGCGATGAAGGAGGTGGACGCCGTCATCCTGTGCACGCCGACGCCGCTGCACGCCGCCCAGGCCAAGGCGTGCCTGCAGGCCGGCAAGCACGTGCAGGTCGAAATCCCGCTGTGCGACGTGCTGCGCGAGGGCGAGGAGGTGCTGGCCCTGCAGCGCCAGACCGGGCTGGTGGCGATGGTGGGGCACACCCGCCGCTTCAACCCCAGCCACCAGTGGATTCACCGGCGCGTCGTGGCGGGCGACTACACCGTCCAACAAATGGACGTGCAGACCTACTTCTTCCGTCGCACCAACATGAACGCGCTGGGCCAGCCGCGCAGTTGGACCGACCACCTGCTGTGGCACCACGCGGCGCATACGGTGGACCTGTTCGCCTACCAGACGCGCAGCCCGATCGTGCAGGCGCACGCGATCCAGGGACCGTACCACCCGCAGCTCAGGATCGCGATGGACATGAGCATCCAGCTCAAGGCGGCCAGCGGTGCCATCTGCACGCTGAGCCTGTCGTTCAACAACGACGGACCGCTGGGCACGTTCTTCCGCTACGTCGGCGACAGCGGCACCTACATCGCCCGTTACGACGACCTGGTGCAGTGCCACAGCAAGGGGCCGGAGACGCCGGTGGACGTCAGCGGCGTGGACGTCTCGATGAACGGCATCGAGCTGCAAGACCGGGAGTTCTTCGCCGCCATCCGCGAGGGGCGCGAGCCCAACGCCAGCGTGGCCCAAGTGCTGCCGTGCTACCAGGTGCTGCACCATCTGGAGCAGCAGCTGCTGGCGGACAACGGCCCGGCGCCGCGTTGATCCCGGAGAAGCGAGCATGACGGGCAGTTTCGTGGGTGGCCAAACGGCGCCCGCCCTGATAGCGCCGCCGGCGCCGTGGCCGACGCGGCGCCTGGGGCCGTTCGAAGTCTCGGCCATTGGCCTGGGCTGCAGTTCGCCGCGCTGGACGCCACCTTCACCCCGCAGGCCGTCAGCGGCGCGCGCTAAAACGCTCTGAGCGAAGACGAGGTGGACACCGAGCGCTTTTAAATTCCCCAGCGGTTGCCGTGTACCGCTTCGGGACCCGATCCCTCTAGACCGCAAGCCCATGGACCCGCACACCCCTGCGACGCGCGCCATCCCCGGCACGCAACCCTTCGACGGCGCGCTGGCACAGCGCGGTTATGCGCTCAACAAAATGTGCTTCTCCTTCAACGAGGCCGCCAACCGCGAGGCCTTCCGAGCCGACGCGGAGGCCTACATGGCCCGCTTCGGCCTGAGCGAGGAGCAAAAAGCCGCCGTGCGCAGCGGTCAGGTGCTGCGCATGCTGGCCGCCGGTGGCAACGCCTATTACCTGGCCAAGCTGGCCGGCATATTCGGCTGGGATATGCAGGACATTGGTGCGCAACAGACTGGCGTGACCAAGGCCGAGTTCCAGGACAAGCTGGTGGCCGCCAACCAGCAGTGTTGAGGCCCACCGCTGCAGGAGACGTTCCGATGGCCCAGATCGTCGGTGGCTTGGCCACCTCGCACATCCCCGCGATCGGCAACGCGATTGCCAAAGGCAAACAGGCCGAGCCGTATTGGAAGCCGTTCTTCGACGGCTTTCCCCCCATCCACGCCTGGCTGCGGCAGGTGCAGCCCGAGGTCGTCGTCGTGTTCTACAACGACCATGGGCTGAACTTCTTTCTCGACAAGCTACCGGCCTTTGCCATCGGGGCCGCGGCCGAGTACCACCATGCGGACGAGGGCTGGGGCATCCCGACCACGGCGCCGCTGGCCGGTTGCCCGGAGCTGTCGTGGCACCTGGTCGAGCAGCTCACCGCGGCGGAATTCGACCTGACAGTCTGCCAAGAGATGCGTGTGGACCACGCCTGCACGATCCCCTTCCAACTGTTCTGGCCCGACCAGCTCCCCGCGCCGGTGCGCATCGTGCCCATCCACATCAACACGGTGCAGTTTCCCTTGCCGCCGGCCCGGCGCGTGTATGCGCTGGGGCGGGCGGTGGGGCGCGCCATCGGCCGCTGGGGCGACACCCGGCGGGTCGCCGTGATGGCCACCGGCGGGCTGAGTCACCAGTTGGAAGGCGAGCGCGCAGGCTTCATCAACAAGCGCTTCGACCTGCAGTTTCTGCAAAGCATGGAGACCAACCCCGAGTGGGCTACCCGGTTCAGCGACCGCGAGCTGGTCGAATTGGCCGGGACGCAAGGGGTGGAGTTGCTGATGTGGCTGGCCATGCGCGCCGCACTCACCGAGGCTGGCAGCGGCGTGCGGCTGGTGCACCGCAACTACTACATCCCCATCTCCAACACCGCCACCGGCGTCATTGCGCTGGAAGCTGTGCCCTGATCGGAGCGCCCAGCGCCGGGCCGCGGGTCAGGGGCGCCGTGGCCTAGGCCGCGCCCAGCTGAAACACCGACACCGCCTGCAGCAGCCGTTGCGCCTGCTCGCGCAACGCCTCGGCCGCCGCGGCCGACTGCTCCACCAGCGCCGCGTTCTGCTGCGTGCTCTGGTCAAGCTGGCTCATTGCGGCGTTGACCTGGCGGATGCCTTCGCTCTGATCGCGCGCGGTGTGGGTGATCTCGCCGATCGTGTCCGCCACGCGCTGGATGGCCTGCACGATGTCGTCCATGGTCTGACCTGCCTGCTGCACCTGGGCGCTGCCGGCCTGCACCTTGGCGACGCTGGTTTCGATCAGCGCCTTGATCTCGTGCGCGGCTTGGGCGCTCCTCTGCGCCAGCGCGCGCACCTCGCCGGCCACCACGGCAAAGCCCCGTCCGGCCTCGCCAGCGCGCGCAGCCTCCACCGCGGCGTTGAGCGCCAGGATGTTGGTCTGGAACGCGATGCCGTCGATGACGCCGATGATGTCGGCGATCTTTTGGCTGCTGGCTTGGATCTCGCCCATCGTGCTGACCACCTGCGCCACCGTCTCGCCGCCGCGGCGTGTGGTGTCGGCGGCCTGCGCAGCCAGCTCGTTGGCACTGCGTGCCGCATCGGCGCTGTGTTGCACGCTGTCGGTCAGGTGCTGCAAGCTGGCGCCGGTTTGCTGCAGGCTCGCCGCCGCGCTCTCGGTTCGGCGGCTCAGATCCTGCGTGCCGCCCGCGATCTCGCCCGCGGCATTTTCGATCTGCTGCACGGCACCGCGGATGCCGCTGACGGCGGTGGCGATGCGGCCGATGACGTCCTTGAGCCGCTGCGCTAGCGGCGTCGTGGCGCGCAGGTGGGCCACATCCAGCGCCACATGCCCGCCGCGGGACAGGCTGTCGGCGAGCGCGGCCACTTCGGCGTTGTCGCGCACCTGACGCGCCAGCCACAGGATCAGCATCACCTCGAAGCCGGTCTGCACGACCACATAGATGGCGTGCAGGAAGATGACCGGAAAGTTCGGCTCGCTCAGGCAGTACAGGCCCCAGCCAGCCGCCTGCAGGCGGTCGAACGCCACGTGGTGCACCGCAAACAGCGCTGCGGACCACACCACTGGGCGCCAGTCCAGGTAGGTCATCAGCAGCGCCAGCGTCACGAACACGCCGAAGTGGAACTCGATCATCCCGGCCGAGACCTGGATGTGCAGCATCACCAGCGTGGACAGCGATGTCGCCAGCAGCAGCCGACCAGCCAGCGTGCCGCGCAGCGTCACAAAGCCGATCACCCCCGGCAGCGACAGGCCGACCAGCCACGCCAGCGCCGCCCCCAGGCTCAGCCCCGGCCGTTGCATCAGCAGCAGAATCGGCACCGACGCGACGGCGTACAGCGCAAGCGCGGCGAGCATGGCCAGGTCGCCCCGGCGGTAGATGGGCAGCAACGGGTCGCACGGGGCGGCGGTCACGGAGTCTCTCCTCTTTCAAAGCAAAAGAAGCGGAGCGGTTTGGACCGATTCCACCCGTTTTGCCATCGATGCCGTTTAAGTGTCGCAGATTTTTGCGAGGCTGCCGTGATCGATGTCAAAGGTTGTCGAGGAAGCTGCGCAGCTTCTCGGACCGGCTGGGGTGCTTGAGCTTGCGGATCGCCTTGGCCTCGATCTGGCGGATGCGCTCGCGCGTGACGTCGAACTGCTTGCCGACCTCTTCCAGCGTGTGGTCGGTGGACATATCGATGCCGTAGCGCATGCGCAGCACCTTGGCCTCACGCGGGGTCAGCGTGTCCAGGATCTCCTTGACCACGTCGCGCAGGCCGGCCTGCATCGCGGCGTCCATCGGCGCCACGTTGGCCGTGTCCTCGATGAAGTCGCCCAGGTGGCTGTCATCGTCGTCCCCGATCGGCGTCTCCATCGAGATCGGCTCCTTGGCGATCTTCATGATCTTGCGGATCTTGTCCTCCGGCATGTCCATCTTTTCCGCCAGGATGGAGGCATCTGGCTCGACGCCGAACTCCTGCAGGTGCTGGCGGCTGATGCGGTTCATCTTGTTGATCGTCTCGATCATGTGCACCGGGATACGGATGGTGCGCGCCTGGTCGGCGATCGAGCGGGTGATCGCCTGACGGATCCACCAGGTGGCGTAGGTCGAGAACTTGTAGCCGCGGCGGTATTCGAACTTGTCCACCGCCTTCATCAGCCCGATGTTGCCCTCTTGGATCAGGTCCAGGAACTGCAGCCCGCGGTTGGTGTACTTCTTGGCGATCGAGATGACCAGGCGCAGGTTGGCCTCGATCATCTCGCGCTTGGCGTCGCGAGAAGTGGCCTCGCCTTCGTTCATGCGCTTGTGGATTGCCTTGAGCTGATCCAGCGGCACCACTACCTGGGTCTGCAGATCGATCAGGCGTTGCTGCAGCTCCTGAATGGCGGGGATGTTGCGCCCGAGCACCGCGCTCCAGGGTTTGCCCGCCGCGGCCTGCCGCTCCACCCACTGCAGGTTGAGCAGGTTGCGCGGGAAGTCGGCGATGAATTTTTCCTGCGGCATGCCGCACTTGTCGACGATGATGCGGCGCAGCTCGCGCTCGACCTTGCGCACCATGTCCACCTGCTGGCGCACCTTGTCGCACAGCGTCTCGATGGCCTTGGCCGTGAAGCGGATGGTCATCAGCGTCTCTGTGATGCGCGCCTGCACGGCCTGATAGCGTGGCGAGCCCCAGCCGTCCTGCTCGTACACCTGGTGCAGCTCGTCGAACAGCGCGCGGATGGCGTCGAAGCGCTCCAGCGCCTCGCGCTTGAGCTCCTCCATCTTGCGCGTCAGTGCCTTGGAGCCCCCCTTGCCATCGTCGTCGTCCTCGTAGTCGTCGAAGTCCTCTTCCGCGACATAGTCGTCGGCCTCGTCGGCATCGGCAAAGCCGTCCACGATGGCCGAGATGATCGTCTTGCCGTCGCGGATTTCCTCCGCCATCAAGAGGATGTCGTGGATGATCGCCGGCGACTCGGAGATCGCGGCCATCATCTTGTGCAGCCCACTTTCGATGCGCTTGGCGATCTCGATCTCGCCCTCGCGCGTGAGCAGCTCCACGGTGCCCATTTCGCGCATGTACATGCGCACCGGGTCGGTGGTGCGGCCGAATTCGCTGTCCACGGTGGACAGGGCGGCCTCGGCTTCCTCTTCGGCCTCCTCCTCGGTGGTCACGGCGGTGGGCGCGCCGGTCAGCAGCAGCGTTTCGGCGTCCGGCGTCTGGTCATAGACCGCCACCCCCATGTCGTTGAGCAGCGAGACGACCACTTCCAGCGTCTCCTGCTCGACCAACTTGTCCGGCAGGTGGTCGTTGATTTCGCCGTGGGTCAGGTAGCCGCGGGTCTTGCCCAGCTTGATGAGCTGCTTGAGTTTTTCGCGGCGCAGCTTGGCTTCTTCCTCGGTCAGCACCGTGTCGTCCAGGCCGAACTCCTTCATCAGGGCACGTTCCTTGGCCTTGGACAGCTTCATGCGCAGCGGTTTGGCCTTCTCCGTCGGCTCGGCCTCCGCAGTCTCGTCGGTAACGGCCTCGACTTCCTCATCGACCAGATCGTCGTCGAGGTCGCCCAGCTCGGCGTCGTCGAACACGTCTTCTTCGGCCTTCTTGGCTGGTTTGCGGCCGCGCTTGGCGCCTCCTTTGGACGTTGCTCCGGCCTTGGCGGTTTTGGCGGCGGTCTTAGGCGCGGGCTTCTCGGCCGCGGATGCCGTGGCCGTCGTTTCGGCGGCGGCGGCCGTGGTCGCCCCCGGCGTCACGGCCGCGTCGGCCGCGGCGGCGGTGGCCGTTCGGCTCGTGCGCTTGCGTGCCGGGGCGGCGGGTGCGGACACGGCTTCGGGGGTTTCGGCGGGGCTGGCAGCGGTTTTCTTGGAACGGGTGCTCACGGCAAACGCTTTCTGCCCGGTGCGGGGCCGGGCCTGACGGGGTCGGACGAGCGGAAAACGACCGGCGGGGACGACGCCGTCGAACGTGGGATGCCCCGGGTGGCGACACGCACGCCCAGGCACGCAGGCAACGACATCGACGCGCGGCCACGCCCAGATGGGGTAGCCGGCCGGCTTCGCAAGCGGGGTGGGCGAACATTTGGTGTGCAGTCCTTGCGGGGCGGGCGCCTGTCGCACCCTGGCCAACGGGGTGTCGTCCCGCGTGCGCGACTGGTGGTCGGCGGGATGGGCCCGCGCCGCCAGTCCGACCTATGGCCCTGTCCGGAGGTGCTGCTGTCGCACTTGCGAAACCCTGTATTATAAGGAATCGTCGCCCTGTTGCAACAGGTTGCGCTCCGCCAACACCTCGCGGTAGCGGGCTTGCGCATGCGGGTCGGAGCCGGCGCGGGCGAGCAGCGCCGTTTCCAGTTGCTTGAGCGCCTCGATGCGCATGCGCCGCAACAGCTCGCGCAGTTCGCGCCGCATCTCGGCGGCGTCGGTCGGGGTGTCGTCTGCTAGGCCGTCGTCCATCCGAGCGAGCCCGAGGCCGCTGTCGTGCAGTGCCACGGCGAGCGCCTCGAACGGCTGGCCATGCAGCCCCTCGCGCAGCGCCGCCCACGGCTGCGGGCCGTGCTCCAGCCACTGCGCCTCCAGCCAGGCGAACAGCGGCCCGTGTGGCGGCGGCTCCTGCGCCAGCAGCGCGTGGTCGTCGGCGGTCAGCCAGTCCCAGGCCGCGGGCGTGGTCAGCACGATGCGCGCGATGCGGTCGCCGCGGCCGAGCAGCCCGCGCGCGGCGCGGCGCGCCTGCAGCGCCGCCGGGTCCGGCCGCGCGGGCCAGCGCACGCGCGGTGCAGGCGGGGGGCTGGCGGCATCCTGGGCTGGGG
>NZ_DAISXZ010000026.1:0-26870 GCF_036825565.1 Tepidimonas sp. | reverse complement strand
GGTAGTGAGATGGATACTTTGCGAGTGTATCTTGACCTCGACCTGAAGAGACTGGGGGCTGGCCAGATCGTGCCGTCGGCCATGTGTTCATCGCGCGCGCTTGCGGTCAGGCTAGGACACCGGACATCTCGACCAGCCAAGGCAGGTCGCGGCATGCTCCAAGAAGGTATGCCAAAATGTGTTGGTCAGGCGCGCCTAAGTCATTGATTTTCAAGACTTTGTAGGGCAGTGAGTTAGCTTCTCACCGCTTCCGCCAGAACCACCCACCCCGGAGGGCGCGCTCACTCGTGGCGCAGCGCCTCGATGGGGTCGAGGCGCGCCGCCCGACGCGCGGGCACATAGCCAAACACCACCCCGATGGCCGCCGAGAAGGCGAACGCCACCAGGTTGATCGCCGGATCGAACACAAAGGGCACGGTCATCGCCCGGCTGATGACCACGCTGGCCCCCAGGGCGAGCGCCAGCCCCGCCACCCCGCCCAGGGCGGCCAGCACGACCGCCTCGATCAAAAACTGCCCCATCACCTCGCGCTCCAGCGCCCCGATGGCCAGCCGCAGGCCGATCTCGCGCGTGCGCTCGGTCACGCTGACCAGCATGATGTTCATGATGCCGATGCCACCCACGAGAAGGCTGACCGCCGCTACGGCCCCCAGCAGCATCGTCATCACGCGCGTGGTGCCGGACATGGTCTCGGCCAATTGCTGGGTATCCAGGATATTGAAGTTGTCCTCTTCGCCTTCGGGGATGCCGCGCCGCTCGCGCAGGATCTCGCGGATGCTGGCCTTGACAGCCTGGGCATCGGCACCGTCCAGCATGGAGACGTGAAGCGTAAAAACCCGCGTGTGCCCGACCACACGCCGGTGCAGGGTGTTGATGGGCATGAGAACCATGTCGTCCTGGTCCTGACCGAACGCGCCCTGCCCCTTTGGCGCGAGCACGCCCACCACCTCGCAAGGGATCTGACGCACGCGCAGGGTATCCCCCACGGCCGGATTGAGGCCGTAGAGCTCGCGGCGCACCGTCTCGCCGATGATGCACACCGCCGCCCCGATGCGATACTCGTCGTCGCTGAACGGTCGGCCATCGGCCAGGGTCCAATTGTTGGTCAACAGCCAGTCGGGCGAGCCGCCAATCAGGCTGCTCGTCCAGTTGCGGCCGTTGGCCACCACGGTGCCGCTGCTGCGCGCCTCGGCAGCCACCGCCAGCACCCCGGGCGTCTGCGCGGCGATCACCTGGGCGTCGGTTAGCTTGAACGAGGGCGCCCCAAAGCCAAATCCCCCCGGCCCCAGGCGCTGCCCAGGCCGCACCTGCAACAGGTTGGTGCCCAGGCTTGCGATCTGCTGCTGGATGGCCAGGGTGGCCCCGTTGCCCACCGTCACCATGGACACCACCGCCGCCACACCGATCACCACCCCCAGCACGGTCAAAAACGAGCGCATCAGGTTGCGGCGGATGGAGCGCAGCGCCAGCACCAGCGTGTTGAGCCACATGTCAGCCCCCTTCCCGCTCGGTCACGGTGCCCTCCGCCGGGGCCAGCGCCGGCTCCGGCGCCTCCTCGCGTTCGATCACACCATCGCGAAAATGCAGCACCCGGCGGGCGTAAGCGGCGATCTCGGCCTCGTGCGTGACCATCAGCACGGTGATGCCGCGCTGCTCGTTGAGCTGGCGGATCAGGGCCATGATCTCGTGGCTGCGGCGCGAGTCCAGGTTGCCCGTGGGCTCGTCGGCCAGCAGCACCCGCGGCTGGGTGACGATGGCGCGCGCGATCGCCACGCGCTGCTGCTGCCCGCCCGACAACTCGGCGGGGGTGTGGTGCTCCCAGCCCGTCAAGCCGACGTCCGCCAGCGCCGCGCGGGCCGCGCGGTGGCGCTCGGCCACGCGCTCACCCCGGTAGACCAGGGGCAGTTCCACATTCTCCTGCGCGGTGGTGCGCGGCAACAAATGAAAACCTTGGAACACGAAGCCAAAATAGCGCCGCCGCAGCCGGGCCCGCTCGTCCCGGGCCAGGGTCTGCACCGGCACGTCCAGAAAACGGTACTCCCCACTGCTGGGCGTGTCGAGCAGGCCCAGCACATTCATCGCCGTGGATTTGCCCGATCCGCTCGGCCCCATGATGGCGACGAAGTCACCGGCGCACACCTCCAGATCCACGCCGCGCAGGGCCTGGAAGGCGGCCGCGCCCTGACCGTAGGTTTTGGTCACGCCGCGCAGCCGGATCAGCGGGACGGCGACACTCATGGCGCGCGACCGATGCTGCGCTGCTCGACGATCACCGGCAGCCCCTCGCTCAGGCCTTCGCCGCTCACCTCGGACTGGCGGCCGTCGCTGATGCCGACGGTGACGGGGATGGCCTGGGGCTGGCCATCGCGCAGCACCCAGATCTGGCGCGGGCCAGCGCGCATGTCCACGCGGGCGGTCTTGCGGCCAGCGGTGGGGGGCTTGGGCATCAGCAGTCCCGCCAGTCCGCCGCCGGACGTCTGCGGCGCCGAATTGCTCGGGGTGAAGCGCAGCGCGGTGTTGGGCACCAGCAGCACGCCCTTGCGCTCCACCGCGCGGATGTTGGCAGTGGCCGTCATCCCGGGCCGCAGCGACAGGTCCTGGTTGTCCACGTCCAGCGTGGCCGTGTAGGTGATGACGTTGTCGGTCTTGGTCGCGCCAAAGGCCACGCGCCCGACCGTCGCCGGGTAACGCCGGCGCGGATAAGCGCTGACCGTGAAGCTGGCGGCCTGGCCCTCGTGCACCACGCCGACGTCGGCTTCGTCCACGGCGACATCGAGCTTGAGTTGCCGCAGGTCGCGCGCGATGGTTAGAAGCGTCACCGCCTGCAGCGACGCGGCCACCGCATTGCCCGGATCGACGTTGCGCGATAGCACCACCCCGTCGATGGGCGAGCGAATCGAGGCCTTGGCCAAGTTGGTCTCGTTGGTGGACAGCGTGGCGCGCGCCTGCTCCACCGCCGCGCGGGCCGTGGCCTGCCCGGCCTGCGCCCGCTCCAGTGCCGCGCGCGCCGCATCCAGCTCGGCCGCCGACGGCACCTTGCCGCCCGACAGGCGCGCGACTTCCTCCAGCCGCCCCAACTGGATCTGCGCCTCGCGCGCCGACGCATCGGCCTGCGCCACCTGGGCCAGCGCCGCAGCTACCGCCGCTCGGGCGCTGTTGACCTGGTCCTGCAACTTGGCCGTGTCGAACACGACCAGCACCTGGCCGCGGGTCACGCGGTCGTTGACATCGACCAGCACCTCGCGCACGGTGCCGGACAGCTCGCTGCCGATGTTGACCGACCGCACCGGCTGCAGGGTGCCATTGGCCGAGACGGTCAGGGTCAGATCGCCGCGCTTGATCGGCTCGGTTACGTACACGGGATGGGCCTGACGTGCGCTGCGCGCCTGCCAGGCCTGCCAGCCAAAAGCGGCCGCCGCCACAAGCACCAACAGCCCCCACCACAGCGGGCGTCGCCACCAACGGGGGGGACGGTCATCGCCCAGCAGCGCATCGACGGCGGCGGACGAGGCAGACTGGCGTCGGAACGGGTTCATCGCGGAAACGTCAAGGTTGAACGGTGGCTGCAAGCGGTCCGGGGCCGACATCGGTCGGGGACCAGCCGCCCCCAAGCGCCTTTACCAAACGGACATGCCCCACGGTCCAGGCGGTGCGGGCCGCGGCCAAATCGCCCTGCAGTGCCAGCAAGGTCCGCTGGGCCTCGAGCATGGCACGGTAGTCGATCAAACCGGCAGCATAGCGCTGAGTGGCCAGTTGCTCGGCTTGCCGGGCCGCCGAGACGGCGTCCTGCAGCCGCAGCAGCCGCTCCCGGTCCCCCGCCAGAGCGACCAGGGCATTTTCGACGTCGCGCAAGGCCTCCAGCAAAGTGGCGGCCAGCGCCGCGCGGGCCTGCTCCGCCGCGGCCGCCTGGGCACGCGCCTGGGCCTGTGCGGCGCCGCCGTCGAACACGGTGGCGGCCAGATTGAGCGCCAGCGCGCGCGTCAGCGCAGTCACATCGAACAGGTCCGCCACCCGAGGGGCAGCCAAACTCAAACTGCCACCCAGGCGCAGGGTGGGCCAACGCGCCGCCTCCGCCTGGTCGGCGCGCGCAAAAGCGGCCTGCAAGCGGGCCTGTGCCGCCGCCACGTCCGGGCGCTGGCGCAGCACGTCGGCCGGCAGCGGCAGCGTCCAGGCGGTCGGGGGCGCCGGGGCGGCTGCGGGTGGATCGGGCAGCTCGGCCCCCGGCGCACGCCCGGTGAGCACCGCCAGCGCATGCATCGACTGGCGAACCGAAACCTCCAGCACCGGCAGGCTGGCGCGGGTCTGCTCGACCGCCGCGCGCGCCGTCTCCAGGTCCAGCGCCGAGGCCAGCCCCGCCTGCACGCGCCACTGGGTCAGCTCCAGGCTGTCGAGCTGTGCGGCCAGGCTCTGCTGAGCCACCCGCAGCCGCTCGCGCGCGCCCCAGCCCTCGAAATAGGTGGCGGCCACCTCCGCCGCCAGGGTCAGGCGCACCAGCCCCAGATTAGCCTCGCTGGCAGCCACGTCGGCATCACCCGCCCGCAGGGCCGCCGCGCGCCGGCCAAACCAGTCCACCTCCCAGCCGGCGTCCAGCCCGGCCCGCACCGTGGTCCCGGCAGGGGCGGAGCCAACCCGGCCGCGTTGGACGGCCGCGCTGGCATCGACCGCCGGCCCGGTCGCCGCACGCGCCACGTCACGCAGCGCGCGCGCCTGCGCGACGGCCGCCGCCGCACCGGCCAGGTCGGGGTTGGCCGCCAGCGCGGCTTCCACCAGTTCGGTCAGCCCGGGGTCGCCAAACGCGGTCCACCACCGCTGCAGGGGCACGGCCCCGTCCACCTCGGTCGTGCGGTCAGCCGCGCTCCAGCGCTGCGGGGTCAGCGGCAGTTCCGCGGCCGGGCGGGGTGGCGACACGCTGGCGCAGCCGGCCAGCGCCAGAACCAGCGCCCCGACCGCGGCCCGGGTCGTCACCAGGACAGACATCCAGTTTCGATCCATGATTCAGCGCAATGGTGGGGGCCCGACATGAACGGCGCATGCACCACCGGTAAAGATCCATTTACCGGGCCCTTGGGCGACGACCACCTCGGACACCGCGCGGTCGTCGGCCAGCATGATGAGCGCAAACAGCCATTCGGCCAGTGACTCGGCCTGCGCCGTGCGGCGCGCCAGCAGCGGGGTCGCCGCGGGGTCGAGGACGACGAAATCCGCCTCGCTGCCCGGCGCGAGCGACCCCACCACGCCCCCCAGCCCCAGCGCCCGCGCCGCGCCCGCCGTGTGCTGCCACCATAGGTCGAACGGGCTCAAGCTCACCCCCGTTTTGGGCCGTCCATCGCCCCGCACCGCCGCCCGGCCGACCGTGTAGGCCGCCCGCATGGTGGCGAAGGGGCTGAAGCTCATGCCCCCACCCACATCGCTGGCCAAGCCCAGGCGCACGCCGCCCGCGCACGCCGCGGCGTAGTCGAAAAAACCGCTGCCCAAAAACAGATTGCTCGTCGGCGACACCGCAATCGCCGCACCGCTTTGGGCCAGCGCCCGGTGGTCGTCCGCGTCCAAGTAAATGCCGTGGGCGTACACCGCACGCTCGCGCAGCAGACCAAAACGCTCATAGACGGCCAGGTAACTGCGGTCTTGGGGGTATAGCTCGCGCACCCAGCGCACCTCGTCCACGTTCTCGGCCACATGGGACTGGATCCAGGCGTCCGGGTAGCGGGCCGCCAGTTCACCGGCGCCGCGCATCTGGGCATCGCTGCAACTCGGCGCAAAGCGCGGGGTGATGGCATAACCCAACCGCGCGCGGCCGTGCCAGCGGGCGATCAAGGCCTCGGTATCGCGCAAGGACTGCTCGGTGCGGTCGCGCACACCGTCGGGGCTGTGCCGGTCCTGCAGCACCTTGCCGGCGATACAGCGCAGCCCGCGTGCCTCGGCCTCGGCCATCAGCGCGTCGACCGAACCGGGGTGAGAGGTGGCAAACGTCAGCGCCGTCGTGACCCCGTGGCGCAGCAGCTCGTCGCAAAAAAACCGGGCCACGGCGCGTGCATGGACCGGGTTGGCAAAGCGCGACTCGTGCGGAAAGGTGTACTGCTGCAGCCAGGGAAACAACCCTTCGGCAGGCGAGCCGATCACATCTGTCTGCGGGTAGTGGATATGCAGATCGATGAAGCCGGGCGCGATCAGCCGGCCGCGGCGCTCGGCGAGCGGAACGTCCGGATATGCCGCCCGCAGCGTGTCGAAGGCGCCCACGGCAACGACCCGACGCACGCCGTCGCCGCCAGAGGCCGTGACCAGCAGGCCGTCGTCTGCGTACCGGAGATGGGGCTCGTCCGCGTGCGGATCGAACCAGAGCAGGGAGGCACGCCACGCTTGCATGGGGTGCTAGCTTAGCGGCTTCGCGCGACGCGGCGGTGACACGCCGCGCTTGACCCCAGGTTTACCCCTTGAGATGCCGGTGCGGCACCCGCCGCTGGCGCCACCAGCCATAGCGGCCGATCAGCATCGACACCGCATACCACCCCCCGAGCAGCAACACGATGGCTGGGCTGGTGGGCCAGTCCGTCGCATACGACCACCAAAGCCCCAGCAGGGACCCCACCGCAGCCGTCGCCACGGCCGCCGCCAGCATCGGCTGCAGGCGCCGAAACCAGAACCGCGCGCTGGCCGCCGGCAGCACCATCATGCCCACCGCCATCAGCGTGCCCAGGGCGTGGAACGCGGCCACCAAATTGATCACCACCAGCGCCAAAAACCCGTGGTGCGCCACGGCCCCCCACTGGCTGACCCCACGCAGAAACGCCGGATCCACGCACTCCATCACCAATGGCCGCCACAGCAGCGCCAAGCCCATGACGGTGAGCAGTACCACGGCGCCGAGCAGCGCCAGCACCGACCCTTCCAGCGCCAGCACCGAGCCAAACAGCACGTGCAGCAAATCCACCTGGCTGCCGCGCACGGACAGAATCAGCACCCCCAGCGCAAGTGAGACGAGGTAGAACCCCGCTAGGGCGGCGTCCTCGCGCATCACCGTGTGCCGCGCGACCACCCCGGCCGCCGCCGCCACGACGAGGCCGCCCAGCACCCCGCCCAGCGTCATGGCGGGCAGCGACAAGCCAGCCAACCAATACCCGATGGCCGCGCCGGGCAGGATGGCGTGCGCCACCGAGTCCCCCATCAGGCTCATACGGCGCAGCATCAGAAACACGCCCACCGGGGCCGACCCCAGCGCCAGCAACAGGCAGCCCAGCGCCGCGCGGCGCATAAAGTCGAACTCCAGTCCCGAGGCCGCGCCCAGCCAAGTCAGCAGCGCATCAATGCCGGTGCCCATGCGGTGCCTTCCCGGCGGTGGCCGCCTCGTCGATGTCGCACAGCTCGGCCCGCTCGTCGAAGGCCTCCTGCAGCCGGCGAGCGCGCAACAGATGGGCGTCGGTCAGCACCTGCGCGGTCGGACCATGAGCGACCAACTCGCGCGCCAACAGCGTTGTCGTGGGGAAAACCGCCCGTACCAGTTCCATATCGTGCAGCACGGCCACCACGGTGCGCCCCTCCTCGTGCCAGCGCCGCAGCACGCACACCAAGTCCTCGAGCGTGCGCGCATCGACGCCGGTAAACGGCTCGTCCAGCAGCACGACCGGGGCATCCTGCAGCATCAGGCGGGCGAACAGCGCCCGCTGAAACTGCCCCCCCGATAAGGTGTCGAGCGTGCGCGACTCGAAACCCTGCAAGCCCACCGCCGCGATGGCCGTCTGCACCCGCTCGCGCTGCGCGCGCGAGGGCCGACCCAACGGCCCCAGCTCGTGCCACAGGCCCATCGCGACCAATTCCACCACGGTGACGGGGAAGGACCGATCCACCTCGCTGATCTGCGGCAGGTAGGCTACCCCGCTCGGACACAGCCCCCGCACCTCGCCGTGCATCGGTCGCATCCGCCCGGCCACGCACTTGAGCAGCGTGGATTTGCCCGCCCCATTCGGACCGACGACCGCGGCCAGCTCGCCACGCCGCCAGCGCAGGCTGACATGGTGCACAGCCGGATGGCGCTCGTAGCCGGCGGTCAGGTCCAGCAGTTCGATGTCGGCCGGATCGGGCATGCGATGTCCAGGGCTCAGCCAGAAAAAAGGCCAGTCGCTGGGACTGGCCTTTGGTGTGTGGCGCGGCTGGCAGGATTCGAACCCACGACCCCTTGGTTCGTAGCCAAGTACTCTATCCAACTGAGCTACAGCCGCTTGCTGAAGCCGAAAGTATACACAACTTTTTGGCCCTTTCGGCTGCCGCCGCGAATTTTCGGCGACTTGGTAGGGCGTGCAGGGCTCGAACCTGCGACCAAGGGATTATGAGTCCCCTGCTCTAACCGACTGAGCTAACGCCCCAGCCAGCGCGGGATTGTAGCGGTCCCCCTCACTCCGGCCGGGTCTGACTCAGGGCGCTGCCCACCAGTTTGGCTGTGATGTCGACGATCTGGATCATGCGGTCGTAGGGCATGCGCTGCGGGCCGATGACGCCGAGCGTGCCCACCACCTGGCCGTCCACCTCGTACGGCGCGCTGACCACGGACAACTCCTCGTACGGCACCACCTGGCTGTCGCCGCCAATGAAAATCCGCACACCGTCGGCTTGGCTGGAAATATCGAGCAGGCGCATCACCTGGGTTTTCTGCTCGAACAGATCGAACAGCTTGCGCAGGTTGCCCATGTCACGGGCAAAGTCGTCCACCGCCAGCAGGTTGCGCTCGCCCGCGATGAGCACTTCGTCGGCCTCGGCCGCCTCGCTGCTGGCTTCGACGGCCTTGACCATCAGGCCCGCAATCTCGCCGCGCAGGGCATCCACCTCGTGGCGCAAGCGCTCGCGCACCGCGTCCAAGGTCAGTCCCGCGTAGGTGGCATTCAGGAAGTTGGCCGCCGACTGCAACTGGTCCTGCGTGAACTCGTTGTGTGGATGCAGGATGCGGTTTTGCACATCCCCGTCTGGCGACACCAGAATGACCAGTACCCGCCGCTCCGACAGGCGCAAAAACTCGATGTGCCGAAACACCACCGGCCGGCGCGGCACCCGCACCACCCCCACGAAGTGCGAGAGCTGCGACAGCAATTGCGCGGCCTGACTGAGCACCTGTCGGGGCTGGTCGGCCGCCAGCGCCGGCGTCTGCAGGGCGTCGATGGCGGACAGCTCGCCGCGCCGCACGGTCAGCATCGTGTCCACGAAGTAGCGGTAGCCGCGCGGCGTGGGGATGCGCCCGGCCGAGGTGTGCGGGCTGGCCACCAGACCCAGATCCTCCAGGTCACTCATCACGTTGCGGATGGTGGCCGGCGACAGATCCAGCCCGGCCGCCTTGGACAGCGTGCGCGAGCCCACCGGCTGGCCGTCGGCTATGTAGCGCTCGACCAACGCCTTGAGCAGCAATCTGGAACGCTCGTCTAACATCATCCCACCGTCAGAAACCCATGTTGTAATTTGAGCATGAATCGCCCCCCCGTGCTGCCCCCGTCGCCCGCGCCGTATGCCGAGCGCGACCTCCCGCTGCGGTTTCGGCGGGTGGCGCTGGTGGGCAAGTACCACGCGAGCGGCAGCCGCGACGCGCTCGAGCGGGTGGTGCACTTTTTGCACGAACAGGGCTGCGAAGTCACGCTGGAGCGCGAGACGGCGCACCACGTGGGGCCGCTGGGCGATGGGGCGCTGGACGTTGTCGGCATCGGCGCCCACTGCGACCTGGCTCTGGTCGTCGGCGGCGACGGCACGATGCTGGGCATCGGTCGCCAGTTCGGGCCGTGCGGCGTGCCGCTCATCGGCATCAACCAGGGGCGTCTGGGCTTCATCACCGACATCCCGTTCGACCGCTTTGCGGACATTCTGCGCCCGATGCTGCGCGGCGCCTACGAGGAAGAACACCGCGCCCTGATGCAGGCCGGTGTCTGGCGCGATGGCGATTGCGTGTTCCAGACCATCGCCATGAACGACGTGGTGGTGAACCGGGGCGGCGCCCCCAGCATGGTGGAGCTGCGTGTGGAGGTGGATGGCCACTTCGTCGCCAACCAGCGCGCCGACGGACTGATCATCGCCTCGCCCACGGGCTCCACCGCCTATGCCTTGTCGGCGGGTGGCCCGCTCATCCACCCGGCCATCGCCGGATGGATCATGGTGCCCATCGCACCCCACACCCTGTCCAACCGCCCCATCGTGTTACCCAGCGACGGCGAGATCGCCATCGAGGTCGTGGCCGGACGCGAGCCGAGCGCCCACTTCGACATGCAGACCTTCACCAGCCTGTTGCCGGGTGACCGGATCGCGGTGCGCCGCTCGGCCCACACGCTGCGGCTGCTGCACCCCGTGGGCTGGAGCTATTTCGACACCCTGCGGCGCAAGCTGCACTGGAACGAAGGGGTGGTGGCATGAGCTGGCTGCGGCTGGCGGTTCGCGACTTCGTCATCGTCCGCGCCCTGGAGGTGGACCTGGGGCCCGGCTTCACGGCCCTCACGGGCGAGACCGGGGCGGGCAAGTCCATCCTGATCGACGCCCTGCAGTTGCTGCTCGGAGGCCGGGCCGAGGCCCATGTGGTGCGCGAGGGGGCCGGCCGCGCCGAGGTGGCCGGCGAGTTCGACGCCCCGCCCGCCGCCGCCCACTGGATGGCGGAACAGGGGTTCGATGCCGCACCGGGCGAGCCGGTGCTGCTGCGCCGCACGGTCGATGCGCAGGGCCGTAGCCGGGGCTGGATCAACGGCAGCCCGGCCACCGCGGCGCAGTTGCGGGCCTTGGGTGAGCACCTGGTGGACATCCACGGCCAGCATGCCTGGCAAAGCCTGACCCGCCCCGACGCCGTGCGCGATCTGCTCGACCGCTACGCCCGGCTGGACACATCGGCGCTGCGCGCCGCATGGGCGGCATGGCGTGCGGCCGTCGCCGCGCTGGAGTCGGCGGCGGCCACCCAGGCCACCCGCGAGGCGGAACGCGAGCGCCTGCAATGGCAGGTGGACGAGGTGAGCCGCCTGGCCCCAGGCGCGGACGAATGGGACGAACTCAACCGCCAGCACACGCGGCTGGCGCACGCGCAAACGCTGATCGACACCGCGCGGGCCGCCCTTGACGCACTGGACGGCGCGGACGTCAACGCCTCACGGCTGGTCGGGCAGGCCATCCATGCGCTGCGGGACCAGCAGCACATCGAGCCGCGCTATAGCGCCATCGCCGATGTGCTGCAGCAGGCCCTGGCGCAGATCGACGACGCCTGCCACGACCTGCAACACCACGCCCACCACACCGAGCTGGACCCGGCCGCGCTGGCCGCGCTGGATGAGCGCCTGTCGCGCTGGATGGGGCTGGCGCGCCGCCACCGCTGCCCACCGCAGGAATTGCCGCAACGCTGGCAGGATTGGCAGGCGCGGCTGCGCGCATTGGACGAAGCCGCCGATCTGGATGCCCTGCGCACCCGGGCCGAGCACGCGCGGCAGGCCTTTCTGGCCGAAGCGCAGGCCGTCTCGCGCCAGCGTCAACCCGCGGCCGAACGGCTGGGCGCCGCCATCACCGAGGCCATGCAAGGCCTGGGCATGGCCGGTGGCCGGTTCGAAGTCCGTCTCGAGCCGCTGCCCGAGCCGCAAGCCGCAGGGCTGGAGCGTGTCGACTTTCTGGTTGCGGGCCACCCCGGGGTCACGCCGCGGCCGGTGGGCAAGGTGGCCTCCGGCGGCGAGCTGTCGCGCATCGCGCTGGCCATCGCCGTCGTGACCAGCCAATTGGGCGAAGCCCCGACGCTGATCTTCGACGAGGTGGACAGCGGGATCGGCGGCACGGTCGCCCACACGGTGGGGCGGCTCATGCGCCGGCTGGGCGCCGACCGGCAGGTGCTCGCCGTGACCCACCTGCCCCAGGTGGCCGCCTGCGCGCACCACCACCTGCAAGTCAGCAAGGCACGGCTGGGCGATGCCACCGTCAGTCAGGTCACGCCTCTGGAAGGCGACGCGCGCGTCGAGGAGCTGGCGCGCATGCTCGGCGGCCACGGCTCCGACACGTCGCGGGCCCACGCCCGGGAGCTTCTGCAAGCATGACGACCGCCGCCCCGCACGTGGTGTTGATCACCGGCATGTCCGGTTCGGGCAAATCGGTCGCCTTGCATGCCCTGGAGGACTCCGGCTTTTACTGCGTGGACAACCTACCGCCCGAGTTGCTGGAGGCGTTCATCGATGTCGAGCGGAAGCACCAGGCCGACCGGGTGGCCGTGGCGATCGACGTGCGCAGCGCGGCGTCGCTGCCCGGCCTGCCACAGCGGCTGGCGGCCCTGCGCCAGAGCGATGTGGCATTGACCGTGCTGTTCCTCGACGCGACGGACGACGTGCTGGTGCGCCGCTACTCCGAAACCCGGCGCATGCACCCGCTGTCCGTGCGCGGCAGCACCGACCAGCGCCGCGCCCTGGTCGATGCCCTGGCACTGGAGCGAGAGCTGCTCGCCGCGCTGCGCGAGGGGGCGCTGGTGATCGACACGAGCCAGCTCAAGGCCGCCCAGTTGCGCACCGAGGTCAAGGCCCTGCTGCTACGCGCACCTGCCTCTCTGTCCCTGGTGTTCGAATCGTTCGCGTTCAAGCGCGGCATCCCCATGGACGCCGACTATGTGTTCGATGTGCGCATGTTGCCCAACCCGCACTACGAACCGGCGCTGCGCCCGCTGACGGGGCTGGACGCCGCGGTGGCCGCCTATCTGGACGCCGAGCCCGAAGTCGCCGCCATGCAGGCGCAGATCACCGCCTTTCTGGAACACTGGCTGCCCGGGATGGTGCGCGACCACCGCAGCTATGTCACGGTCGCCATCGGCTGCACCGGTGGCCAGCACCGCTCAGTCTATTTGGTGGAGCGGCTGGCCGCCCACTTCGCCGCGACCTGGTCGGTGCAGCGCCGTCACCGGGAGCTGGATGTGCGGCTGTCCGACGCCAGGTTTTGGAGCCAGACGCGCACCGGCGCCGGCAGCCCGAGCGCCAACGCGTCGGACGGCGGGCACCAGGCGCCCTGATCGCGCTCCACCCCCGGAGCCAAGGGTGCCGTGCTCGAATCGGGTCCTCCCGGCAGGCGGCACACCACCGGCTGCAGCCGCAGCTCTCGGTGCGTCAGAGCGTGTCTGAACGCCGCGGGCCAGTCCGCCTCCACGCCGGGATGATCCCGCAGCCAGGTGGCGAGTCCCTCCACCGCGGCCAGCACGGGCGGCGCCCACAGCCCTGCCCAGATGCCGCGTGGAGGGCGGCGCTGCAGCCACCAGGCCCCGTCCGCCCGCTGGTACAGCGGCAGGCACCAGGCCTCGGTGCGCCTGGCCGCCCTCGGCGCGCGGCGTGGCCAGGCGGTGGGGTCGCCGCTGGCCCGGCCCGCGCACAGCGCAGCCACGGGACAGGCTTCACACTGCGGCCGGCTGCGGGTGCAGACGGTCGCGCCCAGGTCCATCAGCCCCTGGGTGTAGGCCGCCATGTCGTCCGGCGTGGCCTCCGGCGGCACCAGCGCCTGGGCCGCGGCCCACAGGCCCCGTTGCGCGGCCGCGCGGGCCGGGTCGCCGGCATCGGCCAGCACCCGGGACAACACCCGCCGCACATTGCCATCCAGGATGGAGCGGCGCTCGCCAAAGCAAAACGCCGCAATCGCCGCGGCGGTGGAAGCACCAATGCCTGGCAAGGTCGCCAAGGCTTCGGCGCTGGTCGGGAAGTGCCCGCCATGCTGCGTGACCACCACCCGTGCGCAGACATGCAAATGGCGCGCCCGGCTGTAGTAGCCCAGCCCGCTCCACAGGGCCAGCACCTCGTCCAACGAGGCATCGGCCAACGCCTGCACGGTGGGAAAACGCTGCAAAAACCGCGGGTAGTAACCGAGCACGGTGCGCACCTGCGTCTGCTGCAGCATGATCTCGGACAGCCAGACGCGGTACGGGTCGCGCGTGCCCTGCCAAGGCAGGTCATGCCGGCCATGCGCTCGTTGCCATGCGACCACCCGCGCAAAAAACCCTGCCCGCACCGCCGCGGGGATGTCGGCCACCCCCGCGTTCATGGCTGTTCGGCGTGTCCGGGGGCGGCGGGCTGGAGGGCCGACTCGGGGGATCTATCGGGGCTATCGGGTTGGTTCGGACGGTCGGGGCGGTCCAGCAACCGCCGCAAAGCCTCCACGTCCCGCGCCGCGCTCTCGCGCTGGGCCTGCAGCTCGGCCAGGCGCTCGTCCAGCGCGCCCGCCGCCGCTTCGATGCGGTGCACGGTCTCCAGCCGGCGGGCAAAGTGGCGCCGCCGTTCGCGCAGCTGCGCGTCGAGCTGCGCCGCAGCCGCCTTGTTCCACGATTCCACCTCGGCACTCGCGGCATCGAACACCGCCTTCAGCCGCCCCACGACGGCCTTGGCCAGGCGGTCCGCATACTCGGCCTGGACCAGCCGCAGCACATTCGTCAGCCCCAAATACTGCAGGTGGCTGCGTTCGATGTCGCGCAGCTCGGCCGCGAAGGGCCACAGATCCAGCCCACCGGGCAGTTGCAGAGCGAAGCCATACTCGGCGTTCAGGCTGCGGAAGGACGCCTGCAGCATGGTCTGCACCTCGTCGGCCTTGCGCCGGGCCTCGTCCAGCGTGGCGTGCAAGCGGGCAAAAGCGTCCGTGTAGGTGCGCCGGATACCCAGCTTGACCCCCGGCTGGCGCAACGCCCCGGCCAGCGACGCCACCCCGGCTTGCAGGGACTGGCTGCCCAGCAAACCAAAAAGCTCGCGCAGCAGTTTCAGGTGCACGCTGCGCAGGGCCTGGATACGCATGCCACCGGCGTCGAAGTCGCGCTGCTCCTGCTCGATGCGGCGGCGCATCTGAGCGATCACGGCCATGTTCTTGCCGCGTAGCCCGTCCAGCTCGTCGATCTGGTCCTGCCACTCGCGCTCACGCAGCCGCCAGCGTTGCTCGATCTCCGCCACCACGGCGGCCAGGGCTGCGTCCACCCGGCCGCCCAGGTCGTCGCGCCGGCGCTGCAGCACGGTCTCGGTCAGCGCCCGCTCCAGGTCGGGCAGGCGGCTGTCGGCTAGCAGTCCCTCGTCCCCGCGTACCTTGGCCACCAGGCCCTTCTGCGCTGATACCGCGATCACCTGCGCCGGCTCCACGCCCAACACTTGTGCCGTCGTGGCCTGCTGGCGCTCGATCTGGGCGTCGATCTCGGCTGGCGTGCTCAGACCGTCCCACAGCACGTCGATCTTGTTGAGCACCACCAGCCGGGCATCCACACCCTCGACCGCAGGCGCCAGATGCTCGCGCCACATCGCCAGATCCGACTTGCTCACCCCGGCATCGGCCGCCAGCACGAACACCACCGCCTGCGCCAGCGGCAACAGGCCCACCGTCAGCTCGGGCTCAGCACCGATGGCGTTGAGCCCAGGCGTGTCCAGCACCACCAGCCCCTGCTTGAGCAGCGGATGCGCCATGTTGATGAGCGCGTGGCGCCAGCGCGGCACCTCGACCAGACCATCGGCCCCGGGCAGCGGGTTGTCCTCGGGTCTGTCGTCGTGCCAAAACCCCAGCGCCCGGGCCTGCTCGACCGGCACGCGCTGCACCTCGGCCACCTTCTCGATGGCGCGCGCGAGCTGCTCCGAGTCCTGCACATCCAGGTCGATGCGCTCCCAGCGCTCAGGGGCGCTGCGCCACTCCAGCAGCGACTGCGGCTGCAGCCGCGTCTCGATGGGCAACAGGCGCAGGCAAGGGGGCAGTTCGCGGTCGTAGCCCAGCTCGGTGGGGCACATCGTGGTGCGCCCCGCACTCGCGGGCATGATGCGGCGCCCGTAGCCGGCGAAAAACACGGCGTTGATGAGTTCCGACTTGCCACGCGAAACCTCCGCGACGAAAGCCACCATCACCTTGTCCGTCTGCAACTGGCGCTGCAGGCGCTCCAGCCGCTCGTGCAGCCCGGCGTCGAGCAAATCGCGCGCCGCCAGCGCATCGGCCAGGGTGCGCAGGCGCTGCGCCTGCTCGCGGCGCCAGGCGCTGTGGGCATCGAAATCGTGGGCAAACGACATGAGCGGTGGCGGCGGATCCGTCGGTCGGACCACTATACACCCCACCGGCCGCGCCGCGCGCCCCTGGCACGGGCCCGCCGCTCAGCGGGGGCGCTCAGCGAGCCTGGCAGCGCGGGCAGTAATAGGTGGAGCGCTGGCCCTGTCGGATCATGCGGATCGGCGTGCCGCAAACCCGGCACGGCTGCCCAGCGCGGTCGTACACCCACATCTCGAGCTGAAAGTAGCCGACTTGCCCATCGACGCGGAAGTCCCGCAGGGTGCTGCCCCCGACGGCCAGCGCGCGTTGCAACACCTGCCGTATGGTGGCGTGCAACCGGGCCGCGCGCGGCCGGCTCAGGCGCATGGCCGGCGTCGTGGGCCGAATGCCTGCCAGAAACAGCGCCTCGCTCGCGTAAATGTTGCCGACCCCAACCACGACGTCGCCCCCCAGCAGCACGGTTTTGATCGGGGCGCGCCGGCCGCGCAGCGCGGCGTGGAAGCGGATCGGGTCGAAGGCGGGATCCAATGGCTCCACCCCCAGGCCGCCCAGCAGTCGCTGTGCCACCGCGTCGTCCTCGCCGCGCGCATGGACCACGGCACCAAAGCGGCGCGGATCGTGAAGCCGCAGTGTGCCGCGATCGGTGTGCAGATCCAGATGGTCGTGGCGCCCCGGTGGCGGCAGCGCCTCACCCATCGTCAGGCTGCCCGACATGCCCAGGTGCAACAGCAGCAAGCCCTCGTCCAGATCGAGCAACAGATACTTGCCCCGCCTCCGCACCGACCGCACTTGGCGCCCTACCAGCGCTTGCGGCGCCACCCCCAGCGGCCAGCGCAACGGCTGCCCCAACCGCACGGCCGCG
Source organism: Tepidimonas sp. (assembly GCF_036825565.1). GTDB lineage: Bacteria > Pseudomonadota > Gammaproteobacteria > Burkholderiales > Burkholderiaceae_C > Tepidimonas. The sequence continues at coordinate 10,057 of NZ_DAISXZ010000026.1, read as the reverse complement.
ATGCGCGCGCCAACCAGCCGGTCGGCGATGCGCAGCCGGGTGACTTCGACTTCGGGCAACTCGGGCATGGGGATCGACGCGCCAGGGCATGAACGAACGCGCTGGATTATGATCAATCGGGCATCGTCCGTAACGGAACCTCCATGCCGCGCCTGCGCCCCCTGCTCGTCACCCTCTGGCCGCTCGGCTGTCTGTGGCACGCCCCAACAGCGCTGGGGCAGACGGCCCCCAATCAGCCGAGCCTGCCCGCGACCCAGACCACGCAGCCCTCGGCGCTCGACGCCGAGCTGTTCTACCAGCTGCTGCTGGGCGAGCTGCAGCGCCGCAGCGACCCCGGCGCGGCGTATTCCCTCATCCTCGATGCGGCCAAGCGCACGCGCCAGCCGGAGCTGTTCCAGCGCGCCATCGAAATCGCGCTGCAAGGCCGCGCCCCGCAGGCCGCGCTGACCGCCGCGCGGGACTGGTCGGCCGCGCTGCCCAACGACGACGAAGCGCGCCGCACCGAGCTGCAACTGCTGATCGGCCTGCAGCGCGTACGCGACATGGGCCCGCTGCTGCGCGACTGGATCCGCGCCGCCCCCGCCGCGCGCCGGCCCGGGCTGATTGCGCTGGTGCCATCAGCGCTGGCCCGCGCCACGGACAAAACCGAAGCCGCGGCCGCCGCCCGCGTGGCGCTCGAGCCCTCCCTGCGCGCACCGGACACCGCTGCCGCGGCCTGGGCGGCACTCGGGCGCGTGCAGCGCCAGGCCGGACGGGACGCCGACGCGCTGCAATCCGCGCGTCAGGCGGTGCGTGCCGATCCCCGCTCCGCGCCCGCGGCGCTGCTGGCGCTGGAGCTGCTGGACGCCTGGCCGGCCGATGCCGAATCCCTCCTTCAGCGCCATCTGCTCGCCACACGGGACGCAACGGACACCGACCCCGCCGTGCGCATCGCGTACGCACGGGCACTGGCGGAGCGAGGTCGGCTGCCCGAAGCCCGCGCCCTGCTGCAGCCGGCTCCAACCCTGGATGCCGAGGGTCAGCGCCGCTTGCGCGTGGCCGAAGCCCGCCTGTTGCGCGACCACGACCATGCGCTGGAGGCCTACGACCTCCTGAACCACGCGCTGCAGACGGCCCCGGCCGACACCGATCTGATGTACGAGCAGGCCATGGCCGCCGAGCGGCTGGGGCGGCTGGCCGAGATGGAGCGCCTGCTGCGCGAGCTGATCCGGCGCCAACCGGACGACCCCCACGCCTACAACGCCCTGGGCTACGCGCTGGCCGACCGGGGCGAACGCCTGTCCGAGGCCAAAGCGCTGATCCAGGAAGCCCTGCGCCGCGCCCCGGACGATGCCTATATCATCGACAGCCTGGGCTGGGTGGAGTTCCGCCTGGGCAATCTGAGCGAAGCGCGCCGACTGCTCGCCGACGCGCTGCAACGCCGCCCCGATGCCGAAATCGCTGCCCATCTGGGCGAAGTGCTCTGGGTGCTGGGCGAGTCCGACCTGGCCCGCGCGGTCTGGCGCCAGGGGCTCGAACTCGACCGCCGCAACCGAACCCTCACCGAGACGCTGCGGCGCCTCGGCGTCGAACCGTGAGGCCGCGCAGCGGGGCGCGGCGGCGAGCGGTGGCGCTCGCGCTCGTCGCCGGGGTGCTACTCGCTGGATGCGCCGCACCCCCCGCGCCGACGCCCGCGGCATGGAGCGGGCGGCTCGCCCTTACTCTAGCGACGGAGCCCCCCCAGCGCTGGACCGCCAGCTTCGAGCTGGACGGCACGCCCGCCCATGGCGTGCTGCGCCTGTACACCTCCCTGGGGCAAACCGTGGCCACGATCCACTGGGACGGCGCAGGCGCCTGGCTGGACCGCGGCGATGCCCCCCCTCGCCGTTACGACAGCCTGGAGGCCCTGACCGCCGATCTGACCGGCGCGCCACTGCCGGTCGCGGCCCTGTTTGCCTGGCTCGGCGGCGCAGCCCAGAACGTCCCGGGCTGGGAGGTGGACCTGACGGGGCAGCCGCAAGGCCGCCTGCGCGCGCGCCGCGCCACCCCACCACCTGCCGCCGATCTGCGCCTGCTCTGGCAACCCTGATCCATGCAACGACTGCTCGACGTTCCCGCCCCCGCTAAGATCAATCTGTTTCTGCACGTCACCGGCCGCCGGGCCGACGGCTACCACGAACTGCAGTCGGTCTTTCGGCTGGTGGACTGGGCCGATACGCTGCACCTGGAGGCGCGGCGTGATGGCCGCTTGTCGCGCGAAGACCTGCGTCCCACCGGCGACACCTCGCCCCCCCTGCCCGAGGACGACCTGTGCCTACGCGCCGCGCGTGCCCTGCAAGCGGCCAGCGGCTGCCCCCTGGGCGCGCACATCGTGCTGGACAAGCGCATCCCGCAGCAGGCTGGCCTAGGCGGTGGATCCAGCGACGCGGCCAGCACCCTGATGGCCCTCAACCGCCTATGGGGGCTGGACTGGCCGCGCGACGCGCTGATCCGCCTGGGCACCCGACTGGGGGCCGACGTGCCGTTTTTTTTAGGGGGACGCAACGCCTGGGTCGAAGGGATCGGGGAGCGACTCACGCCCGTGGACCTGCCCGCAGCCCGCTACGCGATCGTCAAGCCGGCCGCTGGCACCGCGACCGCCGCGATTTATACCGCCAGCGACCTGGAGCGGGCCACGCCATTGGCTATAATACGCGACTTCGTTGCCGGTATCGCTGTCGATCCCGTTCGACCGTGGGGCCGCAACGATTTGCAACCCGTGGCCGTGCGCCTGTGTCCCGACGTCGCTACAGCCCTCGACCGGCTGCGCCGTCTAGGCCTGCAGCCCCGCATGACCGGCTCGGGCAGCGCCGTGTTCGCGGCCCTGCCCGGCGAGGCCGAGGCCGCCGCCGTGCAAACGGTAGACTGGCCGAACGGCTGGCAGATTCGGATCTGCCACGGTTTGCCGGAACATCCGCTGGTTGGGTGGCAAAAAGACGCTATAATTTGAGTCTTGTTGCTGCAGACGCCAGCAACGCTGCATACGGTGCATCGCGTCAGCGGTGAACCTGTGTAGGGGAGTCGCCAAGTTGGTTAAGGCATCGGATTTTGATTCCGACATGCGAGGGTTCGAATCCTTCCTCCCCTGCCAAATTCCTTCCCAGTGCCGGTAACACCATGGAACGCTCGACGCCAGCGCACGCCCCGGATTTCATGCTCTTCACCGGCAATGCCAACCCGGCACTGGCCGCTGAAATCGCCCGCCATCTGGGCACCAGCCTGGGGGCGGCCCACGTCGGCCGCTTCTCCGATGGCGAGGTGACGGTCGAAATCGGGCAAAACGTCCGCGCCCGCGACATTTTCGTCATCCAGCCCACCTGCGCGCCGACCAACGAGAACCTGATGGAACTCGTCATCATGGTCGATGCGCTCAAACGCGCCTCGGCCGCGCGCATCTCGGCGGTGATCCCGTACTTTGGCTATGCGCGCCAGGACCGTCGCCCGCGCTCCAGCCGCGTGCCCATCAGCGCCAAGGTCGTGGCCAACATGCTGCAGGTGGTCGGCGTCGAGCGCGTGCTGACCATGGACCTGCACGCCGACCAGATCCAGGGCTTTTTCGACATCCCGGTCGACAACATCTACGCGTCGCCGGTGCTGCTGGGCGATCTTCGGCAGAAGAACTACCCAAACCTGCTCGTCGTCTCGCCGGACGTCGGCGGTGTGGTGCGCGCGCGCGCGCTGGCCAAGCAGCTCGACTGCGACATGGCCATCATCGACAAGCGCCGCCCAAAGCCCAATGTATCCGAGGTCATGCACGTCATCGGCGACATCGAGGGCCGCCACTGCGTGATCATGGACGACATGGTGGACACTGCGGGCACGCTGGTCAAGGCGGCCGAGGTGCTCAAGGAGCGCGGGGCCGAAAAGGTGTTTGCCTACGTCACGCACCCCATCCTGTCCGGCCCGGCCGTGGAGCGCGTCGCCAAGGGCGATGCGTTGGACGAACTGGTGGTCACCAACACCATTCCGCTCAACGATGCGGCGCGCGCCTGCCCGAAGATCCGCCAGCTCACCGTCGCGCCGCTGATTGCCGAGACGATCGCGCGCATCGCCAGCGGCGAGTCGGTAATGAGCCTGTTCGCCGAATCGGAAAACCAGGGCTGAGCAGGGATCGCCTGCGCCAGCCCACAAGGCATGCCGGCGCCCTCGCCCGATGGGTGATCGGGGCACCGGATTTCGCGCCACCCACCCGGGTGGCATTGTCGTGAGAACGGGGCGCGCTGGTCGCGGCCGCCCCCAGATTGGAGTCAGAGCATGAAATTCACCGCTTTCGAGCGCCAGACGCAGGGCACGGGTGCGAGCCGCCGCCTGCGCAACACCGGCAAGACGCCCGGCATCGTCTATGGCGGCAACGCCGCCCCGCAAGCCATCGAGCTGGACCACAACGCCCTGTGGCAGGCCATCCAGAAAGAGGCCTTCCACTCCTCCGTGCTGGAGATGGAACTCGGCGGCCAGGTCACCAAGGTCGTTCTGCGCGACGTGCAATACCACCCCTACAAGCCGCAAGTGCTGCACGTGGACTTCCAGCGCGTGGACGAGAACACCCGCCTGCGCAAGAAGGTGCCGCTGCACTTCGTCAACGCCGACAACAGCCCGGCGGTCAAGGCCGACAAGTGCCTGATCAACCACGTCGTCACCGAGCTGGAGATCGAGTGCCTGGCCACCCAGCTGCCCGACTTCATCGAGGTCGACCTGGGCAACCTGCACAAGGGCCAGAGCCTGCACGCCAACGACCTGAAGCTGGCCGCGGGCATCAAGATCGTCACCCATGGCAAGCCCAACCCGACCATCGCCACCGTCGTCGAGCCGGTGGAAGAAGTCGTGACGGCGCCCACCGCCGCCGCGGCCGACGACAAGAAGGGCAAGAAGGGCAAGAAGTGAGGCCCCGGGGCCGCACCCCGGCCCCACTCGCCGCCCCCCAGCGGCTGCCGACGGCGGCCGCCCCACCGAGGCCCGCACTGCGCGGGCCTTCGGTTTTGGTGCCATGATCGCCACCCCGCACACGAGGGCACGCAACGATGTTCAAGCTGCTGGTGGGTCTGGGCAACCCCGGACCGGAGTACGAGGACACGCGCCACAACGCCGGCTGGTGGTGGATCGACCGTGTCGCGCAGGACCTGCGGGTGACCCTGCACCCGGAGCGCACCTATTTCGGTCTGGCCGGCCGCACCACCGTCGACGGCCACCCGCTGTGGCTGCTCAAGCCCACCACCTACATGAACCGCTCGGGGCAGTCCGTCGCCGCGCTGGCGCGGTTTTTCAAGATCGCCCCGGGCGAGATCCTGGTCGCGCACGACGAACTGGACCTGCCGCCGGGGGACGCCCGGCTCAAACACGGCGGCGGCCATGCCGGTCACAATGGCCTGCGCGACATCCATGCGCAATTGGGCAGCGCGGACTACTGGCGGCTGCGCCTGGGCATCGGCCACCCGGGCGTGAAGGCCGAAGTCGCCAACTGGGTGCTGCGCAAGCCGCCTGCGGACCAGCGCCTGGCCATCGATCAGGCGGTGGAACGTGCTGCGCGGGCCCTAGCGCTGCTGCTGGCCGGCGAAACCGCAAAGGCAACCGCCGCCATCCACACCAGCCAGCCGCCGCGGCCCAAGCCGCCGCGGCCTGACAAGGGTTAGGCCGCGGACGCCGAATGGGCGCCCAGCGCCGCCTTGGCGGCCTGCAGCCGCCGGTATTTTTGCCACAGCGTCTCGCGGTCCTCGGTGTGGTTCGGGTTGAGCGGAATGCAACTGACCGGGCAGACCTGCACACACTGAGGCTCGTCGAAGTGACCGATGCACTCCGTGCAGCGCCCCGGATCGATGACGTAGTGGTCCTCCCCCATCGAGATGGCCTGGTTGGGGCATTCGGGCTCGCAGACGTCGCAATTGATGCACTCGTCGGTGATCATCAAGGCCATGGTCGGGTCCCCTGGGCAGCCTGTCGGAGCGGGCGAGGTCAGCGCTGGGGCGCGGGCAACGCGGCAGCCAGCCGCTGCGCCACGCCTGGGTTGACCATCTGCGCCACATCCCCGCCCAGCTTGGCGATCTCGCGCACGAGGGTACTCGAAATGCACTGCACGGGCGGCTGCGGCAGCAAAAACACCGTCTGCACTGAGGGCAAGAGCTTGGCGTTCATGGCGGCCATCTGCGCCTCGTAATCGAAGTCGGTCACGTTGCGGATGCCGCGCACCACGGCCACCGCCCCGTGCTCCCGGCAAAAATCCATGATCAGCCCCTCGAACGGCAGCACCTGCACGCCAGGGCAATCGGCCAGGGCATCGGCCACCATCGCCAGCCGGTCCGCCAGAGGGAACAGGGTTTTTTTGTGGTGGGCGACCGCCACTGCGACGATCAGCCGGTCGAACAGGCCGGCCGCGCGCCGGATCACATCCTCGTGACCCAGGGTAATGGGGTCGAAGGTGCCGCTGTAGACGGCGGTGCGCAGCACAGGGGTCGGGGCACTCATGGGATCGGATTATCCGCCGCCTGCAGCAGGTGGGCGTGCACGGCCCCGGCCCGCAGGTGGCGGTGCAAGCGCCAGCCCAGCGCCGCCAACTCATCCGGCGCCCAGGCGCGCGGGGCTTCCAGATACACCAGCCCCCCTGGGCGCAACAGCCGCGCGGCCGCCTGCAGCGCCGCGGCATACACGCGCTCGCCGCCATGGCGGGCATCGTCGAAGGGGGGGTCCAGAAACACCACGTCCCAGACCCCGGCGGGCAAAGCCGCCAGCGCGGCCAGCGCGTCGCCGCCCACGATGCGCACCCCCTGCGCCCCAAGCCGCGCCGCGTTCGCCCGCAGCGCGGCCAGCAAGGCGGGGACGCGCTCGATCAGCACCACCTCGGCCGCGCCGCGCGACGCGGCCTCGAACCCCAGCGCGCCGCTGCCGGCAAACGCATCGACGCAGCGGCAGCCCGTCAGGTCCTGCCCCAGCCAGTTGAACAGCGTCTCGCGCACGCGGTCGGGGGTGGGTCGCAGCCCTGGCGCCTGTCCGACCGGCAGACGCGAGCGCCGCCAGCGTCCCCCGATGATGCGCACCTCGCCGCTGGGCGCCGGCCCCCGGGGGCGCGCCGTCACGGCTGCCCCCCGACCACGACGGTCACCAGCCGGTCGGGGTCGATCACGCGGCGCCATGCGCGCATCAGGGTGTCCAGATCGATCGCCGCCAGCCGCGCGGTCCAGGTGTCCAGCTCGTCCAGCGGAAGATCCGACCAGGCCAGCGCCGCCACCTGATCGAGCACCTTGCGGTTGCTGTCCAAGCGCAGGGCAAAGCCCTGGATCAGCGATGTTTTGGCCGCCGCGATTTCGTCGTCCGTCGGCCCCTCGGCGGTGAAGCGACGCAGCGATTCCCGCACCAGGGAGACGGCCAGGTCTGCCTGATCCGGACGCGTCTGCAGCATCACGGTAAAGGCCCCGGCATGCCGGCCCGCCAGAAAGTGGCTGTGAACGCCATAAGTCAGACCGCGCTGCTCGCGGATCTCGCGCATCAGACGAGAGGTGAACCCGCCCCCACCGAAGATGTGGTTGGCCAGCAGCAGCGGCAGGTAGTCGGGATCCCGGCGGGCGATCCCCGGCCGCCCGATCAGGATCTGTGCCTGCGCCGCCCCCGGGAACGGCAGGCGCAGGTCCTGCGCACGCTCCAGCGGCGCGACCTCGGGCACGGCGGGCAGTGGCGCACAGCCATGTGCGGCCCAGCCGGTCAATAGCCGGTTGGCGATCGACTCGGCCTGCTCACGACCGATTGGCCCGACCAGCGTGACGCGCGCGTCGCAGGCACGGGTGTGGCGGCGATAAAAATCCTGCAGCGCCGCCCGGTCGATGGCGGCCCAGCTGTCGGGGGTGGCTTCCACCCCGTACGGGTGCCCCCGGTAGACCGCCTCGGCATAGCGCCGGCGCGCCAGGGTATCGGGTTGGGCCTGCGCCTCGCGCCAAGCGGCGACCAGGCGGTCGCGCTCTCGCGCCCAGACCGCGGCATCGAAGGCCGGGGCGGCCAACTGGCGAGCCGCCAACGCCACGGCCCGCTCCAGCAGATCCGGCCGGGTGATCGTGCGCAGCGACACGCTAAAGCGATCCAGCGTGGCCAGGGCGCTCCACTGCGCCCCCAGGTCGGCCCACGCCTCGGTCAGGGCGTTCTCGTCCAAGGCCGGTTGACCGTCGCGGGCTTCGATGCCCCGCCCCAACATCAAGGCCGTCGCCGCGGCCAAGCCGGCTTGGCCGGCTGGATCGCGGCGGCTGCCCCCATCGGCCTCGAGGCGCACATCCAGCATGGGCAGGGCGTCGCTGCGCACCCAATAGACCCGCGCGCCATTGGGCAGGGTCCAGTGCTCGACAGGCAGTGCCGCCAGAGCCGGCAGCGACAGATACACCGCCGCCCCCACGATCAGCCCCCGCAGGGCGGCCAGCGCGCGCCTCACGATCCCCCCTCCGGCCGCAGCACGCCGACGGTAAGCTGTTCGTCCTGAAAGTAGCGCCGGGCGACGCGCTGCACATCGTCGGCGCTGACGGTCTGCAGCCGCTCCAGCAACCGGGCGCCGGCGTCCAGCGGCCAGCCCAGCACCCAGTGCATACCCAGCTCGCGCGCCTGGGCAAACGTGGAGTCCAGCTTGTACACCTCGCTGGCCATCCACTGGTTTTTGATGCGCTGCAGCTCCGCGGGCGTGACGCCCTCGCGGGCGATGCGCCCGATCTCGGCTTTGAGGGCGGCCTCCACCGCCTCCACGGTCACCCCCGCCCGGGGCGTGGCGCTGAGCAGAAACAGCTCCGGCCCGCGCCCGGCCAGCCCATAGGACGCGCCGACCGAATCGGCCAGCCGCTCCCCCCCTTGCCCTTGCACCAGGGCACGCTCCAGCCGTGCGGCGCTGTGTCCGTCCAGCGCCCCGGCGAGCAACACCAAGGCCAGCGCATCGCGCGCATCGGCATCGTCGGCGTCCGGGTGGGACAGGCGCGGCACGCGCCAGCCCATCAGCACCGTGGGCTGCAGGGTGCGACCGCGCCACTCCAACCGGCGCGGGCCGCGCTGGCTGGGCTCGGCGTCGGTCTGGCGGGGCGGCACAGCGCGCGCGGGCAGCCGCCCAAAGGTGTCCTGCGCCCACTGCCGCACCTGCTCGGGGTCCACATCGCCCACGACCACGAGGGCGGCGTTGGCCGGCACATACCAGCGGCGGTAAAAGTCGCGCACCGTCTCGGGCTCCAGGTTCTGCAACCGGCCCATCCAGCCGATGACGGGGCGGCGGTAGGGGTGAACGGTCCAGGCCATGGCCATGAACTGCTCGTACAGCTGGGACTGCGGCTCGTCCTCGACGCGCTGGCGGCGCTCTTCCTGGATCACCGCCCGCTCGCGCAAAAAGGCGTCGTCACTCCAAGTGTTGTTAGCAAAGCGGTCGGCCTCCAGACGCATCGCCTCGGGCAGCCGCTCGGCGGGCAACTGCACATGGTAGACCGTCATGTCGCGCGAGGTGAAGGCATTCTCCTGCCCGCCCAACGCGGCGATGCGGCGCGAGAACTCGCCCTCGGGCACGGTGGGGGTGCCCTTGAACATCATGTGCTCGAGGACATGGGCCACGCCCGATTCGCGGTCCGTCTCGTCCACGGCCCCGACCCGCAGCCACAGCATCTGCACCGCCGTGGGCGAGCGCCGGTCGGGCTGCACGATGACGGTCATGCCATTGGCCAGTTGAAAGGTCTGCGCGCGCGATGCCGCCGTCACCGCCGGGGTGGCAGCCTGCACCGCCGACGCCAGCGCGCCCGCCACCCACAGCGTGGCCCAGACAGCCGCCAGCCGCCACCCGTTGCGCACGGAGCGCACGGTGCACCCCAGGCGGGCGCGATCGATCGAAAGGTACGCTTTCATAGAATGTCGCCTATTCTAGGCAGCATCCCTATGTTCAGCTTTCTCAAGAAAAAGTTCTTCGGCAGCCGCGAGGAGGAGTCCGCGCCCTCTGCCGCGCCAGAGCCCGCCCCCCCGGCACCGGCCGCCGTGGCAGCCGAGCCAGAGGCCCAGCCGGCGACCGTGACGCCGCCCTCTGCTCCCGCGCCTGCGCTTGCGCCTGCCC
>NZ_DAISXZ010000025.1:0-26895 GCF_036825565.1 Tepidimonas sp. | reverse complement strand
GGGGATGGGGGGCGGGCGGAAAGGCCGTCGGGTTTCATGACCGCAATCATATCTTATATAAGACATAAGACAAATTGACGCCTCCGGGTTTACCAGAGTACACTCGCGGGGTTCATCCCCACGTTCCCCATTGGAGATTTCCATGAGCAAAAAGCCCGTCCGCGTGGCCGTCACCGGTGCCGCCGGCCAGATTGGTTATGCGCTGCTGTTTCGCATCGCCTCCGGCGAGATGCTGGGCAAGGACCAGCCGGTGATTTTGCAGATGCTCGAGATTCCCGACGAGAAGGCGCAAAAGGCCCTCAAGGGCGTGATGATGGAGCTGGAGGACTGCGCCTTCCCGCTGCTGGCCGGCATGGAGGCGCACAGCGACCCGATGGGCGCGTTCAAGGAGACCGACTACGCGCTGCTGGTCGGCGCGCGTCCGCGCGGCCCCGGCATGGAGCGCAAGGACCTGCTGGCCGCCAATGCACAAATCTTCACGGTGCAGGGCAAGGCCCTCAACGCCGTGGCGTCGCGCAACGTCAAGGTGCTGGTGGTGGGCAATCCGGCCAACACCAACGCCTACATCGCCATGAAGTCGGCCCCGGACCTGCCGGCGAAGAACTTCACCGCCATGCTGCGCCTGGATCACAACCGGGCGCTGTCGCAGATCGCCGCCAAGACCGGCAAGCCCGTCTCCAGCATCGAAAAGCTGTGCGTGTGGGGCAACCACTCGCCCACGATGTATGCCGACTACCGCTTCGCCACCATCGAGGGCCAGTCGGTCAAGGCCATGATCAACGACGAGGACTGGAACCGCAACGTGTTCCTGCCCACCGTCGGCAAGCGTGGCGCGGCCATCATCGAGGCGCGCGGGCTGTCTTCGGCTGCCTCGGCGGCCAACGCCGCCATCGACCACATGCGCGACTGGGCGCTGGGCACGAACGGCAAGTGGGTCACCATGGGCATCCCGTCGCAGGGCTGGTACGGCATCCCGCAAGACGTGATGTTCGGCTTCCCGGTCACCTGCGCCAACGGTGAGTACACGGTGGTCGAAGGCCTGCCCATCGACGAGTTCAGCCAGCAGTGCCTGAACAAGACCCTGGCCGAGCTGGAAGAAGAGCGCCAGGGCGTCGCGCACCTGATCTGACCGGGACGGACGCGCGCATGCCCACGCCCCCGTCGGCCCCCTCGCGCCATCCGCGCGAGGTCTTGCTCGGGGCCCAGGCCGGGGCCGTCTGGCTGCCCGCCTGCGACCACTATGCGGGCGTCGAGGCGCGCATGCGCAAGAGCTTGGCCCTGCAGGCCGAGTGGTCTGCGCGCCACGGGACGTGTTTGTTCGACGTCACACTGGATTGCGAGGACGGCGCCCCGGTGGGGGGCGAGGCCGAGCACGCCGCGCTGGTGGTCGAACTGGTGCGCGGGCTGGACTGGGCCGTGCCGGTGCCGCCGCGCGTGGGCGTGCGGGTCCACCCGGTGGACCATCCGGCGTTCGAGGCCGACGTGGCCACCATCGTCGGCGCGGTCGGCGCGCGCCTGTCGCACCTGATGGTTCCGAAGGTCGAGTCGGTGGCCGACGTGGCGCGCGCCGTGGCGGCGGTCGATGCGGCCGGCGCGCCCGCGCTGCCGCTGCATGTGTTGATCGAGTCACCGGCGGCGGTGCATCGGGCGTTCGACATCGCCGCGCATCCGCGCGTGGCGTCGCTGAGCTTCGGGCTGATGGACTTTGTCTCCGCCCACGGCGGGGCGATTCCCGCCGCGGCGATGACGGTGCAGGGCCAGTTCGAGCACCCGCTGGTCTGTCGCGCCAAACTGGAGATCGCCAGCGCCGCGCACGCGCACGGGAAGGTGCCATCGCACTGCGTGGTGACCGAGTTTCGCGACCGCGACGCGGTGCGGCGCGCCGCCGAGCGCGCCGCCGGAGCCCTTGGCTACACGCGCATGTGGAGCATCCACCCCGACCAGATCGAGCCCATCGTCGCGGCGTTTCGGCCGCGGCCCGATGAGGTCGAGCAGGCCGCCGAGATCATCGACCGCGCCGCCGCGGCCGATTGGGCGCCGATATCCCACCAGGGGCATTTGCACGACCGCGCGTCTTACCGCTACTTTTGGCAGGTGCTGGAGCGGGCGCACGCCACCGGCGTGGCGCTGCCCGAGACGGTGCGCGGCCACTTTCGATGAGATTTCCACCGACTGGAGCACACACCATGCTGCAAGCCTATCGTGACCATGTGGCCGAGCGCGCCGCGCTGGGCATCCCGCCGCTGCCGCTGAACGCGCAGCAGACGGCCGACCTGATCGAGCTGATCAAGAACCCGCCCGCGGGCGAGGATCCGCAGTTTTTGCTGGACCTGCTGACGCACCGAGTGCCCCCCGGGGTGGACGATGCGGCCAAGGTCAAGGCGTCGTTCCTGGCAGCCGTGGCCCATGGCGACATCCAGGTCGGGTTGATCAGCAAGGCCAAAGCGACCGAGCTGCTCGGCACGATGGTGGGCGGCTACAACGTCAAGCCCCTGATCGACCTGCTCGACGACACCGAGGTGGCGCCGATCGCGGCCGAGGGCCTGAAGAAGACGCTGCTGATGTTCGACGCCTTCCACGACGTGGCCGAGAAGGTGCAGGCCGGCAACGCGCACGCGCGCGCCGTCATGCAGAGCTGGGCGGATGCGGAGTGGTTCCTGTCGCGCCCGGAGGTGCCCCAGAAGATCACCGTCACGGCCTTCAAGGTGCCCGGCGAGACCAACACCGACGACCTCTCGCCCGCGCCGGATGCCTGGAGCCGGCCGGACATCCCACTGCACGCGCTGGCGATGTTGAAGAACAAGCGCCCGGATGCCTCTTTCGAGCCGGACGAGGATGGCAAGCGCGGCCCGATCAGCGTGCTGCAAAAGCTCAAGGAAAAGGGCCACCTGGTGGCCTATGTCGGCGATGTCGTCGGCACCGGCTCCAGCCGCAAGTCGGCCACCAACAGCGTCATTTGGTGGACCGGCCACGACATTCCCTTCGTGCCCAACAAGCGCTACGGTGGCGTGACGCTGGGCGGCAAGATCGCGCCGATCTTCTTCAACACCCAGGAGGACTCCGGCTCGCTGCCGATCGAGGTGGACGTCAGCAAGATCGAGTTCGGTGACGTCATCGACATCTACCCTTACGACGGCAAGATCGAGAAGAACGGTGAGGTCATCGCCACCTTCCAGCTCAAGAGCGAGGTGCTGCTGGACGAGGTGCGCGCGGGCGGCCGCATCAACCTGATCATCGGCCGCGGCCTGACGGGCAAGGCGCGCGAGTTCCTGGGTCTGCCGGCCTCCACCGTCTTCCGCCTGCCCAAGGCCCCGGTGGACACCGGAAAGGGCTACACGCTGGCGCAGAAGATGGTGGGCCGCGCCTGCGGGCTGCCGCAAGGCAAGGGTATCCGCCCCGGCACCTACTGCGAGCCGAAGATGACCACCGTCGGCAGCCAGGATACCACCGGCCCGATGACGCGCGACGAGCTGAAGGACTTGGCCTGCCTGGGCTTCTCGGCCGACCTGGTGCTGCAGTCGTTCTGCCACACCGCGGCTTACCCGAAGCCGGTGGATGTCAAGATGCACCGCGAGCTGCCGGCCTTTATCAGCAGCCGCGGCGGCGTCAGCCTGCGCCCGGGCGACGGCGTCATCCACTCGTGGCTCAACCGCATGCTGTTGCCGGATACGGTGGGCACGGGCGGCGACAGCCACACGCGCTTTCCGATCGGCATCAGCTTCCCGGCCGGCTCTGGGCTGGTGGCGTTCGCCGCCGCCACCGGCGTCATGCCGCTGGACATGCCCGAAAGCGTCCTGGTGCGCTTCAAGGGCCAGATGCAGCCTGGCATCACGCTGCGTGACCTGGTGCACGCGATTCCGCTCTACGCCATCAAGCAGGGCCTGCTGACGGTGGAGAAGAAGGGCAAGAAGAACATCTTCTCCGGCCGCATCCTGGAGATCGAGGGCCTGCCCGATCTGAAGGTGGAGCAGGCGTTCGAGCTGTCCGATGCCTCGGCCGAGCGCTCGGCGGCGGGCTGCACGATCAAGCTCAACAAGGAGCCGATCATCGAGTACCTGCAGAGCAACATCGTGCTGCTCAAGAACATGATCGCCGACGGCTACCAGGACGCCCGCACGCTGGCCCGCCGCATCAAGGCGATGGAGGCCTGGCTGGCCAAGCCGGAGCTGCTGGAGGCCGACGCCGACGCCGAATACGCCGCGGTGATCGAGATCGACCTCAACGAGATCAAGGAGCCCATCCTGTGCTGCCCCAACGACCCGGACGACGCCAAGTTCCTGTCCGAGGTGCAGAACACCCCGATCGATGAGGCCTTCATCGGCTCGTGCATGACCAACATCGGCCACTTCCGTGCGGCGGCCAAGCTGCTGCACGGCCAACGCGACATCCCGGTGCGGCTGTGGGTGGCGCCGCCGACCAAGATGGACCAGAACGAGCTGATCAAGGAGGGCCACTACGCCGCCTTCGGCACGGCCGGTGCGCGCACCGAGATGCCTGGCTGTAGCCTGTGCATGGGCAACCAGGCGCAGGTGCGTGAGGGCGCGACGGTCGTCTCCACCAGCACGCGTAACTTCCCCAACCGCCTGGGCAAGAACACCAATGTGTTCCTGGCCTCGGCCGAGCTGGCGGCCATCGCGTCCCGCCTGGGGCGCCTGCCCACCCCGGCCGAGTACCACGCCGAGATGGGCGTGATCAACCAGAAGGCCGGCGAGGTGTACCGCTACATGAACTTCGACCAGATCGAGGAGTACGCGGAAACGGCCAAGGCTGTGACGGTCTGAAGCCGCGGCGTTTGCCCTGCGCGACGGCCCCCTCGGGGGCCGTTTTTCGTGTTTCCCCTGCTCGGCGGCGTGCCGCTACCATTACGCATGTCTTGGCGCATTCCCGAACTGCTGCTGCCGGCCGGCTCGCTGGCGCATCTGCGCGCGGCCTTCGACTTCGGCGCCGACGCCGTCTACGCCGGCCAGCCGCGCTACTCGCTGCGCGCGCGCAACAACGCCTTTCGCCTGGAGCAGATCGCCCAGGGGATCGCCGAGGCGCACGCGCGCGGCAAGCGCTTCTTCGTCACCAGCAACCTGATCGCGCACAACGACAAGGTGCGCACCTACCTGCGGGATCTCGCGCCGGTGGTGGCGCTGCGCCCGGATGCCCTGATCATGGCTGATGCGGGCCTGATTATGCTGGCGCGCGAGGAGATGGAACGCGGCCGCTGGCCGGAGGTGCCGATCCACCTGTCGGTGCAGGCCAACACGACCAACTGGGCGGCGGTGAAGTTCTGGCAGCGCGCCGGGGTGACGCGCATCATCCTGAGCCGCGAGCTGAGCCTGGAGGAGATCGCGCAGATCCGCGACGCCTGCCCGGACGTGGAGCTGGAGGTGTTCGTGCACGGCGCGCTGTGCATCGCCTATTCCGGGCGCTGCCTGCTGAGCGGCTACTTCAACCGGCGCGACCCCAACCAGGGCACCTGCACCAACGCCTGTCGCTGGGGCTACCGCACGCACGCGGCCGGCCAGACCGACGCCGGCGACGTGCAGCCGCTGGCCACAGCCGGCTGCAGCGCCGGCTGCGACAGCGCGGCGGGTGCGAATGGCGAGGCCGTGGCCGGCCGCCTCGGCGCCGACTTCGACTTCGGGCGCGAGCAGGCGCTGGCCGAGGCGCAGTGGGACGCGGCGCCGGCAACCACCGGCGACGGGCGGCGCCATCCGCTGGCGGACCGCGTCTGGCTGCTGGAGGAGACCTCGCGCCCCGGCGAGCCGATGCCGGTGATGGAGGACGAGCACGGCACCTACATCCTCAACAGCCGCGACCTGCGCGCAGTGGAGTATGTGGAGCGGCTGGTGCGCATCGGCGTCGATTCGCTCAAGATCGAGGGCCGCACCAAGAGCGTGTACTACGTGGCGCGCACCGCGCAGGCGTACCGGCGCGCGATCGACGACGCGGTGGCGGGCCGCCCGTTCGACCCCAGCCTGCTGGCGGAGTTGGATGGCTTGTCCAACCGCGGCTACACCAGCGGCTTGCTGGAGCGCCGGCCGGCGCAGGACTATCAGAATTACGCCAGTGGCCACTCAGCGCCCACCCGCAGCCAGTATGTGGGTGACGTCGTCGGCGTGCGCGCCGACGGTTGGGCCGAGGTGGAGACCAAAAACCGCTTTGCCGTCGGCGACCGGCTGGAGGTCATCCACCCGCGCGGCAACCGCGTGGTGAGGCTGGCGGCGATGCAGGACGCCGAAGGGCGCGCGATCGAGGTCGCCGCCGGCAACCCGCTGCGCGTCTGGGTGCCGCTGGGGGCGCCGGTCGACGGGGCCTTGCTGGCCCGTTTGCTGTGATGGGGCGCGGGCCTCAGCCCCGGATGGGGCCGGGGCGAACCAGCAGCTCCAGCGCCTGCCGCAGGGCCGGTGGCGGGGCGGGCGTGTCGGGGTCGGTGTCCACCACCTCGTAGCGCGTGCCGGCGGGCAGCAGGTGCACCCGCACGTCCAGCAGCGTCAACGGCTGTTCGGGGTCCACCTCGCGCACGTTGGATCGCATTTGCCGGCCGTCCAGCAGGGTCACGGCGCCGTTGCCCAGGACTTCGATGGCCCGTCCACGCTCGATCACCAGCGCCGTGTCCTCGTCAATGCCCACGCCCAGCAGGTCCGGCCGCAAGGCGAGCGCCGACAGCAGCCGTCCGAGGCGGTGCCGTTCGTTGAAATGCTGGTCGATAATGGCGCTGGCGAGCAGCCCCAGGCCGATGTCGAGCGAAACCGCGTCGCGGTATGGCCGCAGCGTGGGCTCGCCGATGGCCAGCATTTGCCGCGACAGCGCCGCCGCCCCCGCGCTGGTGCCGCCGATGCAGCAGCCGCGCAAATGGAAGGCCAGGTGCAGGGCGCGCGCGGCCTGCGACTCCCACAGCACGGACATCAACCGGCGCTGGTCCCCGCCGCTGATGTAGACACCGTCGGTATCCAGAATGCGCTGCACCGCCGCCGGGTCGTTGGCTTCTTCCACCGTGCGGAAGTCGATGGGCTCGACCCGCTGCGCGCCCAGCTCGGCAAAGACGCCGCGGTAGCCCTCCCAGGCGCCGGCCGGGTCGCCGCTGGCCGCGGTGAGCAGCAGCAGCCGCGCCTGCGGGCCGCCGCTGACTTCGATGAAACGGCGCAGGATCAGGCGGTCGCGCTGGCGGTCCTCGGCCCCGCCGACCGCGATCAGATGGCCGTAGCGGCGGCGCGCCGGGGCGGTGTGCCCGACGCCGGGCAGGCCCAGCAGCCCGGCCAGCCCCCCAACCAGGCCCACCACACAGTCGCGACGGGTGGGCATGCGTGGCTTACAGGGTGGTCAAAACGGCGCGCGCGGCCTGCAGCGTCGCTTCGATCTCGGCCTCGCCGTGCGCGGCGCTGACGAAGCCGGCCTCGTACAGCGCCGGAGCGAAGTAGACGCCGCGCTCCAACATCCCGTGGAAGAAGCGGTTGAAACGCTGCGCGTCGCTGGCCATCACCTGGGCGTAGTTCTGCGGCAGCTCCGGCAGCAGGAAGAAGCCGAACATGCCGCCTTCGCTGTCGACGCTGAACGGCACGCCGGCGCGGTCGGCCTCGGCCTTGAGGCCCGCCACCAGCGCGCGCGTGCGCGCCGCCAGCTGCTCGAAAAAGCCCGGGCGCTGGATGACGCGCAGCGTGGCCAGCCCGCAGGCGGTGGCCACCGGGTTGCCCGACAGCGTGCCGGCCTGGTAGACCGGCCCGAGCGGCGCGAGTTGCTCCATCACCGCGCGCTTGCCACCGAAGGCCGCCAGCGGCATGCCGCCGCCGATGACCTTGCCCAGCACCGTCATGTCCGGCTCGAAGCCCGGGATGAGGCGCGCGTAGAGGCTTTGCGCGCCGCCCAGCGCGACGCGAAAGCCGGTCATCACCTCGTCGAACACCAGCAGCGCGCCATGCTGCGTGCACAGCTCGCGGCAGCGGCGCATGAACGGCGCACTGGCGCGCACGAAGTTCATGTTGCCGGCGATCGGCTCGATCATCAGCGCGGCGATCTGCACTCCGTGCTCGGCGAACGCCGCCTCCAGCTGCGCGACGTTGTTGTATTCGAGCACCAGCGTGTGCTGCACCACCTCCGGCGGCACGCCGGCACTGGTGGGATGGCCAAACGTCGCCAGCCCCGAGCCGGCCTTGACCAGCAGCGCATCCGCATGGCCGTGGTAGCAGCCCTCGAACTTGATGATCTTGGGTCGGCCGGTGGCGCCGCGCGCCAGGCGGATCGCGCTCATGCCCGCCTCGGTGCCGGAGCTGACCAGCCGCACCATCTCCAGGCTCGGCAGCAGGCGGATGAGGGCGTCGGCCAGCTCGATCTCACGCTCGGTCGGCGCACCGAACGAAAAGCCATCGCGCACGGCGGCCTGCACCGCCTCGACGACTTCCGGGTGGCCGTGGCCGAGGATCATCGGCCCCCAGGAGCCGATGTAATCGATGTAGCGCCGCCCGTCGGCGTCCCAGAAGCAGGGGCCTTCGGCGCGGGTGATGAAGCGCGGTGTGCCGCCGACGGCGCGGAAGGCGCGCACCGGCGAGTTGACACCGCCGGGGATGACGGCCTTGGCGCGTTCGAACAAAAGTGGGTTGCGGTCGGTCATGGTGAGGGAGAGGATTCGTTCGGGGCGTCGGCGCTGTCGTCATCGGCCCAGAACAGTCGGTCGGGCACGGCATGGCCCATGCCGGGCTGAAAGCCATTGGCCAGTGCCTGGTCCAGGTAGCCCAGTGCCTCGGCGCCGGCCTGCGCGAGGTCGCTGCCGAGTGCCAGCAGCGCGGTCAGGGCAGCAGAGAGTGTGTCCCCGGCCCCGATGAAGGTGGCGTCGATGCGCTCGAACTCGGCGTGGGCGAGCACGACTTCTGGCGAGGCCAGGTGGCTGTCGATGCGCTCGCCGCGTGCCTGGCCGGTGACCAGGGTGTACGGCACGCCGTGCGCCGCAGCGGCGCGGGCGATGTCGCGCGGGCCGGGCGGGCGCTCGTCGTCCCAATCGGGCAGCAGCCAGCGCGCGAGCGTGTGGTGGTTGCCCACCAGCACATCGGTCTGGGACAGCACCAACGCCTCGCAGGCTTCCAGGTAGGCCTCGCGCTCGCCGTCGGTCCACCAGGCCAGCTCGGGCAGGTAGGTGACCACGGGCAGTTCGTCGTAATCACTCAGGATGGCGCCGATGGCGGCCAGCCCGGCCGGGCTGCCGGCAAAGCCGACCTTGATCGCCGCCACGGACACGTCTTCCAGCACGGCGCGGGCCTGATCGTCGATCCAGTCGGCCTCCAGCGCATGGTGGCCGTGCAGGTGGCGTGTGTCGCGCAGCCACACGCAGGTGGCCACCGGCAGCACATGGCACGACGCACTGGCGATGGCGGTCTGGTCGGCCGCCAGTCCGCCGGCGCCGCTCGGGTCGCTGGCATTGAAGCACAGTACGCAGGGCGGGCGGGCCGGCGCTTCGCTGGCAGCGGTCGGTGTCTCGGGCATGGGGCGCGGGGGCCGTGGCTACAATGGGATCATTCTACTTGGACGTGTCTGACCCACTTGCCATGACCACCCCGAACCGTACCTGGATGTGCCTGATCTGCGGCTGGATTTACGACGAGGCAGCGGGCGACCCCGAGCATGGCATCGCGCCGGGCACCCGCTGGGAGGACGTGCCGGTCAACTGGACCTGCCCGGAATGCGGCGCGCGCAAGGAAGATTTCGAGATGGTGCAGATCTGACGCCGCACCCCCGACGCCTGCACCGGCCATGGACACCCGCCCTGCCACGACTCGCAAGGTGCTGGTGGTCGATGACAGCCTGACGGTGCGGCGCAGCGCCGAGCGCGCCTTGCGCAGCGGGGGGCACCAAGTGTTGTTGGCGGCCGACGGCTTCGAGGCCCTGGCGCTGATCCACGACTTTGCGCCGGATCTGGTGTTCTGCGACATTCTGATGCCACGGCTGGACGGCTACCAGACCTGCGCCATCATCAAGCGCCACCCACGCTTTGCGGCTGTGCCGTTGGTGATGCTGTCCTCGCGCGACGGGGTTTTCGACATCGCGCGCGCCCGCTTGGCCGGCGCTAGCGATCATCTGGCCAAGCCGTTCACGGCCGAGGGGCTGCTGGAGGCGGTAGCACGCTACGCCCCCTGCAGCGCGGCGGCCGAGGCGCCGTAGCGGGCGGTGGAGCGGCGGCCGTGAAGGACATCCTGGTGGTCGACGATTCGCGCACCGAGCAGGTCTATCTGCGCAACCTGCTCACGCGCCACGGCTACCAGGTGCGCAGCGCCTACGATGCCGAGCAGGCGTGGCGCGCGCTCGAGGCCCAGCGGCCCAACCTGATTCTGATGGATGTGGTCATGCCGGGGACCAACGGCTTTGCCCTCACCCGCACGATTGCCCGCCACCCGGCCTATGCCGATGTGCCCATCGTCATCTGCTCCAGCAAGCGGCAAGAGACCGACCGCGTCTGGGGCCTGCGGCAGGGTGCGCGCGACTATCTCACCAAGCCGCTCGATCCAGCCGTGCTGCTCGACAAGATCGAGGCGATTCTGGCGGACGGCGGAGACGGCGATGGCGGCGTCGGCTGAGCACCCGGCGCAGGGGCCGCATGGCCTGTCGGCGTTTCAAGCCGACCTGGCGCGGCGCCTTGCGGCGGCCGTGCGCGAGCCGGTGCGCCCCGGCTGGATGGCCTTGAGTTGGCGGGGCGTCGAGGTGCTGCTGCCGCTCGGCGACGCTAGCGAGATCGTGCCCCCCCTGCCGGTGCAGCCGCTGCCCCACTCCCGGCCGTGGGTGCAGGGCGTCGCTGGTGTGCGCGGGGCGGTGGTCGCCCTCATCGACTGGGTGGAGGCGCTCGGTCTGCCGCCAGCCGGTGGCGCGGTGGGGCCGGACGGGCCCGCGCCGACCCATTGGCTGATCCTGGCCCCTGCCACCGGCTTGCCCCTGGCGCTGTGCGTGGACCGGCTGCCAAGGCTGCGCGGCCCCGCACCCCTGACACCGGCGGCTGCGTCAGTTCCATGGCGCAATGCCTGGCGAGACGCCGATGGCCGGGTGTATCCCCAAATGGACGCCGCCCTGATCCGCGACCGCATCGCCCCAGCGGGGCTGCACCAGCCCGCCTGGGCACCGCCACCGAGGACCGACCATGTTTGATGCCCTGCGCCAGCGCGTCGCCCCTTCCCACGCCCCGGTCGTGGACGATGTGCCGTCCGGGCTCGACTCCACGTTGGGCGAGGCGGGCTCCACTCTGGGGGACTCGACCTACGCCCGTCCCTCCGCCGCCGCGCGCGGGGACCGGGCCGCCCGTCCGTCCGCGGTCCCGGCCGGTGCCGCTCGCCCGCGCGCCACGGCAGCCGCGCCCACCGAGCCCCATGAAGCCGGCCGTGCCGGCGGGCCGGCCTTGTGGCTGGCGGGGCTGGGCACGCTGGCCATGGCCGTGTCGGCCATGGCCCCGGCGTTTGCGGGCGACGCGCTACCGCTGCCGCTCGCGTGGTGGCCTGCGTTGACCGCGGGGGGTGGCGCGCTCGCCGCCGCGGGTCTGGCAATGGCCTGGCGCGCGCAGCGGACCCGGTTGCGCCAGCGGGAGGCTGAGCTGGAGCGCACGCGGACCCAGGCGCTGGAGCAGCAGCGCGAGGCCAAGCGGGTCAACGACGCCACCCAGGCTGCCATCCTGCGCCTGATGAACGAGCTGCAGGCGGTGGCGGAGGGCGATCTGACCCAGCAGGCGTCGGTGACGGAGGACATCACCGGTGCCATTGCCGACTCGGTCAACTACACCGTGGAGGAACTGCGCACCCTCGTGGCCCAGGTGCAGGCCGCCGCGCAGCGCGTCGCCGAGACCACGGCGCGCGTGGAAAACACCTCCATCGAACTGCTGGCCGCGTCCACCGAGCAGTTGCGCGAGATCCGCGAAACCGGCCAGTCCGTGCTCGACATGTCCGGCCGCATTACCGAGGTGGCCGCGCAGGCCCAGGCGTCCGCCGACGCGGCGCGGCAGGCCCGGGCTGCGGCCGAGTCCGGCGCGCGCGCTGTGCAGGAGACCATCGGCGGCATGAGCACGATCCGCGAGCAGATCCAGGACACCGCCCGGCGCATCAAGCGGCTGGGCGAGTCCTCGCAGGAGATCGGGGAAATCACCGATCTGATCGCCGACATCACCGAGCAGACCAATGTGCTGGCGCTCAACGCCGCCATCCAGGCCGCCAGCGCGGGCGAAGCGGGGCGGGGATTTTCGGTCGTGGCCGAGGAGGTGCAGCGGCTGGCCGAGCGCAGCGCGGACGCGACGCGCCAGATCGCCGCGCTGGTGCGCGCCATTCAGGCCGACACGCAGGATGCGGTGCTGGCGATGGAGCGCTCGACGCGCGAGGTCGTCGAAGGTGCGCGGCTGTCCGACAACGCCGGCGCGGCGCTGGCCGAAATCGACCGCCTGTCGCGGCAGGCGGCAGAGCTGGTCGAGCAAATCGCCGGCTCGGCCGGTCGCGAGGCGGCGCTGGCCGGGCAGACTGCGACCAGCATCCAGCACATCCTGGGCGTCACTGAGCAGACCGGCGAGGGAACGCGCTCCACGGTGCAGCAGGTGCGCGAGCTGGCCCGCGTGGCGGACGAGCTGCGTCAGTCGGTGGCCCGTTTCAAGATTCGCTGAGACGTGGCCGAGCGCGACCACGCCCCGCTATCACCGCCCGCTACCGCGGGCGGGCTGGGGGCCGATCCGGGGCCTCTGGCGTGGCTTCGGGAGGCGCTGGGGCACACGCTGGACGCCACCCTCGCCGCGGTGCGGCAGTATGTGGCGGCGCACGAGCGCTCCCGCGCGGAGGATCTGGCCGCGGTGGATGACAGCGAGCTGCGCTGGCAGGTCCAGGCCCTGCACCAGGCCGCCGGCGCGCTGGACATGGTGGAGCTGCCCGCCGAGGCCCGCACCGTCGCGGCCCTGCAGGCCGTGTTGGAGCGGCTGGTGCAGCGCCCGCTGGCAGCAGAGGCCGCCGTCCTACCGCTGGTCGAGCGCGGCGTGTGGGCGCTGCGCGATCAACTGCAGCGCCACCTGCGCCAGCAGGGGCTGCCGGGGCTGGCGCTGTTCCCCACCTACCGGGATTGGCAGCAGTGGGCGCAGGGCCGCGCCCACCCGGCCGACCTGTGGGCGGTGCCTCTGCCGCCGGCGGTAGATCCGCCCCGGGGCCCGACCGTCGCGCCTGGGCCGCGCGTTCGCACCCACCTGGAGCGGCTGGCCCTGCCGCTGTTGCGCGAAGGGCGCCCCAGCGCGGCCGCGGCCTTGGCCTGGCTGGCCGGTGGCGTCTCGCGGGGGGTGGACGATGGGGCACAGCGGCGGTTCTGGCTGATCGCTGCCGCGGTGTTCGAGGGGCTGGCCGCCCAACGGCTGCCGCTGGATGTGTGGGCCAAGCTGGCGCAGGCCGCGCTGCTGCGCCAGCTGGTGGCCGAGGGGACCAACGGGGCACCGAGCGCCGACGGGGCTGCATCGGCTCGCTGGGACGCCGCCGCACGCGAGTGGCTATACCTGGCCGCCCGCATCGATCCGGCGCCGGACGACGCACTGCCGCATGCCGCCGTGCTGTGGCGCGCGATGGGCTGGCAGGCCCCGTTGCGGTGGGACCCCGAACAGCGGGTGCTTGGCGCCGTGGACCCGCACACCGTTGCCTGCGTTCAGGCCGCCGCGGCCGATGTACAGCGCCGTTGGGAGGCCACCGATGCCCAGGGTGGCACCGCTCCGCCGGCCGCCGCCGTGGCGGCCCTGGCGGAAGCCCTGGCCAACGGGCCCGATCCCTGGCCGGACCTGGCCGATGCATGGCGCGCCTGGGCTGCACACCCCGAGGCGGTCGGCGCACCGTCGAGCGAACCCGTGCTGGCCCTGCTGGGCCTGCAGGCGGAGCTGGAGTCCATTGACCCTCTGGACCCGGCGCAGGCCGACCGGTTGCGCACCCTGGCGGACCGGCTGCGTTCCGCGGCGGCAGGGCAGGCACTGCCTCCACCGCCACCGTGGCTGAGCGAGCGCTACCGCGCCTGGAGCGAGCGCGCAGGCGCACGGCGCCTGGCGGCGGAGTGGCGCCACGAGCTGGCCTCGCTCGAAGCCGCTTTCGAGGCCCTGTGGCAATAGGGCGATGCTGCGGCGTGGAACGGCCTGCGGGCGGTGCCTCAGCGCCTGCAGCGGCTGCGCGGCCATGCGGCCCTGATGAACATGCCGGCCGTGGCCGACGCCTTGACCGTGATGGCCACGACCGTGGCCCGATGGCTGGCGCAGGGGGCCTTGCCCGCCCGGGCCGAGCGACAGGCGCAGGTCGAGCGCCTGGGAGCCAACCTCGCCGCCCTGGGGGCGTGGATCGACGTGTGGGAACGCGAGCCGGCGTTGGCGGCGCAGACCTTCCGCTTCGATGCCGACGCCGGGGTGTTGCGCGCGGTGCAGGCCGCCGCCACGGCCGTGCGCGCCGAGCCGGCCGCCGACGACGCGAGCGTCGAGGCCCCGGCCGACACCGATGCCGAGTCCGACGACCCTGACACCGACGAGCGGGCGATCTTTCTGGCCGAGGCGCGCGACCTGCTGGCCGGCATGGCCACGGCGCTCGACGCTCTGCGTGCCGCTCCCGGCGATCAGCCGGCCCTGGCGCGGCTGCGGCGGCTTTTTCACACGCTCAAGGGCAGCGCGCGGCTGGTCGGACTGACGGCGCTCGGCGAGGCCGCCTGGCAGGCCGAGCGGCGGCTGAACACCTGGCTGGCCGAAGCGCGGCCGCTGGCGCCCGCCGAGCGGGACGCGGTTGCCGCGGCGCACGCCTGCCTGGTGCCGTGGTTGGATGCGTGGGCGCATGGCGGCCCAGCGGCCGACGAGGCGCGTCGCCTTGCCGAGGTGGAAGCCGCGCTGCAGAGCGCCGAACCCGAGGCGGCGCAGCCCCCCGCCCCGCCCGAGCAGGCGCCAATCCCAGCGCCGATCCACATTGGCCCGCTGGTGCTGGATCCGGAGCTGTACCACGTCTTTTTGCAGGAGGCGGATGCGCATTCCTTGGCGCTGGAGCAAACGCTGGACGATTGGGCCGACCGGGTGGACGGCCCCGACCCCGCCGCCGACGTGCAGACCGCAGCCGAACGGGCCCATGCGCTGGCCGGGCAGGCCGCCACCATTGGGCATGCTCCCCTGGCCGAACTCGCGCGCGCGCTGGAGGACGCGCTGTTGCGCGCCGCCACCCGCTCCGCGCTGCCGGCGAACGATCGGGCCGTCGTAGCGCGTGCCGCCCGCGAGCTGCGCGGGCTGCTGCATCAACTGGCCGCGGGCTGCTACCGCGAACCCGCCGCTGACACCTTGGGTGCCTTGGCCAACTGGCCGCCGGCACCGATGGCGTCTGTCGCGCCTGCTGCCGAGGGGCCGTCGTCTCCGTCATTGTCCGAGCCCCCGCCTGCGCCGACCGGGGCCACGCCAGCGGCCCCGGCGGCGCTCGACGACTTTCGGGCGGAAGCCGCCGACCTGCTGCCGCGCGTGTCGGCCGCGCTGGCCCGGTGGGCCCACCGGGGCGACGGCGCCGCCCAGGCGGAACTGCTGCGTTTGCTGCACACCGCCAAGGGCGGGGCGCGCCTGGCCGGTCTGGCGGCTCTGGCCAAGCAGGCGCATGCGCTGGAGACCCAGGTGCTGGCCGTGCCCGCCGACGGCCCCGTCCCGCCGGCCCTGCACCAGGACCTGGACGCTTGGATGACCCAGGTCGAACAGGCGGGCCGCAGCGACTCCGCCGAACCTGCAACCGCTGCCCCGCCCCCGCGGTTCCCGCTTTCCGCATCTGCACCGCCCCCTCCGTCCCCCTCGCCGGGGGAACCCGAGCCGGTGCTGCGCGTGCGGGCGGACCTGATCGAGCGGCTGCTCGCCGGCGTGACGGACCAACTGGCCAACCGCCAGCGCCTCGGCGGGGAGCTGGGCGCGCTGCGCCGCTCGCTGCGCGACATGGCGGCCAACGTTGAGCGGCTGCGCCAGCAATGGCGCGAGCTGCAGCGCCAGACCGAATCCCAGACGCCGGCCCGCGTCTCGGGCCCCATGCCGGACGGTTTCGATGCCCTGGAGCTGGACCGCTACACCCGCGTGCAGGAGCTGACCCGTTTGCTGGCGGAATCCATCGACGACGTGGCCACCGTGCAGCACCAGATGCAGCGTGCGGTGGCCGCTGCCGAGGGGCATCTGGCCGCGCAGGAGCGCCAGGCCCGCGACGGACAGCGCGCGCTGCTGGAGGCCCGGCTCGTGCCCTTCGACAGCGTGGCCGAGCGCCTGGCCCGCAGCCTGCGGCAGGCCGCCGAGGCCCGCGGCCGCACCGTCGAGTGGCACCTGGAGGGCGGTGCCGCGGTGCTGGACCGTGCCGTGCTCGAACGGCTGGTGCCCGTGCTGGAACACCTGCTGCGCAATGCGGTGGTGCACGGCATCGAGTCGCCCGAGGCGCGGGCCGCTGTGGGCAAGCCGCCTGCGGGGCGCATTGCCCTCGCGTTGCAGGTGCAGGGGCAGGACCTGAGTCTGACGTTGACCGACGACGGCGCCGGGCTGGACCTGGAGGGCTTGCGCCGTCGCGCCGTGGCGATCGGTCTGCACCCGGCGGATGCGCCGTTCACGCGCGACGACGCGGTGCGCTGCGCGCTGGCGCCGGGCATCAGCACCGCGGCCCAGGTGGACGAGTGGGCGGGGCGCGGCATCGGCCTGGATGCGGTGCACAGCGAGCTGCTCGCGCAGGGGGGGCGGATCGAGGGCTTCGAGCCTGCCGGGGGCGGGACCGGCTGGCATCTGGTGGTCCCGCTGACGACGGCGATCACCGCCGTGGTGCTGGTGCGGGTGGACGACCGGGTGATCGGCCTGCCCGTGCCCTGGGTGGAGGCGGTGCGCCGCGTCCACGGCCCGGAGCTGACCGCGGCCGAGCTGGCCGGGCAGTGGCGCGAGGGGGCGGCGCTGATGCCCTTGTTCTGGCTGGGGGCGCTGCTGGGCGTGTCGCCGCGCCCGTCCCCGCGTGCCGATCGCCGCGGCATCCCCGTGCTGGAGTGCCACAGCGCGGGCCGCCGGGTCGCGCTGCGCGTGGACGCCGTGCTGGGGCGCCAGACGGTCGTGCTGCGCCCGCTGCCGCCGTTGCTGGCGCGCCAGCCCGGGCTGGCCGGTGCCAGCGTGCTGCCCGACGGTGGTGTGGTGCTGATCTACCATCCGCTGGCGCTGCTGGCCGAGTATGGCGAGGGGGCGCGCCGCTGGTCCACCGGCGTGGGGCGCCCCCCGGTGGGGCAGGCCGCGCGCAGTGCGTCATCCCCTGCCGTGGCCCCACTGGTGCTGGTGGTGGACGACTCCATCACCGTGCGCCGCGTCACCCAGCGCCTGCTGCGCCGCGCCGGCTATCGGGTGGCGCTGGCGGGCGACGGGGTTCAGGCGCTGGAGCGCCTGCGCGAGGAGGCGCCGGTCGTCGTGCTATGTGACATCGAGATGCCGCGCATGGACAGCTTCGAGCTGGTGCGGGCCTTGCGCAACGATCAGCGCTGGACCGATTTGCCGGTGGTGATGGTCACCTCCCGCCTGGCCGACAAGCACCGCGCCCACGCCGAATCGCTGGGCGTCAACCACTACCTGGGCAAGCCCAATGCCGAGGACGAGCTGCTCGCGCTCGTCGCGGCCTATGCGCGGCTGGCGCCGCCGGGCGGGCGCGGACTCAGCCCTTCCTGACCACGGCGTAGCGCTCCAGCGTGCGCGCGCGCGCCTGGGCATGGTCCACGATCGGCGTGGGATAGTCGCGCCCCAGCACCACCCCGGCAGCCTGCAGATCGGCCGGCTTGGCCAGCCAGGGCGCGTGCAGCGCCGCGGTCGGCAGCGCGGCCAGCTCGGGCAGGTAGCGGCGGATGAATTTGCCCTGCGGATCGAACTTCTGGCTCTGGTTGACTGGGTTGAAGATGCGAAAGTACGGCTGTGCGTCGCAGCCGCTGGAGGCCGCCCACTGCCAGCCGCCGTTGTTGGCCGCCAGATCAAAGTCGATCAGGTGATCCGCAAAATACTGCTCGCCCCAGCGCCAGTCCAGCCCCAGGTCCTTGGTCAAAAAGCTGGCCACCACCATGCGCAGGCGGTTGTGCATGTAGCCCGTGCGGTTGAGCTGGTGCATTGCCGCGTCGACCAGCGGGTAGCCGGTGCGCCCCTCGCGCCAAGCGGCGAACAGCGCCTCGGCGTGTTTGCCGCGCTCCCAGCGGATGGCGTCGTACTCCGGCTTAAAGGCCCGGCCTTCGCCGACCTGTGGAAAATTGGCCAGGATCTGGTGGTAGAAGTCGCGCCAAATCAGCTCGTACAGCCAAGTGGTCGCGCCCGCCAGCCCCTGTCGGTGCAGCCCGTGGGCCAGGCCCGCCGCGGTCCGAATGCTCAGCGTGCCAAAGCGCAGGTGCACGCTCAGGTAGCTGGGCCCCTTGACCGCCGGGAAATCGCGCGCCTGGTGGTAGTGCTCGATGCGGGTGGCGAAATCCTCCAGCAGCGCGCGGGCACCGCGGCTGCCGGTGCGCACCTTCAGCTCGCGCAGATTGGTGCGCGCAAAGCCCAGGCTTTCCAGTGGCGGCACGCCCGGCGGCAGATCGGCCGGGCAGCGTGCCAGCGCGTCGGCGTAGCGCTCCACCGGGTAGGCCTTGAGCTGAAAGTCGGTCAGCGCCTTGAGCCAGGCATTGCGGTACGGCGTGAACACCGTGAACGGCCGGCCGTTGCCCGTAAGTACCTCGTGCCGCTCGAGGACCACATGGTCCTTGAAGGTCTGCAGCACCGCCCCCCCGTGTGCCAGCTCGCCCAGCACCCGCGCGTCGCGCGCGCGGGCATAGGGTTCGTCGTCGTGATTGGCAAACACCGCTTGCGCGCCGAGCTGGGCCGCCAGGCGCGGGATGACCTCGGCGGCCGCGCCGTGGCGCACGATCAGCCCCACTCCCTCCACCCCGTTGGAGCGCCCCAGGGCACGCAGTTGCTCGTCCAGGTCGATCAGGCTTTCGTGGATGAACTCCACACGGCGGTCCGCCGCCAGGCCACGCGCCAGCAGCGGCTGCAAAATCGCCGTGTCGAATACGAACACACACCACACCCGGCGACAGTGCTTGAGCGCGTGGTAGAGCGCGGCGTTGTCCTCGGCCCGCAGGTCACGGCGAAACCACATCAGGCCGGTGTCGTAGTGGGGGGAGGGCTTCATGGGGCCACGCGTAAAATTTACAGCATGAGCTCGGATTCTGCCCCTGTCAACTTGACGCATCACTTTTTGATCGCCATGCCCGGGTTGAATGACGAGCTGTTCGGCCGCAGCGTGGTGTATGTGTGCGAGCACACGTCCAAGGGGGCGCTGGGGTTGATCGTCAACAAGCCCAGCGGCATCACGATCGACGATTTGTTCCAGCGGCTGGACCTGCCGCTGGGCCGTCCGGACTGGGCGGGGATGCCGGTGCTGCGGGGCGGGCCGCTGCAGACCGAGCGCGGCTTCGTGCTGCACGAGGACATGGGCGAGCCGCTGCCCCTGATGGTGGCGCAGCCACCCCGCGCAGTCGCCGACACCCCGGCGCCGGCGTCGGCCGTGCCGGCGTTGCTGCAGGCCGCGGGTGCCGCGCCCGCGGCTGATGTACCGGCGTCGTCCGCCGCGGAGGGGACTGCGCCCAGCGGGCGCCCCACGGTCTATGCGTCGTCGCTCAAGGTGGCGGGCAGCGGTTTGGAGCTGACCACGTCGCGCGACGTGTTGGAGGCCGTCTCCGCGGGGGCGGGGCCGCGCCAGATCCTCATCACGCTGGGCTATGCCTCGTGGGGCGAGGGGCAGTTGGAGTCGGAGCTGGGCGACAATGCCTGGCTGACCGTGCCGGCCGATCCGGCCCTGCTGTTCGAGGTGCCGCTGGCGGAGCGCTACGAGCGCGCCATGGCCTTGCTGGGCGTGCAGCCGTGGATGCTGGCGCCGGGTGCGGGGCGGGCATGACCACCTGGGGGGCGGTGCCCGCGGGCGCGCAGACCTTTCTGGCCTTCGACTGGGGCGAGCGGCGGGTGGGCATGGCCAGCGGCAATGCCATCACCCGCACGGCCACGCCGTTGCCCACGGTGCAGGCGCAAGGCGACGCCCGCTGGCAGCGCTTGGTGGCCGTCATCCGCGAGTGGCGGCCCGATGCCCTCGTGGTGGGGGTGCCCTGCCACCCGGACGGCACCCTTCACGAGCAGTCGCTGCGCGCCCGGCGCTTTGCGCGGCAGTTGCACGGTCGCAGCGGTTTGCCGGTGGTGGAGGTGGACGAGCGCTACAGCAGCACCGAGGCACACGCCCTGGGGGCCGACGATGCCGATGCGGGCGCGGCCTGCATCATCCTGGAACAATTTTTGAGGAGCCTGCCATGACCGCCGATCCCGCCGCCGCGGGCGCCGCCGGTGTCCTGCTGTTGGACGCCGAGGCCCTGTATGCCGAGCTGCGCCGAGCCGTCCAGACCCTGCTGGCCGGTGGGCCGCAGCCCACGCACCTGGTGGGCGTCGTCTCCGGCGGGGCATGGCTGGCCGCCCGGCTGCACCGCGAGCTGGGCCTGCCCGGTGCGCCCGGCGTCATTGCCGCCACGCTGCACCGCGACGACTACGCCCAGCGCGGACTGGCCCCGGCGGCCGCACAGACCCACCTGCCTTTCGAGGTGGAGGGCGCGCATGTGCTGCTGATCGACGATGTGCTCTACACCGGGCGCACCCTGCGCGCGGTGCTCAATGAACTGTTCGACTACGGCCGGCCAGCCAGCGTGCGGCTGGCGGTGTTGGTGGATCGAGGCGGGCGCGAGCTGCCGGTGGCCGCCGACGCCGCGGCCGTGCGGCTGCCGCTGCCCGCGCACCAGTCCTTCGAGCTGGTTCAAGATCCGGACGGGCGTTTTGGCTTCGTACTGCAGGACCGCGCCGCCCCCCGACTGGGCTGAACCCCGGAGCCCCCTGCCATGAAAAATCCCCAACTCAACCGCCATGGCGAGCTGATCCACCTGCTGTCCACGGAGGGGCTGCCGCGCGCCATCCTGACGCAGATCCTGGACACGGCGGCGCAGTTCGTCAGCGTCAACGACCGCGAGGTCAAGAAAGTGCCGCTGCTGCGCGGCAAGAGCGTGTTCAACCTGTTTTTCGAAAACAGCACGCGCACCCGCACGACCTTCGAGATCGCCGCCACGCGCCTGTCGGCCGATGTGTTCAACCTGGACATCGCGCGCTCCTCCACCGCCAAGGGCGAGACGCTGCTGGACACCATCGCCAACCTGTCGGCGATGGCGGCCGACATCTTCGTCGTGCGCCACAGCGAATCCGGCGCTCCCTACCTGATCGCCCAGCACGTCGCGCCGCATGTGCATGTCATCAATGCCGGCGACGGCCGCCACGCACACCCGACGCAGGGGTTGCTGGACATGTACACCATCCGGCACTACAAAAAAGACTTCACTCAGCTCTCGGTGGCCATCGTGGGCGACGTACTGCACTCGCGGGTGGCGCGCTCTGATATCCACGCACTGACGACGCTGGGCTGCCCCGACGTGCGGGTGGTTGGCCCGCGCACCCTGGTGCCCAGTGACTTGTCGCACTTGGGTGTGCGTGTCTGCCATTCGCTGGAGGAGGGCATCCGCGACTGCGACGTGGTGATCGCCCTGCGGCTGCAGAACGAGCGCATGAGCGGCGCGTTACTGCCCTCCAGCCAGGAATTCCACCAAAGCTTCGGTCTGACGCCGGAGCGGCTGCGCTGGGCCAAGCCGGACGCCATCGTCATGCACCCCGGCCCCGTCAATCGGGGGGTGGAGATCGACTCCAGCGTCGTGGACGGCGCGCAGAGCGTGGTGCTGCCGCAGGTCACCTTCGGCATTGCGGTGCGCATGGCGGTCATGGGCATCATCGCGGGGAACGAGGCATGAAGATACTCATCCGACAGGGCCGGGTCATCGACCCTGCCAGTGGCACCGACCGCGTGGCCGACGTCGCCATCGCTGCGGGCCGCATCATCGGCATCGGCAGCGCGCCGGCCGACTTCGCGCCCAACCGCGTGATCGACGCCAGCGGCTGCTGGGTGCTGCCGGGGCTGGTCGATCTGAGCGTACGCCTGCGCGAGCCGGGTCAGGAACACGCCGGCATGCTGGAGAGCGAGACCGCGGCGGCCGTGGCCGGTGGGGTCACCAGTCTGGTCTGCCCGCCCGACACCGACCCCGTGCTGGACGAGCCGGGCCTGGTGGACATGCTCAAGGCGCGCGCCGAAAAGCTGCACCGCGCGCGGCTGTTCCCGCTGGGCGCGTTGACGCGCGGCCTGCAGGGCGAGGTGCTGGCCGAGATGGTGCAGCTCACCGAGCGGGGCTGCGTGGGCTTTGGTCAGGCGGACCGGCCGATCGTCAACACCCAGGTGCTGCAGCGCGCGTTCCAATACGCGGCCACCTTTGGCTACACGCTGTGGCTGCGACCGGAGGAGCCGTGGCTGTCCAAAGGCGTGATGGCCAGCGGGCCGCTGGCGACGCGTCTGGGCCTGTCCGGCGTGTCGGCGGCGTCCGAAGTCATCGCGCTGCACACGCTGTTCGAACTGCTGCGCGGTGTGGCCGCCGCGTCGGGGGCGGCTGCGGCCACACCGCCCGTGCGCTTGCATGTGTGCCGGCTGAGTACCGCGGCCGGTGTGTCCCTGGTACGCCAGGCCAAGGCAGAGGGCCTGCCCGTGACCGCCGACGTCAGCGTGCACAACCTGCTCCTCACCGACACCGACATCGGCTACTACGACACCAGGTTGCGCCTGCAGCCGCCGGTGCGCCAGCAGCGCGACCGGGACGCCCTGCGCCAGGCGTTGGCCGACGGCACGATTGACGCGCTGGTGTCGGACCACAATCCCGTGTCGGCCGATGCCAAGGCGGTGCCGTTTGCCGAGGCCGAACCCGGCGCCACCGCCGTGGAGTTGCTGGCCGGTCTGGCGCTCAAATGGGCCGAGCAGGATGGCGTGCCGGCGGTCCGTGCCGCCGAGGTGCTCACGGCCGGGCCGGCGCGCGTGCTGGGCGCGCGGCTGGGGACCCTGCAGGCCAGCGTCGGCCGCCTGGCCGTCGGGGGCGTGGCCGATGTGTGCGTGCTGGATCCGCTGGCCACCTGGCGCGTGGCCCCCGCCCGGCTGCGCAGCCAGGGCCGCCACACGCCGTTCGAGGGCTACGCGCTGCCCGCCAGTGTGCGGGCCACGCTGGTCGGCGGGCATGTCGCCTTCGATGCCGTGGCCTGAGCCGGGCGCGACGCGGCACGGCCGCGGGGCGCGCGCGCTGTGGCGCGGCGCCCGGTTGCTCGCCCATGTGGTTGGCGGGCTGTGGACGGTCTGGCGGCATTTTCCGCGGTGGGACGAGGCCGCCCGTGCTGCCCGCATCCAGGCGTGGTCCGCGCGTGCGTTGGCGATTCTGGGCGTAGCGCTGCGGGTGGAGGGTGCGCCGCCTGCCCGCGGCCCGCTGCTGGTCGTATCCAACCACGTGTCGTGGCTGGACATCCTGGCGATCGACGCGGCGTGGCCGTGTCGCTTCGTCTCCAAGGCCGACGTGCGGCACTGGCCCCTGTTGGGCCGGCTGGTCGCGGGGGCCGGCACGCTCTTCATCGAGCGCGACCGCAAGCGCGATGCCCTGCGGGTGGTGCACCACTTGGCCGAGCGGCTGCAGGCGGGCGATGTGCTGGCCGTGTTCCCGGAGGGCACCACCAGCGACGGCCGCTCCGTGCTGCCCTTTCACGCCAACCTGCTGCAGGCGGCGGTGGCCACGGGCGCCCCGGTCCAACCCTTGGGCCTGGCCTACCGGCCCATGGGGGCGGCGGCGGATGCCCTCGCCCGCCACGACGCCCCGGTGTATGTGGGCGATGCGACGCTGCTCGCCTCCGTCTGGCGCGTGCTCACCGCCAGCGACCTGGCCGTCCACCTGCGTTGGGGGGAGCCCCAAACGGCGGACGGGCGCGACCGCCGCACCTGGGCTGCCGATTTGCGCGCCCATGTCGCCGTGCTGGCGGGACTGCCACCGCCGGCCGACTGACCCCCGTCACCCAACCGACAGCACCCCCGCCGCGCGTTTCGTGACAATCGGGGGACAATCACGCTTTTACCCGTCCGGGTACCCGAAGGAGCCGTCACCTTGCCACTGCCACCCCCTGCTGCCCGCCAGCCCATGCACACCCGCCGCGTCGAGTTCCGCGGTTACCGGCGCGACGACGGTCTGTGGGACATCGAGGCGGAGCTGACCGACGTCAAGCCCTACGGATTCGAAATCGAGGGCGAGGGCGCCTGGTCGCCCGGCCAGCCCATCCACCACATGCACCTGCGCGTGACGCTGGACGACGCATGGACCATCCGCGACATCGCCGTCGCGATGGATGCCCATCCGCACGCGCCGTGTCCGCAGACCGTGGCGCCCCTGCGTGGCCTCATCGGCGAGCGCATGGGGCGCGGCTGGCGCAAGATCATCGAACAGCGCATGGGGGGCGAGCGCGGCTGCACCCATCTGCGCGACTTGCTGGTGCAACTGGCCACGGCCGCCTTCCAGACGCGGGCGCCGGATGCCTTTGCGCCGGGGGACGACGGGCGCCCCCCGCCGCACCTGGGCACGTGCCTGACCTGGGCGTTCGACAGCCCGGTCGTCCAGCGGCGCTACCCCTTGTTTTACCGACCGCGCGCGTCGCAGGAGGCCGTCTCGTGATCCGGGATTTCCGTTTTTCGCTGGTGTTTTCGGCCGTCTGCCTGGGGCTGGCGGCGTGGTGGGGGCTGCAGTCCCCCATGGGGCTGTGGACGGCCTTGTGGCTGACCGCGGTGCTGGCCATTCTGGAGGTGAGCCTCTCCTTCGACAACGCGGTCGTCAACGCCGGGGTGCTGCGCTACATGAGTCCGCTGTGGCGGCAGCTCTTCCTCACCATCGGCATCCTGATCGCGGTCTTTGGCATGCGGCTGGTGTTTCCCATCATCATCGTCGCGGTGTCGGCCGACATCGGCTGGGGTGAGACGGTGCGCCTGGCGCTGCAGCAGCCGGACGAGTACTCGCGCGTGCTCACGGGGGTCTATCCGGTCATCTCGGCCTTTGGCGGGATGTTCCTGCTGCTGGTGTTCCTCAATTTCCTGTTCGATCGCAACAAGGAGACGCACTGGCTCGGGCCGCTGGAGCGGCGCATGGTGCGGGCCGCCAAGTTCGACGAGATCAGCGTCTTCATCGCGCTGGTGGTGGTGTTTTCCACCCGCTGGTGGGTGCCGGAGGCGGAGCAGACCCGGGTGTTCGTCGCCGGCATCGCGGGCATCCTGCTTTATCTGGCCGTGGATGCCGTGGGTGCGCTCTTCGAGTCGGAGGAGGCGGGCGACGCCGCCGTCGCCGCCATGCACCGCTCGGGATTTGCCAGCTTTTTGTATCTGGAGGTGCTCGACGCCTCGTTCTCGTTCGACGGGGTGATCGGGGCGTTTGCCATCACCAAGGATGTCGTCATCATCATGCTGGGGCTGGCCATCGGCGCCATCTTCGTGCGCTCGATGACCGTGTACCTGGTCAACCGCGGCACGCTGGAGGCCTATGTCTACCTGGAGCA
Source organism: Tepidimonas sp. (assembly GCF_036825565.1). GTDB lineage: Bacteria > Pseudomonadota > Gammaproteobacteria > Burkholderiales > Burkholderiaceae_C > Tepidimonas. The sequence goes on along the minus strand of NZ_DAISXZ010000025.1, from coordinate 1,445 downwards.
CGGCGCCCACTATGCGATCGGCGCGCTGGCGGCGATCATGATCCTGGGCACCGTCGCCCACGTCCCCGAGGTGGTCACCGGCCTGATCGGGGTGGGCTTCATCGCGGCGGCGGTCGCCTCGTCGGTGCGCGAGCGGCGACGCCGGAGCGGTTGACGGCTGGTCGTCAGCCCTCCAGCAGGTCGGCCAGCGCACGCGCCACGACCCGGGTGGCGCACCGCAGGTCCTCCAGCACCAGGTGCTCGTCGGCCCGTTTGGCGTTGGACTCGCGCACCGTGCGCGGCCCCGCGCCGTAGATCACGCCGGGGATGCCGCGCTCCACATACAGCCGCACATCGGTGTAGAGCGGCGTGCCGACGGCGGGGATGGCCTCGCCCAGCACGGCCTGCGCATGGCGCTGCAGCGCCTGCACCAGCGGGCGGGCACCGGGCAGCGGGCGCATGGCGCGTGCCAGCAGCAGCCGGCGTACCGTCACCGTCAACGCCCGGCCGCCGCGCGGCGGCGCAAAACTGGCGGCCGCCTGGGCGATCGTGCGGCGCAGCGCGGCTTCCACCTCGGCCGGGTCTTCCTCCGGGATCATGCGGCGGTCCAGCTTGAACACCACCTTGCCGGGCACGACATTGGTGTTGGTGCCCCCTTCGATGCGGCCGATGTTCAAGTACGGGTGGGTGATGCCCTCCACCCCCGAGCGCACCGCCAGGTACTCGGCATTGAGCCGATAGAGCGCCTGCAGAATGTGCACGGCGCCCTGCAGCGCGTCCGTGCCGGTGTCGGGGATGGCGGCGTGCGCCATCTCGCCCTCCACCGTCACTTCGAGCTGCAGGCAGCCGTTGTGTGCCGTGACCACCTGGTAGCTGAAGCCGGCGGCCATCATCAGGTCGGGGCGGGTCAGGCCGCGCTCCAGCAGCCAGCCCGGCCCCAGCTCGCCGCCAAACTCCTCGTCATAGGTGAAGTGCAGCTCCACCGTGCCGCGCCTCGGGCGGGCGACGGCCTCCAGTGCCCGCACCGCATAGACGTAGGTGGCGAAGTCGCTCTTGCTCACCGCCGCCGCGCGGCCGTAGAGTTTGCCGTCCACGATCTCGCCGCCATACGGATCGTGCGTCCAGCCATCGCCCGGGGGGACCACGTCGCCGTGGGCGTTGAGCGCGATCACCGGGTGGCGCGCCGCCTCGCCGTCGCCGTAGGGCCGGCGCACGATCAGGTTGGTGATCGAGGTCAGCCCGGCGGCCTGGACCACCTCCGCGGGTACCGGGTGGCGCTCCACCGCCCAGCCCAGGGCCTCCAGGGCCGCGGCGGTCACTTCGGCATGGCGGGCGTTGTCGCCGGGCGGGGTGTCGGTGGGCACGCGCACCAGCGTTTGCAAAAAGCGCACCTGTTCGTCGAAGTGCGCATCGATCCAGGCGTCCAGCGCAGCGTAGTCCACGGGGGGTGGGTCATGGCAGTGGGG
>NZ_DAISXZ010000024.1:0-27478 GCF_036825565.1 Tepidimonas sp. | reverse complement strand
ATGGAGGGCTGCAGCAAATATTGCAGCTACTGCGTGGTACCGTACACGCGCGGCGGCCGGCCGTGTCATCCCAGCGCGCGCTTGAGCAGTTCGTTGACTTGCTGCGGATTGGCCTTGCCCTGGGTAGCTTTCATCACCTGCCCGACCAGCGCGTTGAAGGCCTTGTCCTTGCCGGCGCGGTATTCGGCCACGTTCTTCTCGTTGGCGGCGATCACCTGGGCGATGATCGCCTCCAACGCGCCGGTGTCGTTCATCTGCCGCAGGCCCTTGGCCGCAATGACCGCATCCACCCGGGCCAGCGCCGCCGATCCATCTTGCACGCCCACCGGCTCGGCCCAGAGCGCATCGAACACCTGCTTGGCCGCATTGTTGGACACCGTGCCGTCGCTGACGCGCTGCAGCAGCGCCCCCAGCAGCACCGGTGCCACCGGACAGGCCTCGATGTCGATCTCCGCCGCGTTGAGCCGGCGCGAGACCTCGCCCATGATCCAGTTGCTCGCGGCCTTGGGCGCGGCGCCGGCGCGCACCGTGGCCTCGAAGTAAGCCGCCATGGCCGGGCTCTGGGTCAGGGTGGTGGCATCGTAGTCAGGCAGGCCGTGTTCGCGCACCAGGCGCTCGGCCATCGCCCGCGGCAGCTCGGGCATCTCGGACTGCACGCGCGCCACCCAGTCGGCAGGGATCACCAGGGGCGGCAGGTCCGGGTCGGGGAAGTAGCGGTAGTCGGCCGCATCCTCCTTGGTGCGCATGGCGCGCGTCTCGCCCGTGTCGGGGTCGAACAGCACCGTCGCCTGCTCGATGGCATGGCCATCCTCCAGCTGCTCGATCTGCCAGCGCACCTCGTAGTCGATGGCCTGCTGCATGAACTTGAAGCTGTTGAGGTTCTTGATCTCGCGCCGCGTACCCAGCGGCTGGCCGGGCTTGCGCACGGACACGTTGGCGTCGCAGCGGAACGACCCCTCCTGCATGTTGCCGTCGCAGATACCGATCCAGGTGACGATCTTGTGCAGCTCTTTGGCGTAGGCCACGGCCTCGGCGCTGGAGCGGATGTCCGGCTCGGTCACGATCTCCAGCAGCGGCGTGCCGGCGCGGTTGAGGTCGATGCCGCTCATGCCGTGGAAGTCCTCGTGCAGCGACTTGCCCGCGTCCTCCTCCAGGTGGGCGCGCACCAGGCGCACGGTGCGCAGCTCGTCGCCCAGGTAGAACTGGATCGCCCCGCCCTGCACCACGGGGATCTCGTACTGGCTGATCTGGTAGCCCTTGGGCAGGTCCGGGTAAAAGTAGTTTTTGCGCGCGAACACGCTGCGCGGCGCCACATGCGCCCCGACCGCCAGGCCGAAGCGGATCGCGCACTCGACGGCGGCGCGGTTCATGACCGGCAGCGTGCCCGGCAGCGCCAGATCGACGGCGCAGGCCTGGGTGTTGGGCGCGGCGCCAAAGGCCGTGGCGGCGCGGCTGAAAATTTTGCTGCGCGTGGCGAGCTGGGCATGGGTCTCGAAGCCGATGACGACCTCGTAGCCCTGGACGAGAAACGATGCGCTGGTCATGGATCAGGCCTGACGCGAGAGGGTGACGCTGGCCGGGGCACGGGTGTGCCAGTCGGTCACGCGCTGGAACTGATGGGCCGCGTGCAGCAGGCGCGGCTCGGCCAGGTGCGGGCCGATGAGCTGCAGGCCCACCGGCAAACCGCCCGCGCCAAAGCCGGCCGGCACGCTCATGCCCGGCAACCCGGCCAGCGACGCCGGCAGGGTATAGATGTCGGCCAGGTAGGCCGATAGCGGATCGTCCGCCTTGTCGCCGATGGCCCAGGCGACGGTGGGCGCCACCGGCCCAGCGATCAGGTCGCATTGCTCGAACGCGCGCAGGAAGTCCTCCGCGATCAGGCGGCGGATCTGCTGCGCCTTGAGGTAGTAGGCGTCGTAGTAGCCGTGGGAGAGCACATAGGTGCCGATGAGGATGCGGCGCTGCACCTCGGCCCCGAACCCCTCGCTGCGCGAGCGGCGGTACATGTCGAGCAAATCGGTGTACTCCGCCGCGCGGTGGCCGTAGCGCACCCCGTCGTAGCGGCCGAGGTTGGAGCTGGCCTCGGCCGGGGCGATGATGTAGTAGGCCGGGATGGCCAGTTCGGTGCGCGGCAGGCTGACGTCCACCAGCGTCGCGCCCAGGCGCTCGAACTCCGCCAGCGCGGCGCGCACGGCGGCCTGTACATCGGCGCTGCAACCAGCACCAAAAAACTCCGTCGGCAGGCCGATGCGCAACCCCTGCAGCGGGCGGCCCGCGCTGGCCCCGGGCAGCGGCTCGTCCAGCCCACGGGTGTAGTCCTCGGCCGGGCGATCCAGGCTGGTGGAGTCGCGGTCCGGGTCGGGCCCGGCCATGGCCGACAGCAGCAGCGCACAGTCCAGCGCCGAGCGCGCGATCGGCCCGGCCTGATCCAGGCTGGAGGCGTAGGCCACCATGCCATAGCGCGAGCAGCGGCCGTAGGTCGGCTTGATACCGGTGACGCCGCAAAATGCGGCCGGCTGGCGGATCGAGCCGCCCGTGTCCGTGCCCGTCGCGCCCGGCACCAGCCGCGCGGCCACCGCAGCGGCCGAGCCGCCGGACGATCCCCCCGGCACGCGCGCGGGATCCCAGGGGTTGCGCGCCGGGCCGAACGCGGAGTTGTCGTTGCCCGAGCCCATGGCAAACTCGTCGCAGTTGAGCTTGCCCAGCGTCACCGCGCCGGCGCCGGGGTGCCCGTCGGCACCCCCGCCCAGCCGGGCCACCACGGTGGCATCGAACGGGCTGCGGTAGCCGGCCAGCATGCGGCTGCCCGCCGTGGTCGGGAAGTCGCGCGTGACGAAGACGTCCTTGTGCGCGATCGGCACGCCCAGCAGCGGGTTGTGCTCGCCGCGTGCGCGCCGCTCGTCTGCGGCCCGGGCCTGCGTCAGGCTGGCGGCCTCGTCCACGGCCAGGAAAGCGCCCAGCCCCTCGTGCGCACGCACGCGCTGCAGCAGCGCCTGGGTGGCTTCGACGCTGGAGACCCGGCCCGCGGCCAGCGCGGCCGCCAGCTCGGCCACGCCCATCTGGTGCAGTTCCGTGCTCATTCGATCACCCGGGGCACGAGGTACAGGCCATCCTCGACGGCGGGGGCGCTGGCCTGGTTGGCCGCGCGGCGGTCGGGCTCGCTCACGACGTCGTCGCGCAGCCGCAGCGCCACGTCGGTGAACACCTCCACCGGGTGCGCGAGCGGCACGACGCCCGTGGTGTCCACGGCCTTCATCTGCTCGACGATGTCGAAAAACGCATTGAGCTGGCCAAGCATGCGCTCGGCCGTCGGGCCGTCGAGCGCCAGCCGCGCCAAATGCGCGAGGCGGTCGACATCCTGTAGGGTCAGTGACATGGTGTAACGCGGCGCGTTGGTAAAGCGGGTGAGAAGTGCCTTGCGGTATTATCCCGGGTTTCACGATACGGCCTGCCCGCTTCCTGGCGCCCACCCCTTGCAGGCAGGCTGCACAGGACCTCACACACCATGTTCGAATCCCTGCGTCGGCATTTTTCGACCGACCTTGCCATCGACCTGGGCACGGCCAACACGCTCATCTATGTGCGCGGCAAGGGCATCGTGCTGGACGAGCCTTCCGTGGTGGCCATCCGCCACGAGGGCGGCCCCACCGGCAAAAAGACCATCCAGGCCGTCGGCAAAGCCGCCAAGGCCATGCTTGGCAAGGTACCGGGCAACATCGAAGCCATCCGCCCGATGAAGGACGGGGTCATCGCCGACTTCACCGTCACCGAGCAGATGCTCAAGCAGTTCATCAAGATGGTGCACCCGCGCTCCATGCTCAAGCCGAGCCCGCGCATCATCATCTGCGTGCCGTGCGGCTCCACCCAGGTGGAGCGGCGCGCCATCCGCGAGTCGGCGCTGGGCGCCGGCGCCTCGGAGGTCTACCTGATCGAAGAACCGATGGCCGCCGCCATCGGCGCCGGGCTGCCGGTGGCCGATGCGGCCGGCTCGATGGTGGTGGACATCGGCGGCGGCACCACCGAGGTCGGGGTCATCAGCCTGGGCGGCATGGTCTACAAGGGCAGCGTGCGCGTCGGCGGCGACAAGTTCGACGAGGCCATCATCAACTACATCCGCCGCAACTACGGCATACTGATCGGCGAGCCGACCGCCGAGTCGATCAAGAAGACCATCGGCAGCGCCTTCCCCGGCTCCGAGGTCAAGGAGATGGAGGTCAAAGGCCGCAACCTCTCCGAGGGCGTGCCACGCAGCTTCATCATCAGCTCCAACGAGGTGCTGGAGGCGCTGACCGACCCCATCAACAACATCGTCAGCGCGGTCAAGACGGCGCTCGAGCAGACCCCGCCGGAGCTGGGTGCCGACATCGCCGACCGCGGCATGATGCTGACCGGCGGCGGTGCCCTGCTGCGCGACCTGGACCGCCTGCTCAACGAGGAGACCGGCCTGCCCGTGTTCGTGGCCGAGGACCCGCTGACCTGCGTGGTGCGCGGCTGCGGCATGGCGCTGGAGCAGATGGACCGGCTGGGCCACAGCATCTTCACCAGCGAGTGACGGACCGCTCGCGGCCCCCGTCGCCGACCGCCGCTTAGCCATCCGCCATGCCGCTGGGCACCGTCGACCGCACGCCGCCCCCCTTCTTCAAGCAGGGCACACCCGCCCTGACGAAGCTGCTCGTCCTGAGCGCCCTGGCGGTGCTGCTGATGGTGGTGGATGCCCGGCTGCGCTGGGCGGCCCCGTTGCGCGCGGGAGTGGCGACGGTGCTGTACCCGGTGCAATGGCTGGCGCTGCAGCCCGTGCGCGCCGTGCAATGGGCGGGGCAGCACTTCGCCTCGCTGCAGGCCGCCCAGCGCGACGCCAGCGAGGCGCGCGCGCAGCTCGCGCAGCAGGCCGAGCGCGCCGGCTTGGTCGAACATTTGGCCCAGGAAAACCGCGAGCTGCGGCGGCTGCTCGGTCTGCGCGAGCGCCTCTCCCCATCGGCCCAAGGCGCGGAAATCCTCTACGCGCTGCCGGACCCCTACGTGCCCGCCGTGGTGATCGACCGCGGGGCGCTGCAGGGTGTGCGCGAGGGGGCGCCGGTGATGGACGGCTTTGGCGTGCTGGGGCAGGTCACGCGCGTTTACCCCGGCACTAGCGAAGTGACGCTGCTGGCCCACCGACAGCTCGCCATCCCTGTGCTCAACACCCGCACCGGCGAGCGCTATCTGGCTTACGGCAACGGCAGCCGCGACGAGCCGGGGCTGAGCCTGCGCTTCGTGCCGGTGCAGACGGCCACCCGAGCAGGCGACGCGCTGGTGACCAGCGGCATCGATGGCCTGTACCCACCGGGGCTGCCGGTGGCGACCGTCAGCACGGTCAGCGCCGAAGGGCGCGAGGGCTTTGCCCAGGTGCTGGCCCGGCCCGCCGCCCGCATGCGCGACGCGCTGCATGTGCTGGTGTTGCAGCCGGCGCAGGGGGATGCGCCGGCCCCGACGACGGAGCACCGCCCATGATCCTGCCGCGCGGACAGGCACTGCTGCTGCCGGCCAACCCAGTCTTCATTTGGGGGTCACTGGCCACGGCGTTTTTGCTGCTGGTGCTGCAGGGGCAGCTCACGGCCGCGGCGTGGCTGCCGGACTGGGTGGCGCTGGTGCTGGTGTTTTGGACCATCCACCAGCCGCTGCGCATCGGTGTGGGCGTGGCGTTCGTCGCCGGGCTGTTTGTGGATGTTCACCAAGGGGTGTTGCTGGGCCAGCATGCGCTGGCCTACACCGCCATGGGCTATCTGGCCGTGACGCTGCATCGGCGGGTGCTGTGGTTCGACCTGCGCGGCCAGACGCTGCATGTGCTGCCGCTGTTTGCGGTGGCGTTTGGTTTGCAGGCGCTGGTGCGGCTGCTCGCCGGCCACGGCGATCCCCCCGCGCTGGCCTGGATCGCCCCGCTGCTGGCGGCCGCGTTGTGGATGCCGGCGACCTGGATATTGCTCGCCCCGCAGCGCCGCGCGCACGACCCGGACGAGACCCGTCCCCTCTGATCACGCTCACCCTGCCCCCTGCCACCGGCGATGACCGAGTACCAAGACGCCGATATCCGCATCGCGCGCTTTCGCTGGCGTGCGTGGGTGGCGTTGGCGGCAGCGGTGGGGGCGTTCGGTCTGCTGGCGCTGCGCGCCTGGCATCTGCAGATCCGCGAACACGAGCGCTACGCCGCCCAGGCCGAGGGCAACCGCACGGCGGTGCTGCCCATCACCCCCCCGCGCGGGCGCATCGTCGATCGCAACGGCATCGTGCTGGCCGAAAACCTGCCGGTCTATGCGCTGGAGATCGTGCCCGCCCGCACCCCGGATCTGGACGGCACGATCGAACGCCTGAGCGAATGGGTGTCGATCACGCCGCGCGACGTGCAGCGCTTTCGCCGCCTGCTTGCGGAATCCAAACGCTTCGACTCCGTCCCGCTCAAAACCCGCCTGAGCGAGGAGGAGATGGCCCGGGTTGCCGCCCGTCTGTGGCTGCTGCCGGGGGTGGAAATCCAGGCCCGGCAACTGCGGCGCTATCCGCTGGGCCCGACGGCGGCGCATGTGCTGGGCTATATCGGTCGCATCAGCCAGCGCGACCGCGAGGCGATGGACGACTGGCCCGAGGACAAGGTGGCCAACTACCGCGGCAGCACACACATTGGCAAGCTGGGCGTGGAGCTGGCGCAGGAGGACCGGCTGCACGGCCGCACGGGGTTCGAGCGGGTGGAGACCTCCGCCTCGGGGCGGGCCGTGCGCCGCCTGGACGTGACCCCGCCCCAGGCGGGCGAGACCGTGCGGCTGTCCATCGACGTGCGCCTGCAGCACCTGATCGAGCGGCTGTACGGCGAGCGCCGCGGGGCGCTGGTGGCGCTGGACACCCAGACCGGCGAGGTGCTGGCGCTGGTCAGCATGCCCAGCTTCGACCCCAACCTGTTCGTCGATGGCATCGACGTCGACAACTGGCGCGCGCTCAACGAATCGCTGGATCGCCCGCTGCTCAACCGGGCGCTGCGCGGCACCTATCCGCCCGGCTCCACCTACAAGCCGTTCATGGCGTTGGCGGCGCTGGAGCTGGGCCTGCGCACGCCGCAGACCGCGATTCACGACCCCGGCTACTGGATGCTGGGCAACCACCGCTTCCGCAGCCACGGCGAGCACGCGCTGGGCATGGTGGACCTGCGGCGCAGCATCGTCCTGTCCAGCAACGTCTACTACTACACGCTGGCGCACGAAATGGGCGTGCAAGCCATCCACGACTTCATGGCGCCGTTGGGCTTTGGGCAGCTCACAGGCATCGACCTGCCTGGCGAGGTGCGCGGCATCCTGCCCAGCCCGGCGTGGAAGCGCGCCACCTACCGCACGCCCGAGCAGCAGCGCTGGCATCCGGGGGAGACGATCTCGCTGGGCATCGGCCAGGGCTACAACAGCTTCACGATGATGCAGCTCGCCACCGCCATGGCCGCGCTGGCCAGCGGGGGGACGCGGCAGACGCCGCACGTCGTGCTGGAGACGCTCGCCCCCGGACCGGACGGGGGCGTGACCTCGTCGCGGGTGCAGCCGCCGGGCCGGCCGCTGGGCTACCGGCCCGCGCATGTGCAGACCGTGCTGGACGCCATGGCCGCCGTGACCACCGAAGGCACGTCGGCGCGGGTATTCGCCGGCGCGCCGTACCGCAGCGGCGGCAAGACGGGCACGGCGCAAGCCGTTACCATCGGCCAGCGCGAGAAGTACGACGCCCGCCGGCTGGCCGAATTCCAGCGCGACCACTCGCTCTATGTCGCTTTCGCGCCGGCCGAGTCCCCGCGGGTGGCGCTTGCCGCCATCGTGGAAAACGCCGGCTTTGGCGCAGCCCACGCCGCCCCCATCGCGCGCAGGGTCTTCGACTACCTGCTGCTGGGCCTGTACCCGAGCGAGGAGGACATCGCCGCCACGCAGCGGGGCCAGAGCGCCGCGCCCATCGGCGTGCCGCGCCGCATCCAGGACGTGCCCTGGCCACCCGCGGATCAGGGCGGAGCGCCGTAGGCGTCCCAGGTGGTTTTGGCAATCAGGGCGGCGACCACGGTGATGAACACCCCGCGCACGAAGCCCGTGCCGTGCTTGAGCGCCAGCCGAGTCCCCAGCAGGCTGCCGGCCACGTTGGCCACGGCCATGGCCAGGCCGAAGTACCACCAGACGTGCCCCTTCCAGGCAAACAGCGCCACTGCCGCCACATTGGACGTGGTGTTGAGCAGCTTGGCCGAGGCGCTGGCGCTCAAAAAGTCGTAGCCCAGCCAGCGCACGAACAAAAACACGAAGAAGCTGCCCGTGCCCGGACCAAAAAAGCCGTCATAGAACCCGATGGTGCCACCGACCGCACACGCGGCCAGAGTTTCGGCCCGGCCGGCGTAGCGGGGCCGGTGGTGCAAGCCCAGGTCCTTTTTGGCCAGGGTGTAGAGCAGCACCGCCCCAAGGATGAAGGGCAAGGCCCGCCGCAGCAGCTCCGCCGAGACCTGCGTCACCACCCACGCCCCCAGCCAGGCGCAGACCAGGCACACCGCCGCCGCGGGCAGCAGGGCCGACCAGCGTATTTGCACCCGTCGCGCATAACGCCACGTGGCCGTCGCCGTGCCCCAGACCGAGGCGCTTTTGTTGGTTCCCAGCAAGGTCGCCGGCGGCGCATGCGGAAACACCGCAAACAGCGCAGGCACCAGAATCAGTCCGCCGCCGCCCACGATGGAATCCACAAAGCCCGCCAGCAGCGAGGCGCTCGTAAGGATCAGCCATTCCATCCGCCGATTGTCGCCGGCGTCCCCGTCACCCCCTGTCGCGCACACCATCGCGTGCACAAAAAAGGCCCGAGTGCCTGTGGCGGCCCGGGCCCAACCCCCAGAGACGATGGGTGTCTGGCGAGACGATCAGCGGTTGTAGGCCGACTCGCCGTGGCTGGTGATGTCCAGACCCTCGCGCTCTTCCTCTTCGGTGACGCGCAGGCCCAGGATCATGTCCACGATCTTGTAGGCGATGGCGGCGACCACGGCGGACCACACCATCGTGATGACCACCCCCTCGGCCTGCACCAGCAGCTGGCTGGCGATGCTGAAGTCCTCGGCCCCCGTGCCGCCCAGGCCCGGCGCTGCGAACACGCCGGTCAGCAGCGCGCCGACGATACCACCCACGCCGTGCACACCAAAGACGTCCAGCGAGTCGTCCGCCCCCAGCATCTTCTTGAGGCCCGTCACGCCCCACAGGCACAGGAAGCCCGCCACCAGCCCGATCACGATGGCGCCCATCGGGCCGACCGAGCCGCACGCCGGGGTGATCGCCACCAGCCCCGCCACCGCGCCGGACGCCGCACCCAACATCGACGCCTTGCCCTTGTGCATGGCTTCGCCGATCGACCAGGCCAGCACCGCAGCTGCCGTGGCCACCAGGGTGTTGACGAAGGCCAGCGCCGCCCCAGCGGTGGACTCCAGGTTGGAGCCGGCGTTGAAGCCGAACCAGCCCACCCACAGCAGCGAGGCGCCCACCATGGTCAGCGTCAGGCTGTGCGGCGGCATGGCTTCACGGCCGTAGCCAATGCGCTTGCCGAGCATGTAGGCGCCCACCAGGCCCGCCATCGCGGCGTTGATGTGCACCACGGTGCCACCGGCAAAGTCCAGCGCGCCCTTGCCCAGCAGGTAGCCACCCGGCCCCCACACCATGTGCGCGATCGGCAGGTAGCTGAAGGTGAACCAGATGGCGCTGAACAGCAGCACCGCGACAAACTTGATCCGCTCGGCGAACGAGCCAACGATCAGCGCGCAGGTGATGCCCGCGAACGTGGCCTGGAACGCGACGAAGATCAGCTCGGGGATCTTGACGTTCTCGGTGAAGGTGTCCGCCAGCGACGCGGTCGTCACCCCCATCAGGAACACCTTGTCCAGCGTGCCGATGATGGCTCCCTCGCCGCCGAACGCCAGGCTGTAGCCGTAGATGGCCCACAGCACCGTGATCAGCGAGAACACCATCAGCACTTGCATCAGCACCGACAGCATGTTCTTGCTGCGCACCAAGCCGCCGTAGAACAGCGCCAGGCCCGGGATCACCATCATGATGACCAGCAGCGTCGCGGTCATCATCCAGGCGACGTCGCCCTTGTCCACCGTCGGAGCGGCGGGGGCGGCCTCCGCAGCCGCCGGTGCGGCGGCCGCGCCATCGGCCGGCGCGGCCTGGGTGGCCACGGGCGCATCTTTGGGCGCCTCGGCCGTCTGGGCCAGCGCAGCGCCGCCCCACATCAGTCCGAGGCCTAGACACAGGCTCATCAGCAGTTTTTTCATGGGAATCCCCTTGAGGCTTTGGGAACGTGAGGGTTCGGTGGAATCAGAGGGCGTCGGCGCCGGTCTCGCCGGTGCGGATGCGAATGACCTGCTCGATCGGGAAGACGAAAATCTTGCCGTCGCCGATCTTGCCGGTGCGAGCGGCCCCTTCAATGGCCTCCACCACCCGATCGACGAGGGTGTCGGCCACGGCCGCCTCGACCTTGACCTTGGGCAGGAAGTCGACCACATACTCCGCGCCGCGGTACAGCTCGGTGTGGCCCTTTTGGCGACCGAAGCCCTTGACCTCGGTGACGGTGATGCCCTGCGCGCCGATGGCCGAGAGCGCCTCGCGCACCTCGTCCAGTTTGAAGGGCTTGATGATGGCGGTGACCAGTTTCATGGCAGTCCTTTCCTTGGGGTTGCTGGCCTTGCTGCTTGGCTCCGTAACCCGTGAAGCACAAGCCGTGCCAACCACCGAACACCCGCCGGCCACCGCCGCCGTGGCATCATGTCGGTGAACGGCGATAGAACGGACAGGGAGGACGACCGACCATGGGTTTGTGCGTGGTGCGCAGCCGCACCCTCGTGGGGCTTGCGGCGCAGCCGGTGCATGTCGAGGTGCATCTGGCCAACGGCCTGCCCAGCTTCACCCTCGTGGGGCTGGCCGACACCGAGGTCAAAGAAGCGCGCGAGCGCGTGCGCTCCGCCATCCAGAACAGCGGTCTGGAGTGGCCATCCTCCCGGCGCATCACGGTCAACCTGGCGCCCGCGGACCTGCCCAAGGAGTCCGGCCGCCTCGATCTGCCCATCGCCCTGGGCATCCTCGTGGCGAGCGGCCAGCTCGACCCGCAAGCGCTGACCCACCACGAATTCGCGGGGGAGTTGTCGCTCAGTGGCGCCTTACGCCCCGTCCGCGGCGCGCTGCCCATGGCACTGGCGCTGCGCACCGAGATGGCCCGCGGTGCCCCAGAGGTCGCGCTGGTCTTGCCCGCGGCGAGTGCGGAGGAGGCTGCGCTCGTCCCGGGGGTGACGGTCTACCGGGTGGAGCACCTGCTCGACGTGGTGCGGCGCTACCCGGCGGCCGGCACCCCCGCGGGGGACGGCACCGGGTTGGGGTGGCAGCGGGCCACACCATGCACCAGATCGGTGCATGACGACACCCCAGTTCTGGACCTCGTGGACATCAAGGGGCAGGCGGCGGCCCGCCGCGCGCTGGAGATTGCCGCTGCCGGCGGCCATAGCCTGTTGCTGTCCGGTCCACCAGGCACCGGCAAGTCCATGCTGGCGCACCGGCTGGCGGGCCTGCTGCCGCCGCTGAACGACGACGAGGCGCTGGAGACCGCCGCAATCGCCTCGCTGGTGGGGCGGTTTCGACCCGAAGCCTGGCGCCGCCGCCCGATGGCCGCCCCGCACCACAGCGCCAGCGCCGCGGCGCTGGTCGGCGGTGGTTCACCGCCGCGGCCCGGCGAGATTTCGCTCGCCCACCACGGCGTGCTGTTTCTCGACGAACTGCCGGAGTTTGCGCGCGGTGCTCTCGAAGTCCTGCGCGAGCCGCTGGAAACCGGCACGGTGCGGCTGTCGCGCGCCGCGCACCAGGTCGAATACCCGGCGCGCTTTCAGCTCGTCGCCGCCATGAACCCCTGCCCCTGCGGCTACCTGGGGTCCACGACACGCGCCTGCCGCTGCACGCCGGATCAGATTCAGCGCTACCGCAACCGGCTCAGCGGCCCGCTGCTCGACCGCATCGACCTGCAGGTCGAGGTCCCGGCGCTGCCCGCCGATGTGTTGCTGTCCGCGCCCCCGGGCGAGCCGTCGGCCGTCGTGCGCACGCGCGTGCGGGCCGCCCGCGACCGGGCCCACGCGCGCCAGGGTCACTCCAACCACGCCCTGCAGGGCGATGCGCTGCTGCGCCACGCCGCGGCCGACGAGGCCGCCCTCCGGCTGCTGCAGCAGGCGGCCGCCCGGCTGGGCTGGTCCGGCCGCGCCACGCACCGCGCACTGCGCGTGGCGCGCACCATCGCGGACTTGGCCGGCTGCCCGCAGGTGGAGCCCGCCCATGTGGCTGAAGCGCTGCAGTACCGTCCCGCCACGGCGGGAATGCCGCCATAATCGCCTGGACCTTCTCGACCACGACGCCGCCCCATGCTTGCCGCCGCCTCGGCCGCCCCCGCCCCAGAACCGACCGCCGCCGACGGCAAGCCCCTGCCTCCGCTGCGCTGGCCGACGCCGCCCTACATCGGCTACGGCGGCACCGGCGCGGCCGACCAGCCCCAGGCCTGCGAGGTGGAAGGCGTCAACGGCCAGACCCGCAAATGCCTGTTGGTCGCGCTGGAGTCCGATCGCCGCGTCGCCCACATCCGCAGGTGGAATCGGCGACGGGGGTCTTTCTGTTCGAGCCCATCGACGAAGACGACCGCGTGCGGCGGATCTTCCTGCCGCGCGAGGCCTACCGCGAGCTGCACGTCGGCGAGGCCATCGGCCGCGTGCTGGTGGAGCAGCAGGCCCTCACCCCGGAACAGGTGGAAATCGCCGCCCGCGAACAGGAGGCCATGCGCCAGCGCAAGCTGGGCGACTATCTGGTGATCAAGGAGGTCGTCAAGCCCGAGCAGCTCCTCATGGCGCTAGAGGAGCAGCACCGCATGCCGCTGGTGCGCATCGGCGAGGCGCTGACGGCGCTTGGCTTCATCACCCCGGACCAACTGCAGGAGGCGCTGGAGAAGCAGAAAAAGGAGCGCAGCGTCCCCCTGGGCGAACTGCTGGTGCAAAGCGGCCAGCTCGCGCGCGAGCAGCTGCGCATCGCGCTGGCGCGCAAGATGGGCTACCCGGTGGTCGATCTGACGCAGTTTCCCATCGACGCCGACGCGCTGCGCCGGGTGCCCCTGACCACCGCACGCAAGCTGCGCATCGTGCCGCTGCTGTGGCGCGCCGGCACACTCATCATCGCGGCCGAAGACCCCTCGCGCCGCGCCACCATCGACGAGCTGGAGTTTTTGCTGCAGTGCAAAGTGGTGCCCGTGCTCTCGAGCAACGCACTCGACAACCGCGCCATCAGCGAGGCCTATGCCCGCTTCGGCCTGGACACCGGCGCTCCCCGGGTGGCCGATGCCCCCAGCGGGACCGAAACGTCCTCCGAACAGCTGCTCGAATCGCTGGAGCTGGGCGCCGAGGACGATGCCGATACCCAAGCCCCGGTCGAGCAGTCCGACAACTCGCTGGTGCGCCTGATCAACACCATCATCATCGAGGCCTACCAGCAGGGGGCGTCGGACATCCACATCGAGACCCATCCCAATCGGCGCAAGGTGCGCATCCGCCTGCGCAAGGACGGGCGCCTGCGTCCCTATATGGAACTACCCCCCAGCTACCGGGCGGCACTGGTCGCGCGCATCAAGATCATGTGCGAGCTCGACATCTCCGAGCGCCGCAAGCCGCAGGACGGGAAGATCGACTTCGCCAAATTCTCGCCGCAGCACCGGCTGGAGCTGCGCGTGGCCACCATCCCCACCTACGGCGGGGCCGAGGACGTGGTGCTGCGCATCCTGTCGTCGGCCAAACCCCTGGCCGTGGCCGAGCTGGGGCTGACCCGCGAGAACCACGCGCAACTGCTGCAAGCCGTGCAACGGCCACACGGCATGGTGCTGTGCGTCGGGCCGACGGGCTCGGGCAAGACCACCACGCTGCACTCGCTGCTGCAGCACATCAACACCCCGGATCGCAAGATCTGGACGGCGGAGGACCCGATCGAAATCGCCAACCCCGACCTGCGCCAGATCCAGATCAACCCGCGCATCGACTGGACGTTTGGCAAGGCGCTGCGGGCCCTGCTGCGGGCCGATCCGGACGTCATCATGGTCGGCGAAATCCGCGATGAGGAAACGGCACAGATGGCCATCGAGGCGTCTCTCACCGGCCACCTGGTGCTGTCCACCCTGCACACCAACAGCGCAGCAGAAACCGTGGTGCGGCTGCTGGACATGGGCATGGATCCGTTCAATTTTGCCGACTCGCTGGTGGCGGTTCTGGCACAGCGGCTGGTGCGGCGCCTGTGCCCCCAGTGCATGCGCCGGGAGCCCGCCACGGACGCCGAGCTGGACGAGCTGAGCGAGGACTATCGGCACGCCTTCCCCGAGGATCTGCGCCCCACGACCGAGGCGGTGCAGGCGGAATGGCGCGCCCACCTAGGGGGGGACGCGGTGCCCCAACTGGGCCGCCCCGTGGGCTGCCCCGCATGCGACCACAGCGGCTACAAGGGGCGCACCGGCATCCACGAGCTGCTGACCATCGACGCAGCCCTGCGCCGCCTGATCCAGACCAAGGCCCCATCCGAGGCACTGCAGCACGCGGCCGTGGCGAAGGGGCACTTTCGCACCTTGCGCCAGGACGGGATCCTGAAGGTGCTGCAGGGCCTCACGACCATCGACGAAATCCGCGCCAGCACGTCCCACTGAACGGGGAGCCAAACGGCGCCCCCGAGCCCCGAGCGGCACCCAGACCGGGGCTCGTGCGTCAGCGCGCCGCCGTGGCCGTAGTATCCGTCGGGGTCCAGCCGCCACCCAGGGCTTTGAATACATCCACCGTCGCCGCGAGCTGCGCCCGGCGGTTGGACAACGCCTGCAATTGGGCGTTATTGGCGCTGCGCTGCGCATCCAACAGCTCCAAATGGCCCACATAGCCGGCATCGAAGCGCCGGCGCGCCAGCTCCAGCGCCTGATCGGCCGCCTGGGCGGCGGCCAGCACCTCGGGCTCCGACTCGCGCGCTGCGCGCAGATTGGCCAGCGCCTGAGCGACGTCCTTGAACGCCGCCTGTACCGCTCCCTGGTAGGCGGCCAGCGCCTCGCGCTGGCGGGCCTCGGCCTGCGCCACCCGCGCGCGCCGCAGACCGGCATCGAAGATCGGCCACTCCGCCGCCAACCCAAGCGTCCAAATGCGCGATGCGCCGCGCAACAGGTCGGACAGGGCTGCGCTTTCGCCCCCCGCCAGCCCAGTCAAGGCAATCGACGGGAACAGTGCGGCCCGAGCGACGCCGATCTGGGCCTGCGCCGCCACGAGCTGCTGTTCGGCCTGGCGCACGTCCGGCCGCCGCTCCAGCAAGGCAGAGGGCAGCCCGGCCGGTGGCACGGGCGGCCGCGGCAGGTCGCGCACGGGGGCCGTCTCCAACACCAGGCCGGGTTCTCCAACCAGCAGCGCCAGCTGGGCCTGGACCTCGGCGCGCTGGCGTTGCAGCTCACTGATCTGAACGGCCGCCTCGGTGCGCGCGCCCTCGGCCTGCGCAATCTCCAGCAGGCTGCCCAGCCCATACTCCAGACGCAACCGCAGCAGCCGCAGCGATTCGTCCCGGGTGTGCAGGGTCGCGCGCGTCAGGGCGATCTGTTCGTCCAGCGTGCGCACGGCAAACTCGCCCTGCACCACCAGCCCCGCGACGGTCTGCCGCACCACCTCCTGCGCGTAGCGGCTGGCCAACACCTCGGCCCGGGCGGCCTCCGACGCGCGGCGCAGACGGCCCCAAAAATCCAGCTCGAACCCGGTGGACAACGCCAGCCGCTGCCGATCGACGGTGCTGCTGCCCCCTGCTTGTCCGGTGGTGGCGCTGATGCGGCTGCGCGTGGCGCTGCCTTGCGCCTCCACCCCAGGCCAACGGGCGGCGTCGGCCTGCATCCCCAGGGCCTCGGCCCGCTCCACCCGGGCCACCGCCTGCAACACGTCGGCGTTGTGGGCCAGCGCGCGCTCGACCAGGTGCGTCAGCCGCTCGTCGCCAAACTGCGTCCACCAATCGGGCGCCACCGTCGCTGCTGCCGGGGTCTGCGCTTGCGCCGCATCGTCCAGCGCTTGCGGATACTGGGCCGGCAGCGCGATTTGCGGACGCTGATAATCGGGGCCGACGGCGCAGCCGGCCAAGGCCCCGACGGCCAGCCAGGCGGCCAACCCAGCGCCCGGCCAGATACCCCCCAGGGCCCTGCCCCCCATGGCGGTGCCGTCCGCCGGTCGGCGCAAGGCCCCATCACCCGAGCAAAACGTCGTCATACCGGCAACTCCTCGGTCTCGGCCGGGGTGTGGGTGTGCTGCGGCCGCGGCTTGCGCGCCAGCAGGGTAAAGAAGAGCGGCACGAAGACCGGCGCGATGAACGTCGCGACCAGCATCCCACCGAACACGCCGGTTCCCATGGACTGGCGTGCCGCGGCGCCGGCGCCAGTGGCGAACACCAGCGGCACGACACCCAGCACGAAGGCCAGCGACGTCATCACGATGGGGCGGAAGCGCAGGCGCGCCGCCTCCAGCGCCGCTTCCGCGGCCTTCTTGCCTTGTTCCATGCCCTGCATCGCGAACTCGGCGATCAGGATCGCGTTCTTCGCCGCCAGGCCGATCAGCACCACGAGACCGATCTGGAAGTAGATGTCGTTCTGCATGCCGCGCAGCCACACGGCCAGCAGAGCACCGGTGACGGCGAACGGCACGGCCAGCACGACGGCGAAGGGCACCCCCCAGCGCTCGTACAGCGCCGAGAGAATGAGGTACACCATCACCAACGCGAAGCCGAAGGCGAACACCGACGCGCTGCCGGTGCGCTTTTCCTGGAAGGCCTGTCCCGTCCACTCGTAGCTGTAGCCCGGGGGCAGCGCCTGGCGCGCCACCTCCTCGACCGCGG
Source organism: Tepidimonas sp. (assembly GCF_036825565.1). Lineage (GTDB taxonomy): Bacteria > Pseudomonadota > Gammaproteobacteria > Burkholderiales > Burkholderiaceae_C > Tepidimonas. Next base: position 10,565 of record NZ_DAISXZ010000024.1, on the reverse strand, counting down.
AGATCGCCTCGCCGGAGCTGTAGCCCGGCTTGGCGTTGCCCATCACCTTGGCGGCGATGTAGCCGTTGTAGCGCTCGAGCTGCTCGGCGCCGATCACCGTGTCCACCTGGATCAGCGCCTTGAGCGGGATCATCTGCCCGGTCGTCTGCGAACGCACGTAGAGGCGCCCCAAGTCCTCCGGCTTGGCGCGGTACGGCGCGTCGGCCTGCATCGTCACCCGATAGATGCGCCCGGACCGGTTGAAGTCGTTGACGTAGAGCGAACCCATCTGGGCCTGCAGCGCGGCGAACACCTCGTTGACCGGCACGCCCAGCGCGAGCGCCTTCTCGCGGTCCACCTCCACGCGCAGCTGCGGCACGGTGGGGCGGAAGAAGGTCTGCGTGCCCGCCAGGACGGGATGCTGGTTGAGCGCGACCATGAAGTCTTGCGTCACCTGCGCGAGCCGCCGTGGGTCGCTCTCGCCGCGCCCTTGCACGTAGACCTCGAAGCCGCCGGCCTGCCCCAGCCCCTGGATGCCGGGCGGGTTGAAAGCGAAGGCCAGCCCGTCCTTCAGCGCGAAGCCCATGCCGCTGACCTGTTGCGCGAGCTGCTGCGTGGTCTGCTCGCGCTCCTCCCAGCTTTTCATCGGGATGAAGATGGTCGCCGCATTGCTCTTGGCACCCCCGCCGATCAGGTCGAAGCCGTTGATGATGAAGAAGCTGTCGATGGCCGGGTTCTGCGCGTTCATCAGCCGCAACTGCTCGGTGGAGCGCTCGGTGCGCGCCAGCGTGGCGCCGTCGGGCAGCACCACGGCGGCGATGATGTAGCCCTGGTCCTCCTCGGGCACGAAGCTGCCCGGCACCCGCGAGAACAGCCAGACCGCGCCGCCGAGCATCAGCGCAAAGGACCCGAGCGCCAGGATGCGGCGCCTGAGCGCCAGATCGACCGCGCCGAGAAAGCGCCGCGTGACCCAGTCAAAGCCCCGGTTGAAGGGCGCGAACAGCCGCTCGAGCCGCGTGTGGCCGTCATCGTGCGGCTTGAGCAGCACGGCACACAGCGCCGGCGTGAGCGTCAGCGCCACCACGCCCGACAGCACCACGGCGATGGCCACCGTCACCGCGAACTGCCGGTACAACTGCCCCGCGATGCCCCCCATGAAGGCCACCGGGATGAAGACCGCGCACAGCACCAGCACGATGCCGACCACCGCACCCGAGACCTCGCGCATCGCCTCGATGGCGGCGGCCATCGGGCTCATCTTCTCCTCTCGCATCAGGCGCTCGACGTTTTCCAGCACGACGATCGCGTCGTCCACGACGATACCGATGGCCAGCACCATCGCGAACAGCGTCAGCGTGTTGATGGAAAAGCCGAATAGCCACAAGCCGGCGAAGGTGCCGATCAGCGACACCGGCACGGCGAGCATCGGAATCAGCGTGGCGCGCCAGGTCTGCAGGAAGACGAACACCACGATCAGCACGATCGCCGCCGCCTCCAGCACCGTCTTGACCACCTCGTGGATCGAGGCCGAGACGAAGCGCGTGGTGTCGTAGGGGATGAGGTAGTCCACGTCCTCGGGAAAGCGCTCGCGCTTGAGCTCGGCCATGCGCGCCTTGACGGCGTCACCCACGTCGAGCGCGTTGGCACCTGATTGCAGGAACACACCGATCGCGATCGCCGGCATGCCGTTGACCGTGCTGGACTGGTCGTAACTCTGCGCCCCCAGCTCGATGCGGGCCACGTCCTTCAGGCGCAGCACGCCGTTCGGGCCGGCCGCGCGCACGACGATCTCGCCGAACTCCTCGGGCTGCACGAGGCGCCCGCGGGCGGTCACCGTGTAGACGAGTTCCTGCCCCTCGGGAGCCGGCTCGGCGCCGATCTTGCCCGCCGCATATTGCGCGTTCTGCGCGTTGACGGCGGCGGCGATGTCGGCCGTGGTCACGCCCAGCTGCGCCATGCGATCGGGCTGCAGCCAGATGCGCATCGAGTAGTCGCGGGCGCCGAACACGAGCACGTCGGCCGTGCCCTGGATGCGTTTGAGCTCGTCGAGGATGTTCTGCGTCGCGTAGTTCGACAGGAACAGCTCGTCGTAGGTGCGCTTGGGCGAATTCAGAGCGATCACGAGCAGGAAATTCTCGGAACGCTTGGCCACCACGACGCCGTTGCGACGCACCTCGTCGGGCAGCCGGGGCGTGGCCAGCTGCACGCGGTTGTTGACGTTGAAGGTCGCCTTGTCGATGTCGGTGCCGACCTCGAAGGTGGCGGTGATCGTGACCGTGCCGTTCGACGAAGAGGTCGAGTTGAAGTAGAGCAGGTTCTCGACGCCCGAGAGCTGCTCCTCGATCGGCGCGGCCACCGTGCGCGCGAGCGTCTCGGCCGAGGCGCCCGGATAGGTGGCCGTGATGGTCACCGTGGGCGGGGCGATCTCCGGGTACTGCGCGATCGGCAGGATGCGCAGGGCCACCAGCCCGGCCAGGACGATGACGATGGACAGCACGGCCGCGAAGATCGGCCGCTCGATGAAGAACTTGGACGACATGCGCGCCTCCCGTTCAGTTGGCCGCCGCGGCCTTGGGCGCCTCGGTCGCCGGTGCCGCCGTGGGAGCGGCGACGGCCGGCTGGGGCGCGACCGGCGCCCCCGGGCGCAGCTTCATCAGGTTGTCCACGATCACCTGGTCCCTATCGGCCAGGCCGCGGTAGATGACCCAGTCCCGGTCCAGCCACGGCCCGGTCTCCACCGGCGCAGGGGCCGCCTTGCCATCGCGCACCACCCACACCATGCGCCCCTGCTCGGTTTGCATGACCGCCGACTGCGGCACCTTGAACGCATCCACCTGCCCCGCCACGACCTGCGCACGCACGAACTGCCCCGGCAGTACCGCCAGCTCGGGGTTGGCAAACTCGGCGCGCAACTGCACCGTACCCAGACGGGGATCGACGGTGGAGGCCGCGAAATTCAACCGCCCCCCGGTGAGCATGGGCTGGCCATCCGGACCCAGCAAGCGCACGTCGGCACGCCGGGCCTGGCGCAGCCGCGCCAGCTCCCCTTCGGACAGGGCAAACCGCACCCAGATGGGGTCGGTCTGAGCCACCGTGGTCAGCAGGCTGTCGGTCCCGGCACTGACCAGCGCGCCGGTGGATTTCTGCGCCCGCCCCGTGACCCCCGTGATCGGCGCGGTCACCGTCGTGTAAGACAGGTTCAGCTCGGCCTCGCGCACGGTGGCCTGGGCCGCGGCCACGGCGGCCTCGGCCAAGCGCAGGGCCGAGACCGCGTCGTCGTACTCGCGCGGAGCAATGGCGCGCTGCTCGGCCAGCGGGGCCAGCCGCTGCGCCTCGCGCCGGGCCTGCTCCAGCTGCGCCTGCCGCTGGGCCCCATTGGCCCGCGCCTGCTGCAGCGCAATTTCGAACGGCGCGCGCTCGATCTGAAACAGCGGCGCCCCGGCGCGCACGCGCTCGCCTTCCTGGTACAGCTTGCGCTCGATCAGCCCGGATACCCGGGCGCGCACTTCCACCTCCTGCGAGCCCTCGGCCTGTCCGACGGCCTCCACCGTCACCGGCACGGGCTCGCGCCGCACCACCCGCACGGTCACGGGCATGGCCGACATGGCCCCGGGTTGCGCGGACGGTGCCGCCTGAGCCGCGGGGGACGCCCCCCGCTCCCCGCAAGCGGACAACGCCAACACACCCACCAGCGCAGCCGCGATGGGCACGAAAACACGATGCGCAAAGGCCATGAAGCCACCGTTGAAAAGCCATGAAACCCCGCCCGGAACCGGGTAAACCCCGGGCCAGGATGACCGCAACCCGAACGGGGAGGGCGGTATCATACATACATTCTTGTACGTATGTTTTAAGCCTCGTTCATCCCCATGGCCCGCCGCACCAAAGAGGAAGCCGAACAGACCCGCGCCCAGATCCTGGCCGCCGCGCGGCAGGTGTTTCACGAGCGGGGCGTCGGCCAAACCTCGCTGGAGCACATTGCGCAGGCGGCCGGCGTCACGCGGGGGGCCATTTACTGGCACTTCGCCAACAAGGGCGAGTTGCTGCAGGCCATGTGCGACGAGGTGGCCATCCCCTTCATCGACCGGCTGGACTACACGCTGCTGCAGGACACCCGTGCCGACGCCCTCAGCCGCGTGCGCAACTTTTTGCTGCAGGTAGTCGGCTCCATCGACGCCGACCCCCATCTGCACATGATCATGCAGGTGCTCGAGTTCAAATGCGAGTTCGTGGGCGAGCGCGCGCGCGACCTGGACGACTGGATTCGGCACAACGAGGAGTTGTTCGCCAAGCTGGAGCGCACCTACACCGCCGCGCGGCGCGAAGGCCGCCTGCGCCCGGATTTGCCGCCCCAGTTGGCAGCACTGGAGACCCAATGCTTTTTGGCGGGTCTGATCCGCCTGCAGTTGCTCGGTCAACCCGCGTTGCAGGCCCCCGACACCATCCCCACCCTGATCGACGCCCACGTGCGCAGCCGCGCCTGCCCGGCGGGCGATGCCACGGACCCGCCCCGCCCGCTGGCGGCCTGAGCAGCGCGTTTACAAATTGGGCGCCAGCCAGCGCGCCAGCTCGTCCACCGGCCAGCCGCGGCGCTGGGCCATGTCCTCCAGCTGATCGCGGCCAATCTTGCCGACGTTGAAATAGGTGCTGTCCGGGTGCGCCAGATAAAAGCCGCTGACGCTGGCCGCCGGCGTCATGGCCAGGCTGTCGGTCAGGCCCATGCCGATTTCGTCGCAGCGCAACAGCGCAAACAGGTCGCGCTTGACCGTGTGGTCGGGGCAGGCCGGATAGCCCGGCGCGGGGCGGATGCCCTGGTACTTCTCGGCGATCAGTTCCTCGTTGCTCAGGCGCTCGTGCGGGGCATAGCCCCACAGTTCGGTGCGCACCCGTTCGTGCAGGCGCTCGGCCAGCGCCTCGGCCAGGCGGTCGGCCAGCGCCTTGAGCATGATGGCGGAGTAGTCGTCGTGCTCGGCGGCAAAGCGGGCCTCGTGCGCCTCGGCGCCGATGCCCGCTGTCACGGCAAACGCCCCGACATAGTCCGCCACCCCGCTGGCCAGCGGCGCAACGAAGTCGGCCAAACAGCGGCTGGGGCGCTGCACCCCATCGACCACCTGCTTTTCCGTCTGCTGGCGCAGGCCATACCAGGTGAGCACGGGTTCGGTGCGCGCCTCGTCGGCGTAGAGCACGATGTCATCGCCCTCGCCGCTCGCCGGCCAAAAGCCGACCACGGCATTCGCGGTCAGCCAGCGGCCTTCCACGACGCGCTTGAGCATCGCCTGCGCGTCGGCAAACACCTTGCGCGCCTGCTCGCCCACCACCTCGTCGTCCAGTATCGCCGGATACGGTCCGGCCAGGTCCCAGGTCTGAAAGAACGGACCCCAATCGATGTAACGCGCGATCTCGCCCAGGTCGTACAGCCGGAACACCCGCCGGCCCAAGAAACCCGGGCGCACCGGGCGCCACTGGTCCCACGCCACCGGCGTGCGGTTGGCGCGCGCCTTGGCCAGCGGCCACAGAACCACGGGCTTTTTGGCCGCATGCTGGGCGCGCACCCGCTCGTAGTCGGCGCGCACCTCGGCCACGTAGGCGTCGCGCTGCTCGCCCAGCAGGGCCTGCGCCACCCCCACACTGCGCGACGCGTCGGGCACGTACACCACCGGTCCGCTGTAATTGGGCGCGATCTTGACGGCGGTGTGCACCCGGCTGGTCGTCGCCCCGCCGATCATCAGCGGCACCCCGCGTTCGCGGAACCACGGGTCCTTCTCCATCTCGGCGGCGACGAACTGCATCTCCTCCAGGCTGGGCGTGATCAGGCCCGACAGGCCCACGATGTCGGCGTTGACTTCCTTGGCCTTGGCCAGGATGTCGTGGCACGGCACCATCACCCCCATGTTGACCACATCGAAGTTGTTGCACTGCAGAACGACGGTGACGATGTTCTTGCCGATGTCATGCACGTCGCCCTTGACGGTGGCGATCACGATGCGGCCCTTGCTCTGCACATCGCCACCGGCGGCCTGGAGCTGGCGCTTCTCTTCCTCGATGTAGGGTACCAGGTGCGCCACGGCCTGCTTCATCACCCGCGCGCTCTTGACCACCTGGGGCAGGAACATCTTGCCCGCACCAAACAGGTCGCCCACCACATTCATACCCGCCATCAGCGGGCCTTCGATCACATGCAGCGGCCGCCCGCCCCGGGCACGGATTTGCTGCCACATCGCCTCGGTGTCCTCGACGATGAAGTCGGTGATGCCGTGCACCAGCGCATGCGACAGGCGCTCCTCCACCGGCAGCGCGCGCCACGCCAGCCGGGCGCTGTCGTCCTTGGCCGCGCCCTTGACCCGCTCCGCAATCGCCAACAGCCGCTCGGTCGGGGTCTGGTGCGGGTCCTCGCCCTCGCGATAGACCGGCCGGCGATTCAACACCACATCCTCCACCCGCTCGCGCAGCTCGGGATCCAGGTCGTCGTACACGCCGATCATGCCCGCGTTGACGATGCCCATGTCCATGCCCGCGCGGATGGCGTGGTACAGAAACACGGTGTGGATGGCCTCGCGCACTGGCTCGTTGCCGCGGAAGCTGAACGACACATTGCTCACCCCGCCCGAGACCTTGGCCCCGGGCAGATGCTGCTTGATCCAGCGCGTCGCCTCGATGAAGTCCACCGCGTAGTTGTCGTGCTCCTCGATGCCGGTCGCAATGGCAAAGATGTTGGGGTCGAAGATGATGTCCTCGGGCGGGAAGTCCACCTCATCGACCAGGATGCGGTAGGCCCGCGCGCAGATCTCGATCTTGCGGGCAAAGGTGTCGGCCTGACCCTGCTCGTCGAAGGCCATCACCACCGTGGCCGCACCGTAGCGGCGGATCAGCCGGGCCTGGCGCTTGAACTCCGCCTCCCCTTCCTTGAGGCTGATGGAGTTGACGATGCCCTTGCCCTGGATGCACTTCAGGCCCGCCTCGATCACCTCCCATTTGGAGGAGTCGATCATGATGGGCACACGCGCGATGTCGGGCTCGCTGGCGATCAGGTTGAGAAAACGCACCATCGCGGCCTTGCTGTCCAGCATGGCCTCGTCCATGTTGACGTCGATGATCTGCGCGCCGTTTTCCACCTGCTGGCGCGCCACGGCCAGCGCGTCCTCGAAGCGCCCCTCCAGGATCATGCGCGCAAACGCCTTGGAGCCGGTGACGTTGGTGCGCTCGCCGATGTTGACGAACAGACCCCCCTCCCCGATGACCAAGGGCTCCAGCCCCGACAACAGCATGGGCGGAATGCGGCGGGCGGCGGCAAAGGGCGCGTCGGTGGGGTTCACGGCAGGGGGATGCGCGGGCAGGCGTCAAAGGGCGAAGGTGGGGATTTTAGGGCGGTGGATACAAACACCGCGCACGAGACATGGGTGGTTATCGGCGTGGTCGAAAACCCGTCAATAGCCGCCGCCCCATGTGGTAGCCTGCTGGGAATATCCAGGGGTTCCACGGCCGGCGGCTCACGTCGGCTCGCCTCAGATTCCCAACGACGATTTGATTCTCACCATGAACATCCTGCTCACCGGCGGCCTGGGCTACATCGGCAGCCACACCGCCGTGGTGCTGGCCCAGGCCGGCCACCGGATCGTGCTGCTGGACAACCTCTCCAACAGCCGCGCCGATGTGGCCGACCGCATCGGCCGCATCATCGGCCTGCGCCCGGCGGTGGAAGTGGGCGACGTGCTGGACACCGCACGCGTGCGCCACATTCTGAGCCACTACGCCATCGGCGCCGTCATCCACTTTGCCGGCCTCAAGGCCGTGGGCGAATCGGTCGCCCAACCGCTGGCGTACTACAACAACAACGTCGCCGGCACCGTCAGCCTGCTGCGCGCCATGGCCGAGCAAGGCGTCAAACGCTTGGTGTTTTCCAGCAGCGCCACCGTCTACGGCCAACCCCAGCGCCTGCCGCTGGACGAAACCCACCCCACCGGCGCCACCAACCCCTACGGCCGCACCAAGCTGCACGTCGAAGAGATGCTGCGCGACCTGGCCGCCAGCGACCCCGCCTGGCGCATCGCCATCCTGCGCTACTTCAACCCGGTCGGCGCGCACGAGAGTGCCCTGATTGGCGAAGACCCCCACGGCACCCCCAACAACCTCATGCCCTACATCGCCCGTGTGGCGGTCGGGCAACTGCCGCACCTCAACATCTGGGGCGACGACTACCCCACGCCGGACGGCACCGGGGTGCGCGACTATCTGCACGTCATGGACCTGGCCGAAGGTCATCGGGCCGCGTTGGACCATTTGGCCCGCACCGACCAACCCTGCGACACCTTCAACCTGGGCACTGGCCAAGGCACCAGCGTGCTGCAGATGGTGCGCGCCTTCGAGCAAGCGAGCGGCCGCCCCGTGCCCTACCGCATCGCCCCGCGCCGCCCGGGCGACGTGGCCGCTTGCTGGGCGGACCCGACCAAGGCACAGCAGGTGCTGGGCTGGCAGGCCGTGCACACCTTGCACGACATGTGTGCGAGTGCGTGGGCCTTCGCCAGCATCACGGACCACGGCAAGCCCGCGCACGTGTCATCGAGCGTTGACGTCGAGTCGCGGCCGGCCGATCTGGCTTGATGTGCCCGCTCAACACTGGTGCGGTGCCCAAACCGTACGACGTGCGACTGGAACAGAACCGGGCCCAGCGAGCGGCTGCGCAACGAAGGTTGGGGACGCGCTAGAGACGCACCGCCGCGGCCGAATCCACCGCGTACCCGCAACCTGCCCCACAGGCGACCGACTCTACCTGCAGAGTAGTGTGCCCGATGCCCAGGGCGCGCAGCGCGACGACGGCCTGGGCCAGCACGGCGTCCGGATGGGGGACATCGGCCCCCACCACCAGATGGGCCGTCAAGGCCACATCGGGGGCGCCGCCGGTGCCCACGGCCCAGACATGTAGGTCGTGCACCGAGGTGACACCCGGCAGCGCGAGCAAGGCGCGCCGCACGGCACGCAGGTCCACCCCGGCCGGCACGCCGTCGAACAGCAGATGCAGCGTTTGCCACGCCAGCGGGGCGGTGCCGGCGACGATCACGCCGACGATGACGAGGCTGACCGCGGGGTCGATCCACCCCCAGCCGCGCCACCAAGTGAGGGCGCCCGCCACCACCACGCCGAGTGAAATCAGCGCATCGGCCGCCATGTGCAAAAAGGCGCCGCGCAGATTGAGGTCGTGGCGGCTGCCGGCGACGAACAGCCAAGCAGTCACCCCGTTGACGACGACCCCCGCCGCCGCCACACCCATGACGACGCCCGGCGGCGGGGCCAGCCCTGGCGCGACCAGCCGGGCACCGGCCTCCCACACCAGCCAGGCCATCGCCGCCAGGAGCACGACGGCATTGACGAAACCGGCCAAAATCGATCCGCGCCGCCAGCCGTAGGTGTGCCGGTCGTCCGGCCGCAGGCGCGCGGCGGCGTAGGCCGCCCAGGCGAGTAGCAACCCCCCCACGTCGCTGAGGTTGTGCCCGGCGTCGGCCAGCAGCGCCAGCGATCCGACCGCCCAGCCATAAAAGGCCTCGATACCGACGAATGCGAGGTTGAGCCCGACCCCGAGCGCGAAGGCCCGCCCGTAGTGGGCCGGCGCGTGGGCGTGGGCATGCCCGTGGCCGTGCGGGTGCCCGTGATCGTGGTGGCCGCGGGGATCGTCGTGGTCGTGGGTATGCGCGTCGTGGTGCATGCTGCGATGCGGGGCGCGCGGTTCAGCGCCGCGCCGCCTCCAGAAAGGCGTCCAACATGGGGGTGGGATCGAGTTGCTCGTCATCCCCCGGGACATGGAATTCCGGGTGCCACTGCACCCCAAAGACAAAGCCCCGTCCCTGGTAGCGCAGGGCCTCGATGACCCCATCCGGCGCCGTGGCCTCCACCACCAGGTCACGCCCCAGCCGCTTGACGGCCTGGTGGTGGATGGAGGCGACCTGGCGGCCGGGCAGCCGGCCGTTCCATTGCTCCAGTCGCCCGCCGGGGGCCAGCGTCACCGGGTGGCGGTGGCGGTCGTAGTGCGGGGTTTCGTGGGCGATGGCACCGGGCACGAGGGTCGGTATGTCCTGCAGCAGACTGCCGCCAAAGGCCACGTTGATCAACTGCATGCCGCGGCAGATGCCCAGGATGGGCTTGCCCGCCTCGAGGAATTCGTGCACCAGCTCCAGCTCGTAGGCGTCGCGCACCGGGTCGCCGGCCCACTCGGGCTTGAGCGGCTCTTCGCCATAGGCGCGCGGACTGACGTCGGCACCGCCTTGCAGGATCAGGCCATCCAGGAAATCGGCGTAGTCGCGCACCCGGATGCTGCTGCGCTGCAACGCGCCGTCTTGCAGCACCGAGGGGATCATCAGCACCAACGTGTCGCGCGAGGCCGCCCATTGCGCCACGGACTGCTCCAGCACCTGCAGGGTCTTGGTGCGCAGACCGGCCGCCCCGGCCTCGGGGTGGTGGATGCGGGCGGACAGCCCGATGTGCACAGGGCGACGACGACCGAACATGGGATACCGCGATGTGCGCGACCCATTCGCGCTACAGTGGACCCATCATAGCGCCGCCCCCCCGAACCCGGCCACCTCGCCGCCCCATGC
>NZ_DAISXZ010000023.1:0-27649 GCF_036825565.1 Tepidimonas sp. | reverse complement strand
CACTGGAGCCCGTTCCGTGAATCCCCAAGTCGAACTCCACATCGCCGGCCACGGCGTCATCACCCTCGAACTCGATGCCACCAAGGCACCCAAGTCGGTCGAGAACTTTCTGGCGTATGTGCGCGACGGCCACTACGACGGCACGATCTTTCACCGCGTCATCGACGGCTTCATGATTCAGGGGGGCGGTTTCGAGCCCGGCATGAAGCAAAAACCCACCCGCGCCCCGATCGAAAACGAAGCCACCAACGGCCTGAAGAACGACCGCTACACCATCGCCATGGCGCGCACGCAGGCACCGCACTCGGCCACGGCCCAGTTTTTCATCAACGTGGCGGACAACGGCTTTCTGAACCACACCGCCCCCACGCTGCAAGGTTGGGGCTACGCGGTGTTTGGCCGCGTCATCAAAGGGACCGAGGTGGTGGACGCCATCCGCAAGGTGGCCACGGGTCGCCGTGGCTTTCACGACGATGTGCCCGTACAGGACGTAGTCATCGCCAAGGCGGTGATCGTCACCCCCTGACGCCCGCCGCGCCCGGCCCCGCCCCATGAGCGCATGAGCGGCCCGGCCCTGCTCGACCACATCGACGCGCCGCCGGCATGGCAGCGCGTCGATTGTGTGTCGGACGTTCACCTGCACGCGCAGGATCCCGATACCGCCGCCGCGTGGCACGCCTATCTGGCGGCGGCGCCGTTCGACGCGCTGTGCATCCTCGGCGACCTGTTCGAGGTCTGGGTCGGCGACGATGCCTTGACCGCCGACCCGGCAGCCGACCCCGAAATCGCGTTCATGCAGCACGCCGTCGGGGCGCTGGCGACGCTGGCCCGCCGCCGCCGGGTGTATGTGATGCATGGCAACCGCGACTTTTTGCTCGGCGACGGCTTTGCCGCCGCCAGCAGGGTGCGGCTGCTGGCCGATCCGGCCGTGCTCGCCTTCGGTGCGCACCGGTGGCTGCTCAGCCACGGCGATGCCTGGTGCGTGGCCGACCGGGACTATCAAACGTTTCGCGCGCAGGTGCGTGGGGCAGATTGGCAAACGGCCTTCCTGACGCGGCCGTTGGCCGACCGGCTGGCGCAGGCGCGCGCCCTGCGCCAGCGCAGCCAACAGCATCAAACGGCACAGCGCCAAGCCGGGGTGGCGCCGGCCGATGTGGATACCGACTTGGCCGCGCAAGCGGTCGCAGCCGCGGGGGCGACGGGCCTGATCCACGGCCACACGCACCGGCCCGGCCTGCACCGCCTGGGCGCCACGGCCCATCGCCTGGTGTTGAGCGACTGGGATGCCGCGGACCAGCCGCCACGGTTGCAGGCGCTCAGTCTGGACCGCCACGGAGGCTGGCAGGTGTGGCCCTTGCCCCGCGCCACCCCGGTATGAGTCCCCCGCCATCGTCTTCACCGTCCCAACCGGCCTCGGGCGGGCCCCGCTGGTTGCGGGGGGTGACGCGCTGGCTGACACACAAGCTGACACACTGGCGGCGACGCTGGCAGGCGCGGCGGGGCGATGGTCGCGCCATCCCCGACCGGCTGTGGGCACGCGTCGTGGCCGATTTGCCCTGCCTGCAGGCCCTGGACGGGAACGAACAGGCCCGATTGCGCGACCTGTGCGCGGCCTTTCTGGCACGCAAGGAGTTCAGCGGCGCCCACGGGCTGGTCGTGGACGACCGCATGGCGCTGCTGGTCGCGGCGCAGGCCTGTCTGCCCTTGCGGCACCGAGGGCTGTCCGCGCTGGCGTGGTACGACGACTTCGTGGGGATCGTGCTGCATCCGGACGAGGTGGTCGCCCCGCGCCGCACCCGGGACGAGGCGGGCGTCGTGCACGAATACGACGAGGCGCTGGCCGGCGAGGCCATGCAGGGCGGCCCGATCGTGCTGGCGTGGCCGCGCGTGCTGGGCTCGGCACCCGGCGCGACGGGCATCGGCCACAACTTGGTGATCCACGAGTTTGCCCACGCCATCGACCTGCACGGCAAGCCGCTGGGCCAGCCGGCCGACGGCTGCCCGCTGCTGCCCGCGGGCTTTTTGGGTCTGTCGGCTGCGGCGGCACGGCAGCACTGGCACACCGTGCTGACCGAGGCGCACGCCACGCATCGGCAACGGGTGGCGCTGCACGAGCGGTTTGGCGCCCCGCCGCCCTGGCTGGACGCCTACGGCGCCGAATCCCTGGCCGAGTTTTTCGCCGTGGCGTGCGAGGCGTACTGCGTGGACCGCGAGCGGCTGGCCGAGGCCCACGCCGATCTGGTCGCGCTGTTGGACGCGTTTTTTGCCCGGCCGACGGCGCCGGGCGACACCCGGTGACCGTCGGCGGCCATCAGCGCCGCAGCAACACCTTCAGCGCCGCCTGCAGCCGCCGCTCGTGGCTGGCGTCGTGGGCCGTGGCCAGCACCCGGGCCACATCCTGCGCCCAGGTCTCGGCCGGCCCGGGTTCGTGCCGGCGCGTGAGCAGCCGAAGCTGCAACTGACGCCGGGCATCGACTTGGTCGGCCGACGTGGGCACATCGGCCTCAATCTCCAGCCGCAGCAGGGGTTCGGCGGCTTCGCTGGCGGGGGCGGCGGCCCGCCCCAGCGCCTGCACCCACGCGGGACGCGCCGCCGCGGCCTGACGGCCGCCCAGCTGCTGCGCGGGCGGGACGCGCGCCGCATCGCGCGCCGACCACGCGGCCAGCAGCTCGGTCAGGGCCTCGCCGTGGGCACGCGCCGCCAACTGGCGCAACTTGGCCTCGGCACGCTCCAGGGCCTGGCGCTGGGCGCGGAAGGCCGCATCGCCCAGCCGCGGACGCGCCGGGCCCTCCGGACGGGGGGGCCGCTCCGGCCGTGCGCGCGGGGCCGGTTTGGCCGGCGCCAAGCGGGCCGCGGCCGCGGCACTGGCCGGGGTCGCCCCGGGCCGGTCGTCGCCCCGCCGGGCCACGACGGGACGCGGGGCCGCTGGAGCGGGCGCATCGCGGGAAGCGGCGGCCGCTGCCCCGGCCGGTGTTTCGGCCGTTGTTTCGGCAGACATCGCGGCCGGGGTGGGGGCTGGCGGGGTCTCATCCGCCGTCGCGCCCTCCCCTTGCGCCGCGGTCCGCAGGGCGGCCATCGCTGCGCGGATCTGCTGGGCGTCGTCGGCGGCGCAGGCGGCTTCCAGGGCGCGCGCAGCCTCCAGCACGGCGGCGTCGAGCCGGCTGGTGGCGGCCCGGGTCTTCTCCCGCTCGGCGCTCTTGCGCGCAAAGGCCTCGTCGATGGGTTGGCGGAACGCCTCCCACAGCTTTTGCTCCTTGCGGCGGTCCAGCGGCACACGGTGCGCCTCCAGCTGCCAGCGCTGTTGCAGGTCCTTGACGGCATCCAGCCGCAGGCGCGGCTCGGCCGCCAGGGCCTGGGCCTCGGCGATCAGGGCTTGGCGGCGTGCGGTGCTGTCGGCCTGCGCGGCCTCCAGCCGTTCGTGGGCGGCGGCGATGGCGGCCTTCCACAGCGGCTGCAGCTCGGCAAAGATTTTTTCGCTGACGTGGCCGCCCTGGCGCCAGCGCTCGGCAAAGGCGTGCAGGTCGCGCAACTGGGCCTTCCAGTCCTCGCTGGCGGCGTGGGCGGCGGTCCAGGCCTGCACTTCCTCGATCAGGGCCAGACGGGATTGCCGCGCCGCCTCGTTGTGGGCCTTGAGTTCGCGCCGCCAGGCTTCGACCGCCTGATAGGCTTGGTTGCACGCTTCGTCGAAGCGCTTCCACAGCGCGTGGTTGGAGGTGCCGCCCTGGTCCGTCTGCTTCCACTGCTCGCGCAACTGGCGGATGGCCTCCTGCAGCTTGCGGCCGGTGGGCCGCTCCGCCTCGGGGCCCTGGGTCAGGGCGACGGCCTGGGCCAGCAGCCCTTCGCGCAACTGGTCGGCACGCCAGCGCTGCCAGTCCTCCAGCTCCTTGGCCTTGGCCAGCGCCGCGAGCGCCCGGGCGTCGAGCTCCGGCCCCGCATGGCGGCCGTGCACCTTGTGTGCATGGCGCAGCTCGCCGGCGTAGCGGCTCATGGCTTTGGTGTGGCCGGCGGCCAGCTCGCGCTCCAGCGCCTCGATCGCCGGCAGCAGCGCGGCTTGGGCCAGCGCCTGTACGGCCTTGGGCACGGGGGCGGCCGACTCGGCCTCGGCGGCCAGCGGCTCGCCGCGCTGGGCGCGGATTTCGTCGGCCCACACGGGCACCCCGGGCAGGGGTGCCTGGGGGTCCTCGGCCGCGGCGGCGGCCTGGGCGAGCGCCGCTTCGAACGCCTGCCAGACGGCCTCGAGCTGCTGGCGCGCGGCGTCGAGCTGGTTCGGGTAGCGGGGATCGAGGTCGGCCCAGCCCGCGGCCGACGTCAGCCCTTGCTGGCGCTCGCGCCAGTCGTTGACGTCCTGCGCCAAGCCGTCGCGTGCAGCCTGCGCTTCGGCGCGCGGCTTGGTGGACGCCAGGTCGATGCGCTGCACCAGCAGGCCGGCGGCCTCGCGCTCGACCTGCACGCGGGTTTGCAGGTCCTCGATGGCCTTCATGCGCTCGGTCAGGCGTTGGCGCAGGCCGGCCAGCGGCTCGCGCGACAGCGGAGCCCCGGCCTTGGCGGCATCGCGCTGCCAGGCCATGGCGTCGGCCAGATTCAGCCGGGGAGCACCCAACAACGCCTCGGCCCGGGCGGCCCATTCGGCGGCCAGGGCATCCTGGGCGCGGGCGCGGCGCAGCTCGTCCAGCCGTTCCTTGACCAGTTTGGCGGCCCCCTTGTCGCGCGTGGCCAGCTCGCGGTAGACCTCGGCCACATCGTCGGCCGGCGGGTCGGTGGCCAGCCACTCGCGCAGGCGGGCGGCACGCTCGCCCGAGGTCGGCGCCGTGAAGGCGCCGCGGGTGCGCTGGTCGAGTTCGGTCAAAGAAACTTTCGCGGAAGGGGAGTCGGACGCGTTCACGGTGCGGGGCGCGGGTTGGCCGCTCGGGGAAGTCGGGTCATCGGATCCGGCAGTCATGCAGACCGCCGCCAAAGGGTTATTGTCACCTACCCGGCCCACAGATCCAGCGGCGGATCGTGCACGACCGCCTTGAGCAGGTCGCTGCGGGATACGAAACCCATCAGCGCGCCCCCACTGTCCACGACCGGCAGGCCCGGCAAACCGGTGTGCAGCAGGGCCAGCGCCAGCCGGCGCAGCAGGGTGTCCGGGGTAACGGCGGGAATGGGGGTGACCATGATCTCGGACAAGGGCAGCGCCAAAAAGGCGCGCCAGACCAGGGCGCTGTCCTCCGGGCGGGGCAGGCGGTCGATGTGCAGCAGCTCGGCCCGGGTGAGCAGGCCGACCAGCCGCCCCTGCGCATCCAGCACCGGGGCCTGCCCCAGGCCGCGCTCGGCCAGGCGCCGCCAGCCATCGGCCACGGTCATGGTCTCGGTGACCGTGACCGCCTCGCGGGACATGACGTCCTGCACCCGCTCCAGCGGGTGGCGGGTGGTCGGGGGGTGCTGCACCTCGCCGTAGGCTTGGACGGCGGCGGCCGCGGGCCGCGGCAGCGGGGTGTCGGCCGCGGGCTCGTCGCCCGAGCGGCGGCCCGCCACACGAAAGCCGCTGTCCGCAAAATCGGGGCGGTCGATCTCCACCGCCAAGGCGCGCAGGCGCCCGGTGCGCAACGAGGGCAACACCCGCCGCAGGTCCTCGATCGGACCGCGGTACATCAGGCCCGAAGTGCCGTAGATGGCCAGCATGCACACCCTCCTGTCCGGATCCGCAGACCGGCGCCCCGGCGGTGCGCAGATCCCGCCTCAGTCGGGCAGGAACAGCGCCTGCAGATCGCTCAACCAGTCGAAGCCACGCGCGGTCGGCGCCAGCCAGCCGTCGTCTCCCACGGCGAGCCAGCCGCGCTCGCGCGCGCGCTCGATGGTCGCCGATACCGCATTCATCGGCAAGCCCGTGCATTCACTGAAGGTCCGCAGCGCAAATCCGTCGCGCAGCCGCAGGGCATTGAGCATGAACTCGAAGGGCAGATCGCGGGCCGCCACCTCGTGCTCCTGCGCCACGGGTGTGCCCGCCAGCGCCTGCTGCACATAGCGCGCCGGGTCGCGCCAGCGCACTTGACGCACGATGCGCTGGGCAAAACTCAGCTTGCCGTGCGCGCCCGCCCCGATGCCCAGATAGTCGCCAAATTGCCAGTAGTTCAGGTTGTGCCGGCAGCGGTGGCCCGCGCGGGCGTAGGCCGAGACCTCGTAACGCACCAACCCGGCGGCGGCCGTGCGCTCGGCAATGCGGTCGAGCATGGCGTAGGCCGTGTCATCGTCCGGCACGGTCGGCGGATGCTTGGCAAACCAGGTGTTGGGCTCGATGGTCAGGTGATAGACGGACAGATGGGGAGGCTGGTGGGCCAGCGCCGCGTCCAGGTCCCGCTCCAGATCGGCGGGTGTCTGGCCAGGCAGCGCATACATCAGGTCCAGATTGAAGGTGTCGAAGTACCGCGCCGCCTCGTCCACCGCGGCGTGGGCCTGGGCGGCATCGTGCACCCGCCCCAGCGCGCGCAGAAAACGGTCGTCGAAACTCTGCACGCCGATGCTCAGCCGCGTCACGCCCGCGTCGCGAAAGGCGGCAAAGCGCTCGCGCTCGAAGGTGCCGGGGTTGGCCTCCAGCGTGATCTCGGCGCCCGGCTCCAGCGGCAGGCGGGCACGCAAGTCCGACAGCAGCCGCCCGATCACATCCGGGTCGAACAGGCTGGGCGTGCCCCCGCCGATGAAGATGCTGCCCACCGGCCGCCCCCAGACGAGCGGCAAGCTGGCCTCCAGGTCGGCCAGCAGGGCGCGCACATAGTCCTGCTGGGGCAGCGGCCCGGCCTGGCCGCTGGCCGCCCCCCATTCGTGCGAGTTGAAGTCGCAGTACGGGCACTTTTTCAGGCACCACGGCAGGTGCACATAGAGCGCGAGCGGCGGCAGGCCGTGCAGCCGGACCTGGCCCGGGCGCTGCCACAGCACGGCGGCCTCGGTGGCCCCCATGGGGCTGGTGGGGCCGGGCCCGCTCAGCCCGCCGGCCATCCGCGCTCCTGCATGAGGGCCAGCATGGCACGCGCCGCGCGGCCACGGTGGCTGTGGGCGTTCTTCACTTCGGTGGGCAGTTGGGCGAAGGTGCAGCCGAAGGCCGGGATGAACATCACCGGGTCGAAGCCGAAGCCGCCGTGGCCGACCGGTTCGCGCGCGATCAGCCCCTCGACGCGGCCGCTGGCGACCAGCGGCTCGGGGTCCTCGGGGTGGCGCACCGCCACCAGCGTGCTGACCATCGCCGCGCGGCGATCGTCGATGTCGCGCATTTGCTCCAGCAAGGCGCGCACATTGTTGGCATCGCTCTTGGGGTAGCCGAACTGCGTGCAGTAGTGCGCCGTGTCCACCCCCGGCCGGCCGCCGAAGGCCGCCACGCACAGCCCGGCGTCGTCGGCCAGGGCCGGCAGGCCGCTCGCGGCGGCCGCATGGCGGGCCTTGGCCAGCGCGTTTTCGATGAAGGTGTGGTGCGGCTCCGGCGCCTCGGGGATGCCCAGGCTGCCCTGCGTCACCAGCTCCAGGCCGAGCGGCGCGAACATCGCCTGCAATTCGGCCAGCTTGCCCGGATTGTTGGAAGCCAGCACCAGACGGCGCGGCAGGGTCGCATCCGCCATGGCCTCACCCCACCTCGGCGCCGGCCAGCGCGGCGCGCTGCATCGCGATCAACTGCTGGATGCCGCCGTCCGCCAGGGTCAGCAGCTGCTGCAGATCCTCGCGGCTGAAGGGCTCGCCCTCGGCCGTGCCTTGCAGCTCGACGAAGTGGCCCGCCCCGGTCATGACGACGTTCATGTCGGTCTCGCAGCCGGCATCTTCCACATAGTCCAGGTCCAGCACCGGGACCCCGCCCACGATGCCGACCGAGACGGCTGCCACCGGGTACAGGATGGGGCTGCGCTGCAGTTTGCCCTCGGCCAGCAACTGGTGCACGGCATCGTGCGCCGCCACCCAGGCGCCGGTGATGGCCGCGGTGCGAGTGCCGCCGTCGGCCTGCAGCACGTCGCAGTCCAGCGTGATGGTGCGCTCGCCCAGGACGCTCAGGTCGAAGACCGCGCGCAGCGAGCGACCGATGAGGCGCTGGATCTCCTGCGTGCGGCCGCTTTGCTTGCCGCGGGCGGCCTCGCGGTCGCTGCGGGTATGGGTGGCGCGGGGCAACATGCCGTACTCGGCCGTCACCCAGCCTTCGCCGCTGCCTTTTTTGTGCGGGGGCACGCGCTCTTCCACCGACGCCGTGCACAGCACACGGGTGCGGCCAAACTCGATGAGCACCGAGCCTTCGGCGTGGACGGTGTAGCCACGGGTGATGCGCACGGGGCGCAGTTGGTCAGGGGCGCGGCCGTCGTGGCGCCGGTGGGCGCCCGCGGCCGCTATCGGGTCGTGGGTCATGGGGGTCTTCCTGGGAGGTCAGCGCCGCCGACCGGGCCGCGCCGGCGCGGGGGCCGGGGGCGGAGGCCGGCGGGTGCGAAGGATCGCATCGTTGATCTCGGCAATGGTACGCTCGATCGCGTCGTCGTCCAGCTCGACGGCGGTCAAGCCCTCGATGCCCGGAGGGGCCGCAGCGGTCGCGGGCGCGTGGGGGGCCAGCGCAGCGGGCACGGGCTCCAGCACCTGGGTGGAGGGAAAGTCGTCGTCTGCCTGCCACTCCAGGCCCAGCAACGACACATTGTCCCCGTGCCGGCCGCCCAGGCGCACCGCCACTTCGGACAATTGGGCCACCGCATCGGCCAGCGGCTGCCCGTGCAGGCCCGCGGCCACGTCGTCGTCGTCCATCACCCCCCAAAGGCCATCGGAACACAGCAGGATGCGGTCGCCGTGCGCCAGCGGCAACGGGCCCAGCACGTCGTACAGGGGCGGTGTGTCCGACCCCAAACAGGTGAACAGGACACTGCGGTGCACGCCCGGCGGCAGTTGGGCAAACAGCTCCGGCTTGTCGTGGTAGCTGTGGTCGCGCGTGCGTTGCAGCAGCCGGCCGCCGCGCACCCAATACAGGCGCGAGTCGCCGCTGTGCAGCGCGGTGAGCTGGCGGTCCTGCACCACGGCCGCCACAGCCGTGGTGCGCGGGTGCTCGGCCAAGTCGTGCGCGCGCGCAAAAACGACGATGGCCTGACTCGCCTGCAGCACCGTGGCTTCCAGAAAGGCGCGCGGATCGGCCAGCTTGGGGCGGGCCTGATCGACAAACGCCTGCACGAAGGTGCGCACCGCAATCTCGGCCGCCCGGTCGCCGTCGGGGTGGCCGCCCATGCCGTCCGCCAACACCAACAGCACCGATTGACGGGTGTAGGTGTAGCCCAGGCGATCCTCGTTGCGCGTCCGCCCGCCGGTGTGGGTGGCCTGGTAGACGGCAAATTTCACGGCGGCTCCAGAAAGCTGGACCGCTGGCTGTGATGGCTGGCCGCCTCGGGCGCATCGTCCCTGGCCAGGCCCAGGCGCGCGCGCACGCGGTCCCACCAGCGCGGCGGCGTCGGCTCGGGCGACTCCTCGCGCGCCAGCTCGCGCTGCAGGGCAAAGACCGACTGCGGACGCTCCAGCGGATCGAGCGCCATGCACCAGCGCACCACGTCGAGCAGATTGTCGGAATACACGCCGCGCAGCCGCGCTAGCGACGCCTCCAGCCGGTCTTTGTCCTGGCGCTGGGGCGCGTCGTGGGGCGGATAGCCCTGCATGCACGAGTACATGCACGCCCCGATGGCGTAGATGTCGGTCCACGGCCCCAGGCCGGTGCTGCCGGTGCGGCGGTACATCTCCGGCGCGGCAAAACCCGGGGTGTACATGGGGCGCACGAAAGTGCCCTCGGTGTTGAGCACCTCGCGCGCGGCGCCAAAATCGATCAGCACCGCGCGGTTGTCGTCGGTGATGAAGATGTTGGCCGGCTTGATATCCAGGTGCAGCATCTTGTGCTGGTGCACGATGCGCAGCCCGCGCAGCACCTCATCGAAGAGCGAGCGGATGGTCGCCTCGCGCAGCACCTTCTTGCGTTGCCGGCTGCGCGCCGCCACGATGAACTCCTGCAGCGACGCACCCTGCAGGTAGTCCATGACCATGTAGACGGTCTCGTTTTCGCGGAAAAAGTTGAGCACGCCCACCACCGCGGGGTGGGAGATCTGCGCCAACGCCCGCCCTTCCTCGAAAAAACTGCGCAGGCCCAGCCGGTAGAGGGCCTGGTTTTCGGGCGCCACGATCGGCAATAGTTCGCCGGGCGAGCGCAGCGCAAGCGAAGCGGGCAGGTACTCCTTGATGGCGACCTCGTGCCCGATGGCGTCCAACGCCAGATAGACCAAACCAAAACCGCCGGCCGCCAGCAGGCGCACGATGCGATAGCCGCCGATCACCGTATCGGGCGGCAGAGGGGCCGGCTTGGTCTTTGACATAATCCGTGCATGAGCAAACCCTACGCCCAGGCGGCCGGCGCCGCCCTCGGGGCCGCCCTCTGCTAAAGGCCGATGTCAGTGTACAGCATGACCGGCTACGCCACGGGGCAATGCAACCCCCAGGCGGCGGCCTCCGACATCCACGCGCTCGGCACCAGTGTGCTGGGGCTGGAAATCCGCGCCGTCAACGGGCGCTTTCTGGACCTGTCGCTGCGCCTGCCCGAAGATCTGCGTGCCGCCGAGCCGGCCCTGCGCGAGCGCGTCGGCGCGCGCGTGCGCCGCGGCAAGGTGGAGCTGCGCGCTTGGATCGAGCAGCGCGACGATGGCGGCGTGCGCGTGCCGCCGGCGCCCGAACTGCAGCGCCTGCTCGGCGCGCAGGAGCAGGTGCAGGCCTGGCTGCCGCAGGCGCGCGGCCTGTCGGTCGCCGAGGTGCTGCAGCTTGCCCAGCGCGGCGCCCCGACGGCCTCCGACTGGGTGGAGCCGCTGCTGGCGCTGACCGATCGGGTGCTGGACGACTTTACCGCAGCGCGCGCGCGCGAGGGCGCGCGGCTGGTCGCCATGTTGCGCGACCGCGTGGCGCAACTGCGCGGGCTGGCGGCGCAGGCCGAGCCGCTGGTGCCGCAGATCGTGGCGCAGCAGCGCGAGCGCTTTCTGCAGCGCTTTCGTGACGCGCTCGGCGCCACCCCGGCCGACCCCGCTGCCCTGCACGAGCGCGCGCTGGCCGAGGCGACGGCATTTGCCATCCGGGTGGACGTCGCGGAGGAGCTGACGCGGCTGCAGTCGCACCTGAGCGAAATCGACCGGCTGCTACAGCGCGGCGGCGAGGTCGGCAAGCGACTGGACTTTCTGATCCAGGAGCTGCACCGCGAGGCCAACACGCTGGGCTCCAAATCGGCCAGCCTGGAACTCACGCGCCTGTCGGTGGATATGAAAGTGCTGATCGAGCAGATGCGCGAGCAGGTTCAAAACCTCGAATGATCCCCATGGAATACCCAGGCAACCTGTTCGTCGTGGCCGCCCCCAGCGGCACGGGCAAGTCCAGCCTCGTCAAAGCGCTGCTGGAGGTGGACTCGCGCATGGAGCTGTCCGTCTCCCACACCACGCGCGCGCCGCGCGGGCAGGAGGTGCACGGCCGCGAGTACTTCTTCGTCAGTGACGAGGAGTTCGACCGCATGGTCGCGGCCAACGCGTTCGTCGAGTGGGCGCGGGTGCACAGCCGCCGCTACGGCACCTCGCGCAAGGCCATCGAAGACAAGATCGCCGCCGGCGCCGACATCGTTCTGGAAATCGACTACCAAGGAGCGCTACAGATCCGGCACCAGTTTGCCAACGCGGTGCTGATCTTCATCCTGCCGCCGAGCTGGGAGGAGCTGCGCAACCGGCTGTTGCGCCGCGGGGAGGACAGCGAGGACGTCATAGAACTGCGCCTGCGCAATGCCGCCGAAGAGATGGCGCACGTCCATGAATTCGACTACGTTATAATCAACGAGGTATTCGAGCGGGCATTGTTCGACCTCAAGACGATTACCCACTCGCAGCGCCTGCGGGTCGCGGCCCAGCGCAGGGCCCGCGCCGAAGTGTTTCAGGCGCTGGGCATCCGATAACCCCCTGTTTCAACGCTTTGCCGGAGGGTTCCATGGCACGCATCACCGTCGAGGATTGCCTGGAAAAAATCCCCAACCGCTTCCAGCTCGTGCTGGTGGCCACCTACCGTGCGCGCATGCTCAACCAGGGCCACGCGCCCAAGCTGGAGACGCGCAACAAACCCGCCGTGACCGCGCTGCGCGAAATCGCCGCCGGGCTCGTCGGCCTGGAGATGCTGCGCAAGGTCCCGGTCTGAGTCGCGACCGCGGCCATGCCTCAAGGCGCCTACCCAAGGTGCCTTTTTTGTTTTTTGTTTACATTAGCAGGGTGAGTGTCGACGCCGTGAGTCCTGCCGAGGCAGCCGCCTACGGCACCCGCCCGCCTGCCCCGCCGCCCCAGGCTGCGGCCAGCGCGGCGGCGGCTAGCTTCGCCGCCCTCGAGTCGCGGCTGGACTACCTCAACGCGGCCGAAGTAGATTTGGTGCGGCAGGCCTATCGCTTCGCGGATCAGGCCCACTTGGGCCAGATGCGCAAAAACGGCGACCCCTACATCACCCACCCGATTGCAGTGGCGCAGATCTGCACGGAGTGGAAGCTGGATGCCCAGGCCCTGTGCGCCGCCCTGCTGCACGATGTGCTGGAGGACTGCGGCGTCACCAAGGCGGAGCTGACGCAGCGCTTCGGCCCTGCGGTGGCCGATCTGGTGGACGGGCTGACCAAGCTGGACAAGCTGGAGTTCGACAGCCGCGAGCAGGGGCAGGCCGAGTCCTTCCGCAAGATGCTGCTGGCCATGGCGCGCGATGTGCGGGTGATCCTGATCAAGCTCGGGGACCGGCTGCACAACATGCGCACCATGGGCGACATGCCGCGCCACAAGTGGGGCCGCATCGCGCGCGAGACGCTGGACATCTACGCCCCCATCGCGCACCGGCTGGGCCTCAACAATTTCTACCGCGAGCTGCAAGACCTGGCCTTCCGCCACCTGCACCCGTGGCGCTACCAGGCGCTGTCCAAGGCGCTGGCCCGCTCGCGTGCCCGCCGGCGCGACCTGATCGGCCGCGTACAGGGCGAGGTGGAGGCGGCCTTCGCGCACAGCGGGCTGGAGGTGCGCATCACCGGGCGCGAAAAAACGCTCTACTCCATCTACCGCAAGATGGACACCAAGCACCTGTCGTTCGCGCAGGTGACCGATATTTACGGCTTTCGCATCATCGTGCCGCAGGTGCTGGACTGCTACACCGCCATGGGGGTGCTGCACCAGCTCTACAAGCCGCTGCCGGGCAAGTTTCGCGACTACATCGCCATCCCCAAGGTCAACGGCTATCAGTCGCTGCACACCACACTGGTCGGGCCGTTCGGCACGGCCATCGAGTTCCAGCTGCGCACCGCCAACATGGACGTGGTGGCCGAATCCGGCATTGCCGCGCATTGGCTGTACAAGGCGGGGGGCGCGGCTGACGCCTCGGCGCAGGCGCTCAATGTGCAGTGGCTGCAGTCGCTGCTGGACATCCAGCAGGAGACCAAAGACTCCGGCGAGTTCTGGGACCACGTACGCATCGACCTATTCCCCGACTCGGTCTATGTGTTCACGCCCAAGAGCAAGATCATGGCGCTGCCGCGCGGTGCCACCGCGGTGGACTTTGCTTACGCCATCCACAGCGACGTGGGACACCGGGCCATCGGGGCCACGGTCAACGGCGAGCAGATTCCGCTGCGCACCGAGTTGCACAACGGCGACGTGGTCGAGATCACCACCTCGCCGCACGCACGGCCCAATCCGGCGTGGCTGGGCTTCGTTAAAACGGGGCGCGCGCGCTCCAAGATCCGACACTACCTCAAGACACTGGAGCAGGAGGAGTCGCGCGCCCTGGGCGACCGGCTGCTGCAACAGTCGGTGCGTGCCGAGGGGATGGCCAGCCTGCCCGGCGACGACGAAGCCGGCCAGGCCATCTGGGACAAGCTTCTGCGCTTCACGGGCAACCGCTCGCGCGACGAGCTGCTGATCGACATCGGCCTGGGGCGGCGCATCGCCGGCATGGTCGGCAAAAAACTCGCCGCCCTCATGGCCGAGGTTGGCGTGCGCCCCGACGTGCTGCTGATCAGCCAGGAGCGTTTCGGCACGCCGCGCGAGGACCAGCCCAGCCAGGGCGTGGTCACGCTCGATGGCAGCGAAGGTGGCTCCGTCACCTTCGCCAGTTGCTGCCGGCCGATCCCGGGGGACCGCATCGTCGGCTACCTGGGCCGGGGCGAAGGCTTGGCCGTCCACACCGAGGACTGCCCGGTCGTGCGGCGCCTGCTGCACCGCGACCGCGAGCGCTTCCTGGAAGTGGAATGGGCCGAAGAGCCGACGCGGCCGTTCGAGTCGACCATCGCCGTGACGGTCAGCAATGGCAAGGGGGTGCTGGCGCGCGTAGCCGCCGCCATCGCCGCGGCCGAGGCGGACATCACCCACATCCACATGGGCGACGAGGCCGCGCAGACGGCGACCGAGCTGCGCTTTACCGTGGCGGTGCGCGACCGCGTGCACCTGGCCCAGGTGCTGCGCCAGCTGCGACGCACACCATCGGTGGTGCGGGCCCAGCGGCTGCGCCCGGCGCGCCAGGGCGACACCGGCCATTGACGCAGCCGCCCGCGAACTAACCGCGCGCCGATCAGGCGGCGGATGGTGCGCCGGGCTCGGGGTAGCGGACCTGCAGGATCTCCAGCACCTCGACCCCGGAGGGCGTGTGCAACCGCACCTCGTCGCCCTCGCGCGCCTTCAGCAGCGCCTGCGCCACCGGCGAGATCCAACTGATCTGCCCCCGGCTGCTGTCCGCCTCGTCGATGCCCCGGATGGTGACGGTGACCTCGCTGCCATCGGGGCGCGCATAGGTCACCGTCGCGCCAAAGAACACCTGGTCCTTGCCGTGGTGCACGCTGGGGTCCACCACCTCAGCGCGCTCCAGCCGCTTGGTCAGAAAGCGGATGCGGCGGTCGATCTCGCGCAGGCGCTTCTTGCCGTACAGGTAGTCGCCGTTTTCGGAGCGGTCCCCGTTGCTCGCGGCCCACGACACCGTCTCGACCACGCGCGGGCGCTCCTCATCGATCAGGTGCATCAGCTCGCCACGCAAGCGCGCGTAGCCCTGCGGCGTCATGTAATTCTTCCCCCCGGCCGGAATGCGTTGCCCCGCCGGCAGCGCGTCATCGTCCTCGTCGTGGTCCTGCTCGCGCACGAAAGCCTTGCTCATGGGGGTGGATGGTAGCGCAGGGGGGCCTCCGGACCGTCGGCCACTCGCCTATTCGCAGCCAAGGTAAGCACAGCTTTCCTCTACGATTACCGGCTGTGACACGTGCCCCATCCACCCCGACCCCGCTGCGCATCGTCCAGAGCGACCGCATCGAGGCGCTGCTGCAGCGCGCCGTCGCCGACGCGGCGGCCGCGGCGCAGGCGCATCCCTTGCAACCGCAGCGCTGGCTGGTGGCCAGCCACGGCACGGCGCAGTGGGTGCAGCAGGCGCTGGCCCAGCGTGCCGGCGTTTGCGCGGGGCTGGAGTGCCTGCTGCCGGCGCAGTGGTTGTGGCAGATCTACCGGGCGGTGCTGGGCGAAGCCGCCGTGCCGGACGAGGCGCCGTTGGACCGCGGCCCGCTGCGCTGGCGGCTGTGGCGGCTGTTGCCGACGCTGGCGCAGTGCGCAGAGGCGGCGGTGTTGGCCCCGCTGATCCACTACCTGGGCGACGGCGACCCGTTGCGGCGCGCGCAGCTGGCGCGGCGCGTGGCGGATCTGTTCGACCAGTATCAGATTTACCGGCCCGACTGGCTGGCCGACTGGGCCGCCGGGCACGACCGCCTGCGCGACGCCGACGGCCGCGTGGCGCCGCTGCCGGAGGATGAGCGCTGGCAACCGGCGCTGTGGCGGCTGCTGCGGGCGGATGCCGAATCGCAGGGCCACCGCTGGGTGAGCCGCTGCGACATTCACGCCGCGTGGCTGCAGCGTATGCGCGCCGCGTCCGCCTGCCCGCTGCCGGCGCGCGAGCCGCCGTGGCTCGCGGTGTTTGGCGTCAGCGCCCTCACGCCCGACGTGCTGCGGGCGCTGCAGGCGGTGGCGTGCTGGCGCGACGTGGCGGTCTACGTGCTGAACCCGGCACGCACCGACTGGTTCGACCGCGAAGGGGCGCGCACCGGCCACCCGCTGCTGGCCGCCTGGGGCCGGCAGGGGCGCGAGTTCATCGCCGGTCTGCAGGCGCTGGGCGCCGAGGAGCCCCCGGCGGGCCTGGCCCCGGTATCGCTGGAGGACGCCTGGGACGAGGAGCGCGCCGACGACGCCGACCCGCCGCACCTGCTGGCGCAGCTGCAGGACGACCTGCGCCACGGCCGAGCACCGGGCGAGAAGGTCTGGCCGTCGCTGGATCCGGCGCGCGACGGCTCGCTGCGGCTGCGCGTCGCCCACACCATGCTGCGCGAGGTGGAGCTGCTGCACGACCAGGTGCTGGCCGCGCTGCAGCGCGACCCGACGCTGCAGCCGCGCGACATCGCCGTCTTCGCGCCCGACATCGCCGCCTACGCGCCGCTGGTGCACGCGGTGTGGGGCAGCCTGCCGCCGGACGATGCGCGCCGCATCCCGTACCAGCTGGCCGACGTGGAGGACGACACCACCGCGCGCCTGCGCGAGCTGCTGCGCGCGCTGCTGCGCCCGGAGGCGCTGCGCCTGACCGGCAGCGATGCGCTGGACTGGCTGGACGTGCCGGCGGTGGCGCGCGCCATCGGCCTGGCGGCGGACGAGCTCGACACCCTGCGCGCGTGGCGGCGCGAGGCCGCGATCCGCTGGGGCCTGGACGGCGTGCACCGCCAGCGCCTGGGGCTGGCCGCGGGCGGCGCCGCGCTGGCCGAGCGCTACACCTGGCGCGAGGGGCTGCAGCGCCTGTGGCTCGGCGCCATGCTCGGCGCCGAGGACGAGCCGTGGCAGGACCGCCTGCTGCCGGCGCGCGGCGTGGCGGTGCTGCAGGGCGAGCTGCTGCACCGGCTGCAGACCTTCATCGACGCGGTGGCGACGTGGACGCATCGCCTGGCCGAGCCGACGGACGCCACCGCGTGGGCCGATCGGCTGCACGCGCTGCTGGCGCAGTTCCTGCAGCCCGCGGCGGACGACGTGGAGGGGACGCTGGCGGTGGCGCGGCTGCGCGCCGCGGCCGATCGCTGGGCGCGGCAGGCCGAGCAGGCCGGCACGGAGCCGATCCCGGCCGCCGTGGTGGCCGACACGTGGCTGGCGCTGGCTGGTGGCGGCGGCGCGCCGGCCCGCTTCCTCGGCGGCGGGGTGACGTTTGCGACGCTGCTGCCGATGCGCGCGGTGCCGTTTCGCCGCATTTACCTGCTCGGCCTGCACGACGGCAACTTCCCGCGCCGGCCGCAGGGCGACACGCACGACCTGATGGCCGCCGCGCCGCGCCCGGGCGACCGCCTGCGCCGGCATGAGGACCTCTACCTGCTGCTGGAGGCGGTGCTGTCGGCGCGCGACCACCTGGGCGTCTCGTGGCTGGGCCGCCACCCGGTGGACGACACCGAGCGCCAGCCGGCGCTGCCGGTGGCCCAGCTGCGCCACCACCTGAACCGCCAGTGGCGGCTGGCGCCGGGCCTGCAAGGCGACGTGGCCGCGGCGCTGACGCGCGCGCACCCGCTGCATCCGTTCGACCCCGCCAACTTCAGCCCGGCGCCGGCGGCCAATGGCGCCGCCCCGCCGCTGACCGGCGCGTTCAGCTACGCGCGGGAGTGGCTCGCAACGGGAGGCGCCGCCACGGACACGCCCACCCCGCGCCCCGCGCCGGCCATCCGGTCGCGCCCAGCCGAGCCGATCCCGGTGACGGTGGCGGCGCTGGCCGAGCTGCTGCAGGACCCCGCGCGCGCCTACGCACGCCAGCGCCTGGGGCTGGCGCCGCCACGCGACGACGAGGCCGACGACGACGCCGAGCCGTTCGCGCCCGACGGCCTGCAGCAGTGGCGCACCCGGCTGGCGTGGGTGGACGCTGCGGTGGACGCGGCGCTGGCCGGCGCCGACGAGGCCGACGCGCAGGCCGCCGCCCGGCGCGCCCGCCGCCACGCCGAGCTGGCCGGCGACTGGCCCGCCGGCGCTGCCGGGGCGTGGCTTGCGCGCGATTGGGACGAGGCGATCCGCCGCGTCTGGCAGCACGCCCGGGAGCTGGCCGCGCGCCACCCCCTCCCGGTGGCCGAGCGGGCGCGGCTGGAGACGACGCTGGCGCTGCCGGACGGCCCGACGCTTGCGATCCGCGACGTGCTGCCGGCGCTGCGGCGCGGCGACGACGGCGCGCTGGCGCGGCTGGTGACGCTCGGCAGCGCCCTCGTCGAAGGCAAGAAGCTCGACGCCAAGACCTACGCCCTGCACCGGCTGCTGCGCCCCTGGGTCGAGCACGTCGCGCTCAACGTCGCGCTCGGGCCCGTGACGAGCTGGATCGCCACCCCCCTGGGCGTCGGGCGGATGCAACCGCTGCAGCCGCAGACCGCCACCGCCGCCTGGACGACGCTGGGGCAGGCGTGGCACGCCGGCCTGCAGGGCCAGGCGCCGCTGCCGCTGCCGCGCCGCGCCGCTGCGGCGTATTGGGGCAAGTTGCGTGGCAAGGACGCCGACCCTGCGGCGGCGTGGGAGGCCGCCCGCAAGGCCTACGAGGACGAGCACGGCCTGGCCGAGGAGCCGCTGTGGCGGCGCCATTACCCGACGTTCGAAGCGCTGGCCGGCCCGCGCGAGGCGCACACGGACGGGCCGTTCGCCCGCTGGACGCAGGCGCTGCTCGCGCCGCTGCACGCGCATCTGGCCAGCGGCCACGGCGACCGCGAAAACTCCGCCGAGGAGACCGCCGCATGAGCGCCGACCTGCCTCAACTGGACCCGCTGACCCTGCCGCTGGATGGCAGCCAGCTGATCGAGGCCAGCGCCGGCAGCGGCAAGACCTGGACCATGGCGCTGCTGGCGGTGCGGCTGGTGCTGGGCACACCGCCCGGCGAGGCCGGGCTGCCGCCGCTGTCGCCGCGGCAGATCCTGGTCGTGACGTTCACCGACGCCGCCACGCAGGAGCTGCGCAGCCGCATCCAGGCGCGCCTGCTGCAGGCCGCCGCGGTCTTCGGCGGCGAGGCGCTCGACCCGGCCGATGCGGCGGTGCAGCGGCTGCTGGCGCTGCGCGAGCGTTACCCGCAAACCCAATGGCCCGCGCTGGCGCGCCGCCTGACCGAGGCCGCCGACGCGCTGGACGAGGCGCCGATCAGCACCCTGCACGGCTGGTGCCAGCGCGTCCTGCGCGAGCAGGCGCTGCTCAGCGGCGAGCCCTTCCAGCCGCGCATCCTGCAGGACACCGCCGCGCTGCGCCTGGAGGCGGTGCGCGACTGGTGGCGGCTGCACGTGCTGCCGCTGGACGAGGCCGACGCCGCGGCGGTGCTGGACGTCTGGGGGTCGCCGGACGGGCTGGACAAGGCCATCAAGGATCTGCTCGAGCACGCCGAACGGTGGGCGGCGCAGGATCCGGGCCTGTCCACGCGCAGCCTGCCCGAGGCGCTGCGGCAGGCCGAGACCACGCGCGCGCAGGCGCTGGCGGCGCTGAAAGCCCCGTGGCCAGCGTGGATCGACGAGGCCGAAAAGGTGCTCGGTCAACACGGCCTGCTGAAGCACATCAGCACACCGCACTGGGTGAAGACATGGTTGGCCGACTTGCGGGCCTGGGCCGCTGACCCGCTCGATGCGCAATGCCCTCTGACGGAGAAGGCCACCGCCAAGTTCACGCTCGAGCACCTGCGCATCAAGGCCGCCCCCCTCCCCCCCGAGGTCGAGGCGCTGCCGCTGCTGCGCGAGCTGCCTGAACTGGAGGCGCGCCTAGCCGCCCTGCCCGGCCCGCGCGGGGCGCTGACGCGCCACGCCGCCGTGTGGGTGGCGCAGCGCATGCGCGCGCAGCTGCGCGCCGCCGAGCAGCTCACCTTCGACGAGATGCTGCGCCGCGTGGACGAGGCGCTGGCCGGCCCGCAGGGCGCAGCGCTCGCCCAGCGCCTGCGCCAGCAGCAGCCGGTGGCGCTGGTCGACGAGTTCCAGGACACCGACCCGCGCCAGTGGCGCATCCTGCAGGCCATCTACCGGCCCGAGCAGCCGCACCCCGGCACCGCGCTGCTGCTGATCGGCGACCCCAAGCAGGCCATCTACGCCTTCCGCCACGCCGACATCCACAGCTACCTGCAGGCGCGCGCCGCCTGCGCCGGGCGCATCTGGTCGCTGGCGGTCAACCACCGCAGCAGCACGGCGATGGTGCAGGCCGTCAACGCCCTGTTCGGCCACGCGGAGCGCACGCTGCCGGACGGGGCGTTTGGCTTGGCGCGCGACGGCGTGCAGCCGGTGCCGTTCCTGCCGGCGCGGCCGGCCGGCCAGGCCGAGCGCTGGCGCGACGACGACGCCGCAAGCGGCGCGGCGCTCACCTTCGCGCTGTGGCGGCCGGAGACGGACAGGCTCACGCGCGACGACGTGCGGGAGCGGCTCGCCGCCGCCTGCGCGGCCACCGTGGCGCGGTGGCTGGCAGGCTCGGCGGCGGGGCGCTGCGGCTTCGAGCGCGACGGGCGGCTGCGCCCGCTGCAGCCGCAGGATCTGGCCATCCTCGTCAACGACGGCCAGGAGGCGCAGGCGGTGGCGCGCGCGCTGCGCCGGCATGGACTGGCCAGCGCCTACCGCTCCGAGCGCGCCTCGGTGTGGGACGGCCCCGAGGCCGACGACCTGCAGGCGTGGCTGCACGCCTGCGCCCACCCGCACGACCGCGACGCCCTCGCCCACGCGCTGCTGACGCCCGCCCTGGGGCTGGACGCGGCGGCGCTCGCCGCGCTGCTGCGCGACGAGGACGCCTGGGACACGACGCTGGAGCATTTTGCGCACTACCACGCGCTGTGGCAGCGCCACGGCGTGCTGGCCGCGGTGCGCGCGCTGATGCACGACTTCGGCGTCGCGGCGCGGCTGCTGGCCCGCCCCGCCGACCACCCGAGCCCCGGCGCGCGGGCGCTGGCGGACCTGCTGCACATGGCCGAATGGCTGCAACAGGCCGCACGCCAGAGAGGCCGCGGCGGGGTGGAGGCGACGCTGGCGCTGCTGCGCCTGGCGCGGCAGGAGGGTGCCGCCCCCTCCCCCGCCGGCGACGACCCGACGCTGACCGGCGTGGAGCGCCGGCTCGACGGCACGCCGCAGGCCATCCCCGTCATCACCGTGCACAAGGCCAAGGGGCTGCAGTTTCCGATCGTTCTGCTGCCGTTTGCGGGCCGCGCGCGCCCGCTGGACGACAAATACAACCGTCCACGGGTGCTGCGCTGGCACGACGACGCGGGCCACGCGCACGTCACGCTGCCGGACGAGGGCGAGGCGTGGCGGCAGGCGCTCGAGCGCGCCGAGCGCGAACGCCTGCTGGAAGACACGCGCAAGCTCTACGTGGCGCTGACGCGCGCGGTGCACCTGACCTGGGTCGGCGTGGCGCTGGAGCCGGGTCTCGCATCCAGCGCGCTGGCGCGGCTGCTCGGGCTGCAGGGGGCGGACGCCGCCACGCTGGCCGAGCAGACTCCAACGCGGCTGGACGAGGTGGCGGCGGCCAGCGGCGGCACCATCGCTTGCACCGGGCTGGCCGACGACAAGACCGCCCCTACCGCCCGGGCCAGCACCCCAGCCGTGATGCCTACACGCCCCGCCGCCTGGGCGCACGTGGCGCGCCCGCGCAGGGGCCCGAGCTGGTGGATCGCCAGCTACAGCGCGCTGGCGCGCGCCGCCCACGAGGCGCCGGCTGGCGCCGACGCCGCCACCGAGGCGCACGTCGGCGACGACGACCCCGGCGCATCCGCCCCCGACGCCACCGGGCTCCGCGACGAGGCCCCCGCCACCGCGCCGTGGCACCGCTGGCCACGCGGCGCGCAGCCCGGCGTGGCGCTGCACGCGCTGCTGGAAACCTGCCAGCGCCACAGCTGGCCAGCGGGCGCCCCGGATGCCCTGCAGCCGCTGGCGCAGCGCACGCTGCAGGGGCTCGGCTGGGCGCCCGAGCGCCTGCCGGCCGACGCCGGGGACCTGGCGCGCTGGGCGCATGCGATCGGCGACGCCGCGCTGCCCTTGCCCGGCAGCGCGGGCGTGCGGCTGCGCGACCTCACGCACGCCGAGCCGGAGGTACCGTTTTGGCTGCGCATCGACGCCGCCGCCGAGGCGCGCGCGCTCGACCGCCTGCTGCTCGCCCACGTCGCGCCAGGCCAGCCACGCCCGGCGCTCGCCGCCGTCACGCTGCACGGGATGCTGAAAGGTTTCATGGACCTGGTCTTCGAACACGACGGGCGCTACTGGGTGCTGGACCACAAGTCCAACGCGCTGGGGCCGGACGACGCCGCCTACCACGCCGCGGCGGTGCAGGCCGAGGTGCTGCGCCAGCGCTACGATGCGCAGTCGGCGCTGTACCTGCTGGCGCTGCACCGCTGGCTGGCGCAGCGGCTAGGGCCGCGCTACGACCCGGCGCGCCACCTCGGCGGCGCGCTGTGCGTGTTCTGGCGCGGTGTGGCCGCCCCCGGCGCGGGCCTGTGGCACCTGACGCAGCCATGGCCGCTGCTGCAGGAGCTGGAGGGGCTCTTCACCGGCGCGGAGGTGACGGCATGACCGCGCCCCGCCCCGAGCTGGAAGCCTGGCTGCAGCGCGGCCTGCAGGCCGGCGAGCTGCGCCCGGCGGACACGACGCTGGCGTGCCAGGCCGCCGCGCTGTGCCCGCAGGCGAACCTGGAGGCCCTGCTGGCCACCGCGCTGCTGATGCGCCGCGCCGCCGACGGCCACGTCGCCTGGCGCTGGGCCGAAGCCCGTCCGGACGACGCCCGCGGCCCCTGCGCGCGCTGGCTGCTGCAGCGCCTGCACGCCGACGGGCCGGCGGCGCTGAGCGGCCCCGGCTGGGTCGGCGCGGGCGCGCCGCTGACGCCGGTGGTCGCCGCCGGCGGCGTGCTCTACCTGGGCCGCCACTTCCGCCGCGAGCGGGAAGTGGCGCAGGCGTTGGCGCAGCGGCTGACCGCTGCCGACGCCCCTGCCCCCGACGCCGTGCGGCCGTGGATCGAGGCGCTGTTCGGCCCGCCGTCCCCCGAGCCGGATGCGCAGCGGCTGGCCTGCGCGCTGGCGCTGCGACAGCGGCTGGCGGTCATCACCGGCGGCCCCGGCACCGGCAAAACCCACACCGTCGCGCGGCTGCTGGCGCTGCTGCAGGGGCTGGCGCTGCAGGGCGGCGGCGCGCCGCTGGCCGTGGGCCTGGCGGCCCCCACCGGCAAGGCCGCCGCGCGCCTGAGCACTGCACTGACCGACGCGTGGCGGAAGCTTGCCACTTGGGCGCTGCCGCTGCCGTGGGCGGTGCTGCAGCCGCACCTGCCGCACCGCGCCGTCACCGTGCACGCGCTGCTGGGCCAGCGGCCCGACGGCACCGGCGCGCGCCACGACGAGCGCCAGCCGCTGCCGCTGGACGCGCTGGTGGTCGATGAGGCGTCGATGGTCGATCTGGAGCTGCTGCACGCGCTGCTGCGGGCGCTGCCTCCGCAGGCGCGGCTGATCCTGCTCGGCGACCGCGACCAGCTCGCCTCGGTGCAGGCCGGCGCGGTGCTGGCGGAGCTGTGCGCGCATGCGCGCGAGGGCCGCTGGCAGCGGGAGACCGCCGCGTGGCTCACCGCCGCCACCGGGCAGGCACCGCCGGCGGCGTGGATCGACGCCGACGGCGACGCGCTGGACCAGGCGGTGGCGATGCTGCGGCTCAGCCGCCGCTTCGACGCCGGCGGCGCCATCGGCCGCTGGGCCGCCGCGGTGCGCGACGGCGACGAGGACACCGCGCTGGCGCTGCTGCGCGACCCGGGCGAGGGCGTCAGCGTCCACCTCGGCACGCAGGCCGCCGACGGCTGGCTGCCGACCTGGCGCGCGGCGGTGGCGCCGTGGCTGCAGGCGGCGGCGCCACCGCCGGCGGACGGCGACCCCGACGCCTGGGCCGCCGGCCTGCTGCAGGGCCAGGCGCGGCTGCAGGTCCTGGCCGCGCTGCGGCGCGGGCCGTGGGGCGTGGAGGGGCTGGACGCGCGCCTGCAGGCCGAGGCCGCGCGGCTGGCCCCGCACGCCCCCACAGGCCCCTATGGCCGCAGCGGCCAGCCGTGGCTGGTCACGCGCAACCAGCCGCGCCTGGGCGTGATGAACGGCGACCTGGGCCTGCTGCTGGCGCGGCCGCACGCCGACGGCACGCGGCGCTGGCGCCTGGCGCTGCCGGCGCCGCAGCGGCCGGGCAGCGTGCAGTGGGTTGCCGCCGGGCAGCTCGCCGACACCGCCAGCGCCTGGGCGCTGACGGTGCACAAGTCGCAGGGCAGCGAGTTCCACCACGTGGTGCTGGTGCTGCCGCCCGACGCCGACAGCCCGATCCTGACGCGCGAGCTGCTCTACACGGGCCTCACGCGCGCGCGCGAGCGGCTCACGCTCGTGCTGCCGGGCGGCGCGGCCACGCTGCGCGCGGCGCTGCGGCGGCGCACCGAACGCGACAGCGCCCTGCGCGACGCGCTGCGGCAGGCGCTACCATAGGCGCCCGTCCCACAGCGAACGGTCGTTCGTTCGACCGCCACTCCATGACCTACTGCGTCGCCGTCAAACTCAAGGCTGGCATGGTGTTCCTGTCCGACTCGCGCACCAACGCCGGGCTGGACCAGATCAGCACGTTTCGCAAGATGATCGTCTACGAGAAGTCGGGCGACCGCTTCATGTGCCTATTGTCGGCGGGCAACCTCAGCATCTCGCAGTCGATCCGCGAAATCCTGCAGACCGAGCAACTGAAAGACCCCGACGGCGGCGAGCCGATCACCATCTGGAACGCGCGCAGCATGTTCGACGCCGCGCGCGTGCTGGGCTCGGCCGTGCGCCACGTCTACCAGCGCGACGGCGAGGCCCTGCGCCGCTCCGGCATCGAATTCAACGCCAGCCTGATCTTTGGCGGACAAATCCGCGGCGAAGGCATGCGGCTGTTTCAGGTCTACTCCCCCGGCAATTTCATCGAGGCCACCGCCGAAACCCCGTTTTTCCAGATCGGCGAGAGCAAGTACGGCAAACCCGTGCTCGACCGCGTCATCACCCCCGACACGCCGCTGGAAGAGGCCACCAAGTGCCTGCTGATCTCCATGGACTCCACGCTCAAGTCCAACTTGTCGGTGGGGCTGCCGCTGGACCTCGCGGTCTATGAGGCCGACCGCTGCACCAGCGACCGGGTGGTGTGCATCGACGAGCACAACGCCTACTTTCACAGGCTGCGCAGCACCTGGGGGCGCAAGCTGCGCGAGGCCTTCGACCAGATCGAAGCCCCCGACTGGGACCCGGCCGGCCCGCTGGCTGCCCCGGGCGGGCACCACGCCGCGCTGCGCAAGATCACGGACCCCAAGGACAGGCTGATCTGACCCCATGAGCGCCGCATCCTCCCGCCCCTGCATCGTCTTTTCGCACGGCAACAGCTTCCCCGCCGGCACCTACAGCGTCGTGTTTCAGGCCCTGCGCGAGCGGGGCTACCGCGTCACCGCGGTGGAGCGCTACGGCCACGATCCGCGCTACCCCGTCACCAGCAACTGGCCGCACCTAGTGCAGCAGCTCGCGGACTTCGCCGAGGCGCAGGTCGGCCTCGGCGACACGCCGCTGTTCCTCGTCGGCCACTCGCTCGGGGGGTTTCTGAGTCTGATGTGCGCTGCCCGCCACCCCGTGCTGGCCGGTCAGCCGGTGCGCGGCGTGGTGATGCTCGACTCCCCCGTCCTGGGGGGCTGGAAGGCGCGTGCCCTAGCCGCGGCCAAACACACCCGCCTGATCGGCGCCGTCTCACCGGGTCAGGTCAGCCGCAAGCGCCGCAACCGCTGGGCCAACGCCCAGGAGGCGCTGGAGCACTTTCGCCACAAGCGCGCCTTCGCCCGCTGGGACCCGCGCGTGCTGGCCGACTACATCGCCCACGGCACGCACGATGAGCACACGCCGGAGGGCACGCAGCGCGTACTGACTTTCGACCGCGACACCGAGACCGCCATTTACAACACGCTGCCGCACCACCTGGACCGGCTGCTGCGCCGCCACCCGCTGTCCTGCCCGGTAGCCTTCGTCGGGGGTACGCAGTCCGAAGAAATGCGCCGCGTGGGCCTGACGATGACGCACAAGCTGTGCGGGCGCGATCCATCCGAGCGGCTGCAGTTCATCGACGGCACGCACTTGTTCCCCATGGAGCACCCGGAAGCCACGGCCGCGGCCATCGACCGCGCGCTGCGGCACTTCATGGCGCCCGTCACGGCGTCCAGTTGACCCAACCGAACGCGCCGCTGGCCAAAATCAGCACGCCAAAGGCGATGCGATACCACGCAAACGGCACGAAGGTGTGGGTGGCCACATAGCGCAGCAGCCAGCGCACGCACACCCACGCCGACACGAAGGACGCCACCAGCCCCACCGCGAACAACGGCAGGTCCTCCACCGCCAGCAGATCGCGGTGTTTGTACAGATCGTAGCCGGCCGCGCCAAAGATGACCGGAATGGCGAGGAAGAAGCTGAACTCGGTCGCCGCGCGCCGCGACAGGCCGAGCGCCATGCCGCCGATGATGGTCGCCCCCGACCGGCTGACCCCCGGCACCAGGGCCGCGCACTGGATCAACCCCACCGCCAGCGCATCGCGCCAGCCCAAATCGTCCACGGTCGCCACCCGCGCCGCGGGCTGGCGGGCCTGGACGGCCTCCACCCACAACATGATCAGCCCGCCGACGATGAAGCCGGCCGCCACCACCCAGGCATTGAAGAGCACGGCCTTGATCGGCCCGATGAACCAAAACCCCGCCAGCGCCGCCGGCAAAAACCCGAGCAGCACATTGACCGTGAAGCGCTGCGCCTGCGCCTCGCGCGGCAGTTCGCGCAGGGTGCCGATCAGCCGCTGCCAATACAGACCCACGATGGCCAGAATGGCCCCGGTCTGGATGACCACCTCGAACACCTTGATCGTCTCCCCCGTCAACCGCAGCAAGGCGGCGGCGAGGATCAGGTGACCGGTGGACGAAACGGGCAAAAACTCGGTCAGACCCTCGACCACACCCATGAGGGCGGCCTTGAGCAGCAGGGTGACATCCATGGACAGACGCGGGAGTGGGCAAAGCAGCGAGTGTAGCGGCCCGCCGCACGTCGCCCCCGAGCCTTAGCGTCGGTCGCGCCAGTCGTCGTGGCAGTGCCAGCCGTCGTCGCGCCAGCCGCGCCGGTCGTCCCAACCGGGGCGCCCCTCCCATCCGCGGGGGCGCCAATGGCGGTGCTTGCGGTGCTCCGGAGGCATCGCATAGCCGTAGGCGGGGGCCACCACGGCCACCGGCGGCGACACCACCACCGGGGGCACCATCACCACACGGGGCGCCGGCGCGATCACCACCGGCGGGGTGTTGCCCACCCCAACGGTCACGCCCGGCTGGTGGACGCCGATCGACCAGTAGACATTGCCGGCATGCGCCGCGCCGGCCAGCACCAACGCCGCGGCAGCCAGGCCCCGGGCCAGCGACACGGGGCGAAACAGAGTCAGAGGGTTCACGGTTCGCGCTCCTGCACAACGTTACTGCCATTGAACCACCGCCGTCACGCATGGCCGGTTGCCGTTTTGTGACGGCTGTAAACAGACGTAACGGACCGGCGCAGCGGGCCCGACATGCCCCCAACACCCCGGCCCCTACAATCCCGGGCTCATGAGCCCGGGATTGTAGGGGCC
>NZ_DAISXZ010000022.1:13671-28700 GCF_036825565.1 Tepidimonas sp. | reverse complement strand
GCCCCCCTTGAACCGCCGTCGCGCGCCCCCATCTGGCCCAACTGGTGTCGAACGCCTCTCGCACAACGACCATGACGACGACCATGACGAATCCCGAAAACTCTCCGACCCCCACCCCCGGCGCCGATGCGCCCGCCTCGTCGTCCGCTGCGCAGGACACGGCCGCGGCCGATTTGCAGGCCGAGCTGGACGCGCTGCGCCAGCGCAATGCCGAGCTCAACGACCAGCTGCTGCGCGCGCTGGCCGATGCCGACAACACCCGTCGCCGCGCCGAGGAGGAAATCGCCAAGGTGCGCAAGTTTGCCGTCGAGGCGTTTGCCGAGAGCCTGCTGCCGGTGGTGGACAGCCTGGAGGCCGGGCTTGCCGTGCAGAAAGCCACGCCGCAACAAATCCGCGAAGGCGCCGAGGCGACGCTGCAGCAGCTGCTCTCGGCCCTGGCGCGCCACAAGGTCACGCCCATCGCGCCCGCCGCGGGGGCGCGCTTCGATCCGCACCAGCACCAGGCCATCAGCATGGTGCCGGCCGACCAGCCCGCCAACACCGTGGTCAGCACGCTGCAAAAGGGCTACCTGATGGCCGAGCGGGTGCTGCGCCCCGCCCTGGTGACGGTCGCGGCGCCCCAGTGACCGCGCAACCCCGCTCTTGAATGGCGCACAGGCGTCCCCACATTCGAAACAGTTTCAACATTCCCTCGATTCAGAACCGATCAGGAGCACCAACATGGGCAAGATCATCGGCATCGACCTGGGCACCACCAACTCGTGCGTGGCCATCATGGAAGGCGGCGCCCCCAAAGTCATCGAAAACTCCGAAGGCGCGCGCACCACGCCCTCCATCGTCGCGTACATGGAGGATGGCGAAATCCTCGTCGGCGCACCCGCCAAGCGCCAGGCCGTCACCAACCCCCGCAACACACTGTTTGCGGTCAAGCGCCTGATCGGCCGCAAGTTCGAGGAAAAGGAAGTCCAGAAGGACATCGACCTGATGCCCTACGCCATCGTCAAGGCCGACAACGGCGACGCCTGGGTGGAGGTGCGCGGCCAGAAACTCGCGCCGCCGCAGGTCAGCGCCGAAGTGCTGCGCAAGA
The DNA here is from genome assembly GCF_036825565.1 of Tepidimonas sp. Classification (GTDB taxonomy): domain Bacteria; phylum Pseudomonadota; class Gammaproteobacteria; order Burkholderiales; family Burkholderiaceae_C; genus Tepidimonas. The sequence goes on along the minus strand of NZ_DAISXZ010000022.1, from coordinate 27,613 downwards.
TGAAAAAGACCGCCGAGGACTACCTCGGCGAGCCGGTGACCGAAGCCGTCATCACCGTGCCGGCCTACTTCAACGACGCGCAGCGCCAGGCCACCAAGGACGCCGGGCGCATCGCGGGCCTGGAAGTCAAGCGCATCATCAACGAGCCGACCGCCGCGGCGCTGGCCTTCGGTCTGGACAAGGCCGGCAAGGGCGACCGCAAGATCGCCGTCTATGACCTGGGCGGTGGCACGTTCGACATCTCGATCATCGAGATTGCCGACGTCGATGGCGAAAAGCAGTTCGAAGTGCTGTCCACCAATGGCGACACCTTCCTGGGTGGCGAGGACTTCGACCAGCGCATCATCGACTACATCATCACCGAGTTCAAGAAGGAACAGGGCGTCGATCTGACCAAGGACGTGCTGGCCCTGCAGCGCCTGAAGGAAGCGGCCGAGAAGGCCAAGATCGAGCTGTCCAACAGCTCGCAGACCGACATCAACCTGCCCTACATCACGGCCGATGCCACGGGGCCGAAGCACCTGAACATCAAGCTGACCCGCGCGAAGCTGGAAAGCCTGGTGGAAGAGCTGATCGAGCGCACGATCGAGCCCTGCCGCGTGGCGATCAAGGACGCCGGCGTCAAGGTCAGCGACATCGACGACGTGATCCTGGTCGGTGGCATGACGCGCATGCCCAAGGTGCAGGAGAAGGTCAAGGAGTTCTTCGGCAAGGAGCCGCGCAAGGACGTCAACCCCGACGAGGCGGTGGCGGTCGGTGCGGCCATCCAGGGCTCGGTGCTGTCGGGCGAGCGCAAGGACGTGCTGCTGCTGGACGTGACCCCGCTGTCGCTCGGTATCGAGACGATGGGTGGCGTCATGACCAAGATGATCAAGAAGAACACCACGATTCCGACCAAGTTCAGCCAGGTGTTTTCCACCGCCGAGGACAACCAGCCGGCGGTGACCATCAAGGTCTACCAGGGCGAGCGCGAGATGGCCGCGGGCAACAAGCTGCTGGGCGAGTTCAACCTGGAGGGCATCCCGCCGGCGCCGCGAGGCATCCCGCAGATCGAGGTGACCTTCGACATCGACGCCAACGGCATCCTGCATGTGTCGGCGCGCGACAAGGGCACCGGCAAAGAGAACAAGATCACCATCAAGGCCAATTCGGGTCTGACGGAGGACGAGATCGAGCGCATGGTCAAGGACGCCGAGCTCAACGCTGCCGAGGACAAGAAGAAGGTCGAGCTGGTGCAGGCCCGCAACCAGGCCGACGCGCTGGTCAGCTCGGTGCGCAAGAGCCTGAAGGACTACGGTGACAAGCTCGACGCGGGCGAGCGCGACCGCATCGAGGCCGCGATCAAGGAGGTCGAAGACGCCGTCAAGGGCGACGACAAGGCCGCGATCGAAGCCAAGACCGAGGCCCTGATGAGCGCCAGCCAGAAGCTGGGCGAGAAGATGTACGCCGACATGCAGGCGGCCCAGGCCACGGCCGACGCGCAGGCGGGCGGTGCCGGCAGCGCGGGCGGCAGCGGTGCCAAGGGCGGCGCGGACGACATCGTCGACGCCGAGGTCAAGGAGGTCAAGCGCGACTGATCGCCGTCGCTGCTTGGACGACCCCACGCCGCGCACGGGCCTCCTCCCGGCGCGGCTTTCGTGCTCATGACATCCGTGGATCGACATGGCCAAACGTGACTATTACGAGATCCTGGGCGTGGCCCGCAACGCCAGCGATGACGACATCAAAAAGGCGTACCGCAAGCTGGCCATGAAGTACCACCCCGACCGCAACCAGGGCGATTCGGCCAAGGTGGCGGAGGAGAAGTTCAAGGAGGTCAAGGAAGCCTACGAGATGCTCTCCGACCCCCAGAAACGCGCCGCGTACGACCAGTACGGGCACGCCGGGGTGGACCCCAACATGCGCGCCGGTGGCGCGGGCGGGGACGGCTTTGCGGGCTTCTCCGAGGCGTTCGGCGACATCTTCGGTGACATCTTCGGTGCCCCGCGCGGCGGGCGCGGCCGGCAGGTGTACCGTGGCAACGACCTGTCGTACGCCATGGAAATCACGCTGGAGGAAGCCGCCCGCGGCAAGGATGCCCAAATCCGCATCCCGAGCTGGGAGGACTGCGACACCTGCCACGGCACGGGCGCCAAGCCCGGCACCAGTGCCAAGACCTGCCCGACCTGCCACGGCAATGGCGTGGTGCAGATGCGCCAAGGCTTCTTCAGTGTGCAGCAGACCTGCCCGCACTGCCATGGCAGCGGCAAGATCATCCCCGAGCCCTGCCCCACCTGCCGCGGCGAAGGCAAGATCAAGCGCCACAAGACGCTGGAGATCAAGATCCCGGCCGGCATCGACGACGGCATGCGCATCCGCTCCAGCGGCAACGGCGAGCCTGGGCGCAACGGCGGCCCGCCGGGCGACCTGTACATCGAGATCCGCATCCGCAAGCACGACCTGTTCGAGCGCGACGGCGACGACCTGCATGTGCAGGTGCCCATCAGCATCACGACCGCGGCGCTGGGCGGCGAGGTGGACGTGCCGACCTTGGACGGCAAGGCCACGATCGACATTCCCGAAGGCACGCAGCACGGCAAGACCTTCCGCCTGCGCGGCCGCGGCATCAAGGGCGTGCGCTCCAGCTACCCCGGGGATTTGTACGCCCACATCGCGGTGGAAACCCCCGTCAAGCTGACCGAGCACCAGCGCCGGCTGCTGCGCGAGCTGGACGAGTCGCTCAAAAAGAACGGCAACAAACACAGCCCCAACGAAAAGGGCTGGTTCGAGAAGGCGCGGGATTTTTTCTCGTGACCGGACGGGCGGCCCGCGCCCAGGCCGCCTCCGCCCTGCGCGGCCTGCGTCGCCCCCGGGACCGTTGAACAGGCAACCTCCCCGGCCAGCACGCCGTCCGGTACGATGCGCGCATGGACGTGCGCATTCAATTCCTCGGTGGCGCGGGCACCGTCACCGGCTCCAAGTATCTGGTGCAGCACAACGGCGACGCGCTGCTGGTGGATTGCGGCCTGTTCCAGGGCTACAAGGCGCTGCGGCTGCGCAACCGCAACCCGCTGCCCATCGTGCCGGGGCAGATCCGCGCCGTGGTGCTGACCCACGCCCACATCGACCACAGCGGCCACCTGCCGCTGCTGGTGCGCGAAGGGTTCCACGGCAAGATCTGGTGCACCGCCGGCACGCGCGATCTGTGTGAGATTCTGCTGCCCGACAGCGCCCACCTGCAGGAGGAGGACGCCTCCTTTGCCAACCGGCACGGCTTCTCCCGCCATTCGCCCGCATTGCCGCTGTACACGGTGGACGACGCCATGCGCGCGCTGCGCCACCTTCGCGCGCAGCCGCTGTACCAGCCGTTCGAGCCGATCCCTGGCTGGCGGGTGCAGTTCTTTGGCGCAGGGCACATTCTGGGGGCCGCATCGGTGCTGATCACGGTCGGCGGGCGGCGCCTGCTGTTCTCGGGCGATCTGGGCCGCGTGGACGACACGCTGATGTTCCCGCCCGATCCCCCGCCGGCGGCCGACGTGGTGGTGGTGGAATCCACCTACGGCAACCGCCTGCACCCAGCGGGCAATTTGATCGACGAGCTGGCGCCGCTGCTGGCGCGCGTCGCCGCCCGCGGCGGCACCGCCGTCATCCCGGTCTTCGCAGTGGGGCGCGCGCAGGCGGTGATGCATGCGATCGACCAGCTCAAGCGCCAGCAGCGGCTGCCGCGGTCGCTGCCGGTCTATCTGGACAGCCCGATGGCCATGCAGGCGACGGCGCTGCTCGCCGACCATCCGGGGGAGCACCGCCTCAGCGCGGCCCAGGTGCACCACATGGCCCACGGGGTGCAGGCGGCGCGCACGCCGGACGAATCCAAGGCCATCGCGCGCCACCACGGCCCCAAGGTGATTCTCGCCGGCAGCGGCATGGCCACGGGCGGTCGGGTGCTGCACCACCTCAAGCTCTACCTGGGGGACCACCGGCACATGGTCATTCTCACCGGCTACCAGGCGCCGGGCACGCGCGGCGATGCGCTGCAGCGCGGCGCCCCGACGGTCCGCATCCACGGTCAGGACTGGGCCGTGCAGGCCGAAGTGGCGCTGCTACAGACCGCGTCGGCCCATGCCGATGCCGACGGGCTGATGGCCTGGTTGCGCGCCATCCCGGGCGAACCCCGCCGCGTCTTCGTCACCCACGGCGAGGCGGACGCGGCCGACACCCTGCGCGGCCGCATCGAACGGGAGCTGCACCGCTCGGCACTCGTGCCCGAGCACGGCTCCACTTGGGCGGTGTGAGCCCTCTCAACCCCCGATCACGCCGCCGTCGGTGCGGCGGATCACCACCGTCGCCGAGCGCGGCCGCGCCCCTTGCGTCGGCCACTGCGAGAAGCGGGTCGGATCGCGCGCGATCTGGTTGTCGCTCCACGTGGACCCATCGGGGTTCTTCGGCCGGTTCGGATGGCTGCCCAGCTCGCCGGGGTGCTGGATGTTGACGAACATCGTCTTGCGGTCCGGCGTCCACGTCACGCCGGTCACCTCGCAGCCGGACGGACCGACGAGGAAGCGGCGGATCTCCTTCGTCACCGGATCGGCCGCCAGCATCTGGTTGTTGCCCATGCCGGCGTAGTCACCGGTGTTGCTGAACGAGCCGTCGGTCTGGATCCACAGGCGGCCGAAGCCGTCGAACATCAGGCCGTCGGGGCTGTTGAACAGGTTGTTGGCGTTGATGTTGCTGCTCGGCGCGCGCTCCCCGGTGACCGACGGCTGTCCGGCCAGCACGAAGATGTCCCACGTGAACGTGGTCGCCGCGGGGTCGTTGCCGGCCTCGGTCCAGCGCACGATGTGGCCCCACAGGTTGTTGCTGCGCGGGTTGGCCTCGTCGACCGGCGGACGGGCCGAGCCGGCGCTCGAGGATCCATCCGGGTTGTTCGACGACGCCGGCGTCGTGCCGCGGCGGTTGTTGTTGGTCAGCGTCACGTAGACGTTGCCGGGGTTCTTCGGGTTGACCGTCACCCACTCCGGCCGGTCCATCATCGTGGCGCCGACCGCGTCGGCCGCCTGGCGTGCCTTGATCATGATCAGCGCCAGCACCTCGGCATCGGTGGCGGCGGCGAAGTTCGGGTTCTCGCGCAGCGGCTTGCCGTCCAGCCCGACCGTGCCCGGCAGCAGGGGGATCCAGACGCCGCTGCCCATGCGATCGCCGGCGACCGGGCCGGCGTCGAAGCGCGCCACGTACAGCGTCCCTTGCTCCAGCAGGCGGCGGTTGGCGGCGCTGGTGGGGTTGGCGGCGTCGAACTTGCCGCTGGAGACGAACTTGTAGATGTACTCGTTGCGCTCGTCGCAGCCCATGTAGACCACGACGCGGCCGTCCGGGCCGATCGACACCGCCGCGTTCTCGTGCTTGAAGCGGCCCAGCGCCGTGCGCTTGACCGGGCGGGCGTTCGGGTCGAACGGGTCGATCTCCACCACCCAGCCGAAGCGGTTCGGCTCGTTCGGGTTGGCGTTGACGTCGAAGCGCGGGTCGACGGTGTGCCAGAGGTAACCGAACCCGCCCTTGGTGATGCCGTAGCGGCGCTCGAGCGCGGTCGGCGTGCGGTCACCGTTCCAGCCAAAGTAGCCGTTGAAGTTTTCCTCGCAGGTCAGGTAGGTGCCCCACGGCGTGCGGCCGGCGCCGCAGTTGTTCAGTGTGCCCAGCACCATCGTGCCGGCTGGATCGGCCGCCGTGCGCATCAGCGGATGGCCCGCGGCCGGCCCCTGGATGCTGACCGGCGTGTTGCCGTGGATGCGGCGGTTGTACGGCGAGGTCTTTACGTGCTCCCACATGCCGTCGGCACGACGGCGGATGTGCGCGATCGTGACGCCATGGCCGGCCTGCCCCTTGCGCGCCTTCTCCAGCGTGAACGGCTGCAGCCAGTCGTCCGGGTTGGAGCCCGGAGCGTAGAAATACTCGGGATTGATGTACTCGTGGTTGAAGACCAGCAGGCCCTCGTCGCTGCGGTTGCCGAAGCCATTGCCGGCGGCGTTGAAGCCGAAGAACTCGATACCGTCGTGGTTGTCGCCGACCTGCAGCTCCTGCTCGGCCGCGGTGTTGCTGGCGTCGGGCTTCCACGCCGGTGCGTTGGCGTTGATCGGCTCGCCCCACGGCAGGAAGGCCGTGGCGACGTAGCCCGCCGGCACGAGGACGCTGTCGCCGGTGGCCGTCGGGATGCCCTGGAAACCCAGCATCTGCTCCACCGGGTCGTCGCCACCACCCAGGCAGCCCGACAGCATGCCGAGGAACGGCAGCGAGGCGGCGCCGAGGCCGATTTTCATCAGCTGACGACGACTGGGTTGGATCGCGATCGCGCGATCGACCACTTGCTGCAGGTGCAGATTGCGAGACGGGTTGGACACCCCATCATCATCGAGAAGACTTTGCGCCACGAAACATCTCCGGCGGATTGGGAAAGCCTCCGGAGTGTTGCCACGGCGTGTGAAACGACCGTGACAGCAGGCGTTACCGCCCTGTCAACGCCCGCCAGCCCCGCCCGTGGCCTCGGACAAAAAGCGCCACAGTGCCTCGTCCTCGCAAAACGCGACATTGAAGCGCAGCCACGGGCTGGGTGACAGATCCAGTCCAAACAAGTGGCCTGGCCCAAGCAGAATGTCCTGCTCCGCCGCCTGATAGGCCAGCGTCGAGGCGTTGTCGATCGCTGGGTGCCGCGCCCACAGGAACATGCCCGCCGCGGGCTGCGCGAACAGCCCGAAGCCTTTGCGTTCGAGCCGCTCGGCCGTGCGCTGGTGCGCATCGGCCAGACGCTGGCGCAGCACGCGCAGGTGCTTGCGCCAGCGGCCGTCGATCAGCGCCCCGTAGGCCAGGCGCTCCGAAAACTCGGATGACGTCAGCCCCGAGATCATCTTGAGCTGCGCCAAGTCCTCCAGCACATCGGGGTGCGCAGCGACGTAGCCGACGCGCAGGTTGGGCGAAATCGTTTTGGAAAAACTGCCGATGTGCACCACCCGCTGCAGCTGGTCCAGGCTGGCGAGCGACGGACGCGGCTCCGGGTCCAGATCGGCGTAGATATCGTTTTCCACGACGCGCAGTTGGTGGCGTTCGGCCAGTTGCACCACCCGGTGCAGATGGGACAGATGCGCCACGGAGCCGGTGGGGCTTTGCAGCCGTGGCTGGGTGAAAAAGACCTTGGGCCGGTGCTCCAGAATGCGCGCTTCCAGCGCGGCCAGGTCCCAGCCCTGCGGAGTGCGGGGCACGCCGATCAGCCGCGCCCCCAGAAAACGCAGCGAAAACAGCAGGTTTGGGTAGCCGGGCTCGTCCACCAACACCGCATCGCCCGGCTGCACCAAGCGTCGCGCCACCAGATCCATCGCCTGGCTGGAGCCGTGCGTCAGCAGCACCTGGTCGCTGGTCAGCACGATTTCCTGCTCGGCCAGCAGGTCGCGCACCAGTTGCCGCAGCGGGGTAAAGCCCTTGGGCTCGCCGTATCCGCCCAAATCCACCGAGTCGCCCGCCAGCGCACGCAGGCTGCGCTTGAGTCCGTCGCCAAACAGCCAGTCGTTGGGCAGCCAGCCGCAGCCGGGTTTCAGACGCAGGTTGCGGTTCTCGAACACCCGCCGCAAGTACCACATGGAGTCGAAGTGGTACTGGGGCCCGGGCCCGGCTGCCGCCTCGGCCTGGCTCTCGCGGCTGCGCACGAAAAACCCCGAGTGCGGCCGCGAGACGAAGTACCCCAGCGCCACCAGCCGGTCATAGGCATCGACGACGGTGTACACGCTCACGCCATGCGCATGCGCAAACTGCCGGATCGATGGCGCCTTGGCCCCGGGGCGCAGCACGCCGGCGCGGATCAGCTCGCGAAAACCATCGACGATCTGCAGCACCAGGGGCGTGGGGTGTTGGGGGTCCAGGGTGAACATCGGGGCCAATCTGTATCGGGCTGTATCGGGCGTCGGGGCAATACAGTGCATCGGCACAAAAGACGCCTCTGTATATGTTATCGGGCCAGTGGGCCGATACAGTGCCATCCATCGTGGCGGCCGTTCCCTCGCGCCGCCATCCTTCGACCGGAGCCCCCCATGCACAGCGACCCCCAACTGCAATCCGCCGCCAAGACCAACGCCGCGCTGATGGCCCGCCGCCGCGCCGCCCTGCCCGCCGGCCTGGGCCAGACCTACGAGGTCTTTGCCGATCACGCCGAAGGCGCTGAGATCTGGGACGTCGAAGGCCGCCGCTACATCGACTTTGCCGGCGGCATCGCCGTGCTCAACACCGGGCACCGCCACCCCAAGATCGTCGAGGCCGTCAAGGCCCAGCTCGACAAGGTGCACCACACCTGCTTCCAGGTGCTGGCCTACGAGCCGTATGTCGAGCTGGCCGAGCGCCTCATCGCCAAGGCGCCGGGCCACTTCGCCAAGAAAGCCATCTTCCTGTCCACCGGCGCCGAGGCGGTGGAAAACGCCATCAAAATCGCCCGCGCCGCCACCCAGCGGCAGGCCGTCATTGCCTTCGGCGGTGGCTTCCATGGCCGCACGCTGCTGGGCATGGCACTCACGGGCAAGGTGGCGCCGTACAAGGCTGGCTTTGGCCCCTTCCCGGCCGAGATCTACCACGCCGAATACCCCAACCCGCTGCACGGCATCAGCGTGGCCAACGCCCTGCGCTCGGTGGAGCACATCTTCAAGTACGACGTGGAGCCGCAGCGCGTGGCCGCCATCATCCTGGAGCCGGTGCAAGGCGAAGGCGGCTTCTACGTGGCCCCGCGCGAATTCGCCCAGGCCTTGCGCGCGCTGTGCGACCAGCACGGCATCGTGCTGATCGCCGACGAGGTGCAAACCGGTGCCGGCCGCACCGGCACCTGGCTGGCTTGCGAGCAGTGGGGCGTGGCACCCGACCTCATCACCATGGCCAAGAGCATGGCGGGCGGCTTTCCGCTGTCGGCCGTCATCGGCAAGGCCGAGATCATGGACAAGCCCCTGCCGGGCGGCCTGGGCGGCACCTACGCCGGCAACCCGCTCGCCTGCGCCGCCGCGCTGGCCGTGCTGGATGTGTTCGAGGAAGAGCGCCTGCTGGAACGCTCCCGCGCCGTGGGCGAGCGCCTGACAGCCGGTCTGCGCGCGCTGGCGCAACAGCACGCGGAGATTCAAGACGTGCGCGGCCTGGGCGCTATGGTGGCCATCGAACTGTTCGAGGGCGGCGACCTGCACAAACCCGCCGCCGACCTGACCAAGCGCATGTGCGTCGAGGCGCTCAAGCGTGGCCTGGTGCTGCTGTCGTGCGGCGTGTATGCCAACGTCATCCGCATTCTGGTGCCCCTCACCGCCAGCGATGCCCTGCTGGACGAGGGCCTGGCCATCATGGGCGAGGCGCTGAAGGCGGCCAAGGGGTGATGGAGAGAACGTGGACAGATCCAATGGCTTCGCGCCAACAGCGCCCAAACGGGTAGAACATCTGATCGTTGTTGCACCGCTATAACGTACCGCACAACTCTCCGGCACACTCCGCCACCAGCCATTGCCTGAACAGCGCCAGCGCCGGCCGTTTGGCCACCTGCGGCTGCACCAGGTAATAAGCCCGCTGGGCTTTCAAGGGCCGCGGGCACGCCACCACCAGCGCGCCGCTGGCCAGCTCCGCCTGCACCAGCAGGGTGGGCATGAGGGCCACGCCCAGGCCGGCCATGGCGGCGGCAGCCTGCATGGAAAAGAGTTCGTATCGGGGACCGGCCATGGCGCGCGGAGCGTCCACGCCTTGGGCGTCGAACCACTGGCGCCAGGCCTCGGGCCGGGTGGACTGCTGCAGAAGAGGCCATTCGGCCAGCGCGGCCGGCTCGACGGGATGGCCCTGGGGCAGCAGGCGCGGGCTGCACACCGGCAGCACGTCTTCGTCCATCAGGTGGGTAGCCTGGGTGCCGGCCCATTGCTGCAACTGCTGCGGGGTACCCGCCCACAAGGCGGCGTCGATGCCGGTGTCGGTGAACAGAAAGGGCCGGGTGCGGGTTTCCAGATGCACCAGCAAGTCGGGGTGTTGCGCGGCCAGCCGGGGCAGGCGGGGAATGAGCCAGCGGGTGGCGAAGGTGGGCACGGTGGCCAGCGTCAGGCTGTCGCCCTGCCCGCGGCGGCCCATCAGATCCACGGCGTCGCGCTCCAGGGCATCGAGCCGCTGGCGCACCTGGCGGGCATAGTCGGCCCCGGCGGGGGTGAGCGCCATGCCGTGCTGGGTGCGCTTGAACAGCGGCACACCCAGAAATGCCTCCAACGCCGCCACCTGACGCGAGACGGCGCCTTGCGTCAGGTTTAGCTCTTGCGCGGCGCGGGTGAAGCTCTGGTGGCGGGCTGCGGCTTCGAAGCAGTTCAACGCTTGGGTGGATGGGAGCTTGCGCGTCATGGTCACGCTTGGAGTCATCGTGCAGACCGGCACGGCTTTTATTCGATTCGATCATATCTGACCGAAAATTTTTCGTTTGCCATGGCCGATATCCCACTTTAGGATGGGTCCGTTCGCAACCCCTCCAGATGTGAGACATCCCCATGGCTTCCCACGCCCGCTTTTCCTGGTCCGACCCCTTCCTGCTGGACGAGCAGCTCACCGACGACGAGCGCCAGGTGCGCGACGCCGCCCATGCCTACTGCCAGCAGCGCCTGCTGCCCCGCGTGCAGGAGGCCTTCCGCCACGAAAAGACCGACCGCACCATCTTCAACGAGATGGGTGAACTGGGCCTGCTGGGCCCGACCATCCCCGAGCAATACGGCGGCGCGGGCCTGAACTACGTCTGTTACGGCCTAGTGGCGCGCGAGGTGGAGCGCGTCGACAGCGGCTACCGCAGCATGATGAGTGTACAAAGCTCGCTGGTGATGGTGCCGATCTACGAATTCGGCACCGAGGCGCAAAAGCAGAAATACCTGCCCAAACTGGCCACCGGCGAATGGGTGGGTTGCTTTGGCCTGACGGAGCCCAACCACGGCTCCGACCCCGGCAGCATGATCACCCGGGCCAAGAAGGTGCCGGGGGGCTACAGCCTCAGCGGCGCCAAGATGTGGATCACCAACTCCCCCATCGCCGACGTGTTCGTCGTCTGGGCCAAGGACGATGAGGGGCAGATTCGCGGCTTCATTCTGGAAAAGGGCTGGAAGGGCCTGAGCGCCCCCGCCGTGCACGGCAAGGTGGGCCTGCGCGCGTCCATCACCGGCGAAATCGTGATGGACGAAGTGTTCTGCCCCGAAGAAAACGCCTTCCCCGAGGTTCGCGGCCTAAAAGGGCCCTTCACCTGCCTCAACAGCGCACGCTACGGCATCGCCTGGGGGGCGCTGGGCGCGGCGGAGGATTGCTACTTCCGTGCCCGCCAGTATGTGCTGGACCGCCAGCAGTTTGGCCGCCCGTTGGCCGCCAATCAGCTCATCCAGAAAAAGCTGGCCGACATGCTGACCGAAATCAGCCTGGGCCTGCAAGGCTGCCTGCGCCTGGGGCGGCTGAAAGATGAGGGCAAGGCCGCGGTGGAAATCACCTCCATCCTCAAGCGCAACAGCTGCGGCAAGGCGCTGGACATTGCCCGCATGGCCCGCGACATGATGGGCGGCAACGGCATCAGCGACGAATACGGCGTGGCCCGCCACCTGGTGAACCTGGAGGTGGTCAACACCTACGAAGGCACGCACGACATCCACGCGCTGATCCTGGGCCGCGCGATCACGGGCATTGCAGCCTTCTCGGCCTGACGCGCCATGGTGCCGAATGCCACTGCAGGCGCCCCGGGCGCCGGTGTCGCGCCCCCCCGCCCGCTGGCGGGTGTGCGGGTGTTGGACCTGTCGCGCGTGCTGGCCGGCCCGTGGGCCAGCCAAATCCTGGCCGACTACGGGGCCGACGTGATCAAGGTGGAGCGCCCCGGCAGCGGCGACGACACGCGCGCCTGGGGGCCGCCGTGGTGGCAGCCCGACCCGGCGCAAGGGGATGCGCGCGTGGCGGCCTACTTCGCCTGCGCCAACCGGGGCAAACGCTCGGTCGCCATCGACATCGCCAGCCCCGAGGGCATCCAGCAGGTGCGCGAACTGACCCGCGAAGCCGATGTGCTGATCGAAAACTACAAGGTCGGCCAGCTCGCGAAGTACGGCCTGGATGCGCGCAACCTGCAGGCCATCAACCCGCGGCTGATCTACTGCTCCATCACTGGTTACGGCCAGAACGGCCCGCTGGCGCACAAGGCCGGCTACGACTTTGCCATCCAGGCCGAAGGCGGGTTGATGAGCATCACCGGCGAGCCCGACGGCGAGCCACAGAAGGTGGGCGTGGCCGTGACAGACCTGATGACGGGCGTGTACGCAGCCACCGCCATCCTGGCCGCGCTGCACGAGCGCCAGCACACCGGTCGCGGCCGGGTGCTGGATGCGTCGCTGTTCGATGTGCAGGTGGCCATGCTGGCCAACCAGGCCAGCAACCAGCTCATCGGCCAGCGCACGCCCCGGCGCATGGGTAATGCCCACCCCAACATCGTGCCCTATCAGGCGTTCCCCACCCGCGACGGGCACCTGGTGCTGGCCGTGGGCAACGACGGGCAGTTTCAGCGTTTTTGCGAGGTGGCCGGCCACCCCGAGGTGGCCCGTGATGCGCGCTTTGCCACCAACCCGGCGCGGGTCGAGCACCGTAGCATCCTGGTGCCGCAGATTGCCGAATGGACCCGCACACGCGACACGGCCGATTGGGTGCGACAACTGGACACGGCCGGCGTGCCCTGCGCGCCGATTCATGACATTGGGCAGGTAATGGCCCACCCGCATGTGCAGGCGCGCGGCATGGTGCTGCCCGCCGCACCGGGTCGCCCCCCGATGGTGGGGCATCCGGTGCTCTTCGACGGCCAGCGGCCCACGGCGCAGCGCCCGCCCCCGGTGCTGAACGCCGACCGGGCGGCATGGGCAGATGGCTCCAGCGGGCGTTGAGCGCGGCAAGCCGGCAGATGGTGCACCCCATAAGGGCATGGCGACGGCGGCATGCACCATCTGCCAGCACAGGGACGCCACAACCGCCCTTGACGCACCATAGGGGTTTCCCTGTAGCGGACGGGGCAACAGCACACCCAGGCCGACGAGCGGCCCCAACTGTATCGGCCATGGGGGCCATTGCCCGGTAGATTCGCGCCAGTGGTACTTGACAACGACGCATGACGACACAAGCCCCCCTGGTTACCTTCTCCGGCGTCCAGAAGACCTACGACGGCGAGCACCTGGTGGTGCGCGACCTCCATCTCGACATCGAAGCTGGGGAGTTCCTCTCGCTGCTGGGGCCGTCTGGCTCGGGCAAAACCACCACGTTGATGATGTTGGCCGGCTTCGAGACCCCCACGGCGGGCGAAATCCGGCTGCGCGGGAGCGACATCACCCACACCCCGCCGCACAAGCGGCACTTCGGGATGGTGTTCCAAAACTACGCGCTCTTCCCCCACATGACGGTGGCGGACAACATCGCCTATCCGCTGACCGTGCGTCGCCTGCCGCGCGCGGAACGCGACGCCAAGGTCAAGCGCGCGCTGGACATGGTGCAGATGGGACGCATGGCGGACCGTTACCCGGCGCAACTCTCCGGCGGGCAACAGCAGCGCGTGGCCCTGGCCAGGGCGCTGGTGTTCGACCCCCAGCTCGTGCTGATGGACGAGCCGCTGGGCGCGCTCGACAAGCAGTTGCGCGAGCACATGCAAATCGAGCTGAAGGCGCTGCACCGGCAACTGGGCATCACCTTCGTCTACGTCACGCACGATCAGTCCGAAGCACTGACCATGTCGGACCGCGTAGCCGTGTTCAACGAGGGTGTGATCCAGCAGATCGACCGCGTCGATCGCCTGTACGAAACGCCGGTCAACCGCTTCGTCGCCTCCTTCGTCGGGGACAACACGGCGTTGGAGGGCCGCGTGGTCGAGACCGCGGGGACAGACGCCATCGTGGCGCTGCCCGACGGCACCCGGCTGCGCGGCCTCAACGTCAACGGCGCGGCC
>NZ_DAISXZ010000022.1:0-13571 GCF_036825565.1 Tepidimonas sp. | reverse complement strand
CAACGGCGCGGCCCAGAAGAAAGCCTACTTCGAGCCGTTCGAAAAGGCCCACAACGTGCGTATCACCGGAGTGGAGTACAACGGCGAGCAGGCCCGCATCAAGGCCATGGTCGAGGCCAAGAAGGTCACCTGGGATGTGGTCGAGGTCGAAAGCCCCGACGTCAACCGCGGCTGCGACGAAGGGCTGTTCGAACGCCTGGACTGGGGCAAGATCGGCAACAAAGCCGACTTTCAGCCCGCCGCGGTGCATGAGTGCGGCGTGGGCATCTTCATCTGGTCCACGGTGCTGGCCTACGACGGCGACCGCCTGAAGACGGCTCCGACGAGCTGGGCGGACTTTTGGAACGTGCAGAAATTCCCGGGCAAGCGCGCCATGCGCAAGGGCGCACGCTACAACCTGGAGTTCGCGCTGATGGCCGATGGCGTCAAGCCCGCCGATGTGTACAAGGTGCTGGCCACCAAGGAAGGCGCGGATCGGGCATTTCGCAAGCTGACCGAGCTCAAGCCCCACATCCAGTGGTGGGAAGCGGGCGCACAGCCGCCGCAGTTCCTGGTCGCGGGCGACGTGGTCATGTCCACCGCCTACAACGGCCGCATCGACGCCGCCCAGCGCGAGGGCCGCAACCTCAAGATCAGCTGGAGCGGCGGCATCTACGACCTGGACTACTAGGTCATCCCCAAGGGCTCGCCCAACCGCGATCTGGCGTACCGCTTCATCGCCGCCGCGAGCACGCCCGAAGCGCAGGCCGAGTACGCCAAGCTGATCTCCTACGGCCCCACCAACAACAAGGCGCTGGCGCGGCTGGACGCCAAGGTGCTGGAGCAACTGCCCACCTCGCCGGCCAACGGCAAGGATGCGCTGCGCTTTGACATCCGCTTCTGGGCCGACCAGGGCGAGGCTCTGGAGAAGCGCTTCGCGGCGTGGGCGGCGCAATGACGGCGGCGGTGGCGATCCCGGGCGGCGCCGACTTGGCGCGGCAATTGCGCCGCGCCCAGCGCCGGCAGCAGTGGCGCGCGGCGGCGTTGACCGCTCCGCTGTTGCTGTTCCTGCTGGTGTTCTTCCTGGTGCCGCTGGGCAGCCTGCTCGTGCGCGCGGTGGAAAACCCGGAGGTCGCCGACGCCCTGCCGGCCACCGCGCGGGCCCTGGCCGACTGGGACGGCAACACCGCACCGCCCGCGGCCGCCTACGCGGCCATCGCTGCCGATCTGGGCGCCATCACCGAAACCGCGCGGGCCGGCGCCCTGGCCCGCCGACTCAACAGCGAGGCGCCCGGCGCGCGCTCGCTGATCATGGGGACCTACCGCGCCGTGCGCGATTGGCCGGCCCCACCCGGCAATGCCGATCAGGCCCGCCAGGCCTTGCTGGAGCTGGACGCCCGCTGGGGGGAACTGCCCTACTGGCAAGCCATCGCCAAGAACACGCAGCGCTGGACACCGGACTACCTGCTGGCGTCGGTGGACCTGCGCCGATCGGTGGATGGCGCGATCGAGCGCATCCCTGCCGACGAGGCGGTGTTCTCGCAGATTCTGTGGCGCACCTTCGAGATCAGCGCCGTCGTGACGCTGGTCGCTCTGCTGATGGCCTACCCGCTGGCCTACTGGCTCAGCACCCTGCCCGAGCGGCGCGCCAATCTGCTGCTGATCCTGGTGCTGCTGCCGTTTTGGACGTCGGTGCTGGTGCGCATCGCGGCCTGGATCGTGCTGCTGCAGAACAACGGCCTCATCAACCACTGGCTGCAAACCATCGGGCTGACCAACGGGCCGCTGCCGCTGCTGTTCAACCGCACCGGCGTCATCATCGCCATGGTGCATATCCTGCTGCCGTTCATGATTCTGCCGCTGTACAGCGTGATGAAGACGGTGCCGCCCAACTACCTGCGCGCCGCCGTCTCGCTGGGCAGCCATCCGCTGGCGGCCTTCGTGCGCGTGGTGCTGCCGCAGACCTATCCGGGCATTGCCGCGGGCAGCCTGCTGGTGTTCATCACCTCCATCGGCTACTACGTGACGCCCGCGCTGCTGGGCGGCGCCAGCGATCAGATGCTCAGCTACTACATCGCCCAGTACACCAACGTCGAAGTCAACTGGGGCATGGCCTGTGCCCTGGGGGCCGTGCTGTTGTCGGCCACGCTGGTGCTGTTCGTGTTCTACCGGCGCGTCTCGCGCGGCGGGCTCAGCCTGGGTTGAAGGGGGATCCAACGATGCGACACTGGCTGCCCGACCTGCCTTCGCACTACCGCTGGTTCGACCGGCTGGGCTGGTGGCTGCTGCGCCTGGCGGCGCTGGCGGTGCTGGCCTTCCTGATCCTGCCGATCGCGGCCATCGTGCCGCTGTCGTTCAGCGACAGCACTTTCCTGGCCTACCCCATCGAAAACTGGTCGCTGCGCTGGTACCGCGAAATGTGGCATGCACCCGAGTGGATCCGCGCCGCGCGCAACAGCTTCATCGTCGCGCCGGCCGCCACCGTGATCGCCACCGTCCTGGGCACGCTGGCCGCCATGGGCCTGGCCCGCACGCGCTTTCCAGGCAAGGAGTTGATCAACAGCATCGTGGTCGCGCCCATGGTGGTGCCCATCGTCGTCGTGGGGGTCGGCACCTACCTCTACTTCGCGCGGCTGGGGCTCAACGACTCGTACCTGGGGTTGATCCTGGTGCACGCCGCGTTGGGCGCGCCCTTCGTCGTCACCACCGTGCTGGCCACGCTGCAAAACTTCAACACCAATCTGGTGCGCGCGAGTCTCAGCCTCGGCGCGGGGCCGCTGGAGACCTTCCGCCGCGTTACCCTGCCCGTGATCGCGCCGGGCGTGATCTCGGGCGCCCTGTTTGCCTTTGCCACCTCGTTCGACGAGGTCGTGGTCACCCTGTTTTTGGCGGGCCCGGGACAGGTCACCCTGCCGCGGCAGATGTTCACGGGCATTCGGGAGAACATCTCGCCCACCATCGCCGCGGTGGCGACGCTGCTGACCCTGTTCACCACCGCCCTGATGCTGACGCTGGAGTGGCTGCGCGGCCGCCGGCGCTGACCCCATCGCCCACCGACCATGCCCCACCAACCCCTCGGCGGCAATGCGATGCCGCGCTTCGGCGGCCCGGCGACCATGATGCGGCTGCCCGCCGCGACCTCACCAGACGGGCTGGACGCCGCCTTCATCGGCGTGCCACTGGACATCGGCACCAGCCACCGGCCGGGCGCCCGCTTCGGTCCGCGCCAAATCCGGGCCGAGTCGTGCCTGCTGCGGCCGTACAACATGGCCACCGGCGCGGCGCCGTTCGACACGCTGCAGGTCGCCGACCTGGGTGACGTGCCGATCAACACCTTCCACCTGCCCAAATCGGTCCAGATCATCGAGCAGCACTACCGCCCGATCATCGACGCGGGCTGCATCCCGCTGACGCTGGGCGGGGACCACACCATCGTACTGCCCATTTTGCGGGCGGTGGCCGCGCGCCACGGGCCGGTGGCCCTCGTCCATGTGGATGCGCACGCCGACGTCAACGAGCACATGTTCGGCGAGCCGCTGGCGCACGGCACCCCCTTTCGCCGCGCGGTGGAGGAAGGCCTGCTGCAAGGGAACAAGGTGTGGCAGATCGGCCTGCGCGGCACGGGCTACGCGGCAGACGACTTCGACTGGCCACGGGCGCAGGGCTTTCACATCGTGCCCGCGCACGAGGTCTGGTGGCGCTCGCTGGCGCCGCTGATGGCCGAGGTGCGGGCCGCCATCGGACCGAACACCCCCACGTACCTGAGCTTCGACATCGACGGTATCGACCCTGCCTATGCCGGCGGCACCGGCACGCCCGAAGTCGGGGGTCTGAGCGTGCCGCAGGCGCTGGAGATCGTGCGCGGCTGCCGCGGCCTCAACCTGGTGGGCTGTGATCTGGTCGAGGTGTCGCCCCCCTACGATCCCAGCGGCAACACCGCCTTGCTAGGGGCCAACCTGTTGTACGAGATGCTGTGCGTGCTACCCGGCGTGGCCTATCGCTGATCGGGGCGGCCCGGTATGTCCCGGGCTGTATCGGCCGCGCGGCCCGCACAGCGCCGCGGCGGCCTTCACCCGCTGTACCGGTCGCGCCGGCGCCTTCGCGCTACAGTGTCGCCATCTTTTGGACGTGACGGAGACGACGATGGACATGAAGGCCTCCCCGCTGGCCCAGCTCAAGGACCCGACGCTGCTCAAGACCGATGCCCTGATCGACGGGAAGTGGGTGTCGGGCGCCGAGCGTTTCGACGTGCATGACCCCGCCACGGGGCAAAAGCTGGCCGACGTGGCCAAGCTGGGCCCCGCCGACGCCGAAGCGGCCATCGCCGCCGCCAACGCCGCCTGGCCGGCGTGGCGCAACAAAACGGCCAAGGAACGCGCCAACATCCTGCGCAAGTGGTACGACCTGCTCATGTCCAACCAGGACGACCTGGGCCGCCTGATGACCGCCGAGCAGGGCAAACCCCTGCCCGAAGCCAAGGGCGAGGTCGCCTACGGCGCCAGCTTCGTCGAATGGTTTGCCGAGGAGGCCAAGCGCGTCAACGGCGAGACCCTGCCCCAGTTCGACAACAACCGCCGCCTGCTGGTGCTGCGCCAGCCGATCGGGGTGTGTGCGGCAATCACGCCTTGGAACTTTCCGCTGGCGATGATCACGCGCAAGGTGGCACCCGCGCTCGCCGCCGGCTGCCCGGTCGTCATCAAACCGGCGGAGCTGACGCCGCTGACCGCGCTGGCCGCGGCCGAGCTGGCCATCCGCGCCGGTATCCCGGCCGGGGTGCTCAACGTGCTGACCAGCGACGGGCCGGGCAGCGTGGAAATCGGCAAGGTGCTGTGCGCGAGCGACGTGGTGCGACACCTGAGCTTCACCGGCTCCACCGAGGTCGGGCGCATCCTAATGGCGCAGTGCGCCCCCACGATCAAGAAGCTGTCGCTGGAGCTGGGCGGCAATGCGCCATTCATCGTCTTCGACGACGCCGACATCGACAGCGCGGTCGAAGGGGCGTTTGCCAGCAAGTACCGCAACGCCGGCCAGACCTGCGTCTGCTCCAACCGCATCTATGTACAGGAAGGCGTGTACGAGGCCTTCGTGCAAAAGTTCGCGGCCAAGGTGGCCACGGCCAAGGTGGGCAACGGCTTCGAGGATGGCGTCAACCAAGGCCCGCTGATCGAGGAGGCCGCGGTCCAGAAGGTGCAGCGCCACGTCGAAGACGCCATCGCCAAAGGCGGCCGTGTGCTGACCGGCGGCCGGCGCCTCGGCGGGCTGTTCTACGAGCCGACCGTGATCGCTGACGCCCGCCCAGACATGCTGTGCGCAAAGGAAGAGACCTTCGGCCCGTTTGCGCCAGTGTTCAAGTTCCGCACCGAGCAAGAGGCCATCGACGCCGCCAACGCCACCGAATTCGGGCTGGCCAGCTACTTCTACAGTCGCGACGTGGGCCGCATCTTCCGCGTCGCGGAGGCGCTGGAATACGGCATGGTGGGCATCAACGTCGGCATCCTGGCCACGGAGCATGTGCCGTTCGGCGGTGTCAAGCAGTCCGGCCTGGGCCGCGAGGGCTCGCACCACGGCATGGACGAGTATGTGGAGCTGAAGTACGTCTGCATCGGCGACGTGCTCAAGTGACGCGCCCCCGGCCGCCGGCCCAGCCCGCCCGGGCAGCGCGCGGCCTTTGCTCTACAATACGGCCTCGACGCGGGCGTCGTTCAATGGTAGGACCTGAGCTTCCCAAGCTCAAGACGTGGGTTCGATTCCCATCGCCCGCTCCACCCCCTGTGGTTGGACACTCCTCCCGGCCAATCGGTGAGGGCCGGCCGCGCACAACCGGCTGCCGCTTCGGCCGCCGTCGATCCTTCCCCACACCGTGTTCAAAAACCTGACGGTCTATCGCATGGGCGACGGCTTTGCCGCGACCCTGGCGCAGATGGAGCAGGCCCTGGCCGCCCTGCCCTTCCAGCCCTGCGGCCCGACCCAGATGCAAAGCGAAGGCTGGCTGCCGCCGCGCGGCCAGCCGCACGCCCCCTTGGTGGAGTCGATCGCCGGCCACCGCCTGATGCGGTACCGCATCGAGACCAAGCGCGTACCCGGCGCGGTGGTCAAGCGCGAGCTGCAGGCGCGCTGCGCGCAGATCGAAGCCACCGAGGGACGCCAACCCGGCCGGCGCGAGCAGCGCGACCTGAAGGAGGCAATCGTGCAGGAACTGCTGCCGATGGCCTTTGCGCAGTCGGTGGACGTGCAGGTGTGGATGGACATGGGCACCGGGCGTATCGCCTTCGACAGCACCACGACCAAGCGGGTGGACGCGGTGGTGACAGCCTTGGTGCGTGCCTTGGACGGGCTGCGCGTGGAGCCCTTGCAGACCATCTTGTCCCCCGCGGCCGCCATGGCAGGCTGGCTGGGTGCCGAGGCGGCCGACTGGCCCACGCATTTCGCCCCCGGGCGCGACGTCGAACTCAAAGGCGACGGCGACAGCCCTGCCGTGGTGCGCTTCACCCGCCATGTGCTGGACACCGAGGACATGCGGCGCCACCTGGCGCAAGGCAAGCGACCGACCAAGCTGGCGCTGGACTGGGACGGCCGCGTGGCCTTCGTGTTGACCGACAGCGCGCAACTGCGCCGATTGGCGTTTCAGGACGGGGTGTTCGAAGACAACGATGCGGGCGAGGCGGACGGCTTCGACACCGACGCCGCCATCGCCACGGGCGAGCTGTCCGCGCTGATCGGCGACCTGATCGCGGCGCTGGGCGGCGAAGCGCCGCGCTGAATCACCCTTTGAGCACCTGACCGTCGCCGCCGGTGACGCGCACGTCGATCAGGATGCCCTGCTGCACGCTCATCGAGATGGTGCAGAACTCCTCGAACTGCCCGAGGATGCGGTCGAGATGCTCGTACGCGTCGCCGGGGCGCTCCAGTCGAATCTCGACTTCGATGCGCTGCACCCGCAGGCGATTGGCGGCGTTGCGGCCGACGGTGGCGCGCGCCACCGCGGTCAGGGTGCCGGGGTCCTGCTTGAATTTGGTGAGCGCAAACGTCAGGCTCGCGCTCAGGCAGTTGGCCACCGCCGCCAACAACAGGTGTTTTGGCGTGGGACCGTTGGATTCGCCCAGCGGGGGCGGTTCGTCGCTGAACAGCGTGGGCGTATCCAGCCCGAAATCGATCTCGAATTGATAGCCGCTGCGTCGAACGAGCGTGATGGTGGTGGGGGTATCCATATTCGGGTTTCTCCGGATGCAAATCGGTCGCGGCCCTTGCGATGGATCAAGGACGGTCGCAACGACCGTCTGCATCATACAAACTCCCAAGGGTATGAATGACGAACGGGGACACCGCCATGCACCGATTCGATTCCGATCGCCGCAAAACACTGGCACGGCTGGCCGCCATCGGGGCCGCCGCGCTGGCCGCCGACGCGGCGCGTGCCCAGGCAGCGCCGGTGGCGACGGACAGCAAAGCCCGCATCGTCATCGTGGGCGCCGGGGCGGCTGGGCTGGCCAGCGCCTCGCATCTGCGGCGCCGACTGCCCCAGGCGAGCATCACCCTCATCGATGCCCGGCGCGATCACTACTACCAGCCCGGGTTCACACTGGTGGGGGCCGGCATCAAGCCGATGCATTACGTCGTTTCCACGACGCGGGAATACATCCCGCAGGGCGTCGACTGGATCGAGGAGGCGGCCGCGGAAATCGACCCGGAGGCCCGCCACGTCGTGACGTCGAGCGGGCGCAAGGTGGGCTACGACTTTTTGATCGTGGCCTGCGGGCTGGAACTGAATTACGGAGCGATCGAGGGCATGGACACGGCCTGGATCGGCCGTGACGGGGTGGGCAGCGTCTATCAAGGCCCGCAGGCCGCCGCCGCCACGTGGCAGGCCATGTCCGCCTTTGCCGAACGGGGCGGGGTCGGTCTGTTCGGCCGGCCACACACGGACATGAAATGCGCCGGCGCGCCGCTGAAGTACGCCTTCATCACCGACGACCGCCTGCGCCGCGCCGGCAGCCGCGGCAAGGCCGAGCTGCATTACCTGGCCCCGCAGAAGGTGCTCTTCTCCGTCCCCATCGTATCGGAGAAGGTGCGCATGCTGTTCCAGGACCGCGGCATCCGTACCCATTACGAGCACCAGCTCGTGTCCCTGGACCTGGGGCGCCGGCTGGCGACCTACCGCTCCCCCGCGGGGACGACGGAGCTGCAGTACGACTTCATCCACGTCGTGCCACCGATGCGCGCACCGGAGGTGGTGCGCAACAGTCCGCTGCCGTGGCAAGACGGGCCGTTTGCCCGCGAGAGCTGGATGGAGGTGGACCGCGAGACGCTGCGCCACAAGCGCTACGCCAATGTGTTCGGCGTGGGCGACATCGCCGGCGTGCCCAAGGGCAAGACGGCAGCCAGCGTCAAGTGGCAAGTGCCGGTGGCGGTGGACCACCTGGTCGGCGATATCACCGGCAAGCCCTCGGCCGAAAAGTACAACGGCTACACATCCTGCCCGCTGATCACCCGGCTGGGCCGCGCGATGCTCATCGAATTCGACTACCAGGACAACCTCTACCAGTCCTTCCCCGGCTTCATCGCGCCGCTGGAGGAACTGTGGGTGAGCTGGGTGATGAAGACGATGGCCCTCAAACCCACCTATCTGAGCATGCTGCGCGGTCGCGCCTGAGGCCCGGCTGCCCGTTTGGAGAACCTGCCCATGAAGACCTACGATCCCTTGGTGTTTCTTGCGGTATTCCACGAGATGCTCGGCCCGCTCTTGTGGCTGCTGCCGCTGCTCGCGCTGGCCACGGTGGTGGGATTCGTGTGGGTGTGGCGGCGCGACGGCCGGATCGTTTCGCGGCGGCTGGTCCAGTCGGAGCTGCTGGGGCTGCTGGGGGGTGGCGTTGCTCTCGTGATCATGGCCGCGGTGTCGTCATCGGGTTTTACCGATGCGGCGGGGCCGGCGGACTGGTTCTTGATCCTGATCGTCTATGGCGTCGGCTTCGTGGCCACCACGCTACTCACCTACACCGTCATGGGCTGGCTGGCGCGCCCGGCGCAGCGCCCGGCTTGATCGCTTGACCAGCCCGTGATGGGCCCGGGGTCATCGGCGCATCAGCCGCCCCCGCGCTGCATATAGAGGTCGAAGCGCCGCATGAACCGCTGGCGTGCCTCGGGGCCGACACCCTCGAAGCGAAAACCCACCCACAGCCGTGGCAGCCGCATCCGCGCGAGGGTCCGCGGCGGCAACGGCCGCCAGGCCAGCACCAGTTCACCCTCGCCAAGGCCAATCCGTGCACCGTCGCCGTCGCGCGACCACGGGTGCGGCCCAATCGCCGCGGGCAACCAGCCCAGCCACTCGGCGACCGTGCACCCCATGTCACGCTCGAACGAGGCGGGGTAGTGCGACTGCATGCGCCATTGGCCGCTCGCTGCGGCCCCATCGTCCGCAGGCTCAGCCCCCCGCGATGGGCGGCCAGACGGCCAGCACATCGCCCGGTGCCAGCCGGTGCTCGGCCCGCGCCGACGGTGGCACGAACACGCCGTTGACCAGAACCAGATGCACCAGCTTCGGCGGGAGCTGGTAGCGGTCGATGATGGCCTGCACGGTGGCGTCGTCCGGCACCTCCAGCTCGACTTGATTGAACCGCGCGCCGGCCGGCAGATAGTCCCCCAGCGTCGCAAACAGCTTGAATGTGATCTGCATGCGGGAACGGCTCCTCAGCGCCGGCGCGTGTCGGCCGCCCCACCCCATCGGGACTGGGCCTGGGCCGTGGCCAGATACGCGGCCATGAACTGGGTCGGATCCTGCATCAGCGCCTGCTTCCACTCGCCCAGCCGCACCTTGCCCTCGACCAGCCCACGCAGGGCACCCACATGGTCGGTCCAACCGACGCTGTTGCAGCCCACCATCACATCGCCGTCGAAGCACAGGCTCAGCACCTTGTGGTGCTCGGCATCCACCCGCTCCACCCGGTCGCCACCGGGCACCCCCTGCCAGTTCCCAAAGCTGGTGGAAATGAGCCCCAGCGTGTCGAGCACGTTGATTTGCGTGACCCCGCGCAGCTCGGCCCGCTGGCCCACCATGTTGAGCGCGGCCACGCGCGCCTGATCGGCGGCATTGGGCTGAATCGCACTGACGATGGTGGTTCCCGACACCTTGTCGAAGGCCTCGGCGCAGTCCCCCGCCGCATAGACGCCGGGCACATTGGTTTGCATGTGCTCGTCGGTCAGCACGCCCTGCAGGCAGCGGATGCCGGAGTTCTCCAAAAAACCGATGGCGGGCTTGACCCCCGCGGCGATGATGACCAGATCGGCCGCGACCGCGTGGCCGTTGGACAGGCGCACGTTCAGCGGCGCACCGGGCTCGATCGCTTCCAGACGCGTGCCTGTGTGCACCGCCACGCCTTTGGCTTCGCACCAGTCGCGGATCATGCCGCCAGCGGCCGGCCCCATCATGCGCGGCACCATGCGGTCACCCATCTCGACGATGGTCAGGGTGACGCCGCGCTGTTGCAAGGCCTCCATGATGATGCAGCCGATGAAGCCAGCCCCCAGTTGCAGCACGCGGGCGCCGGGTTTGGCCCGCTCCATGATGGCGCGGACATCCGCCAGGGTCCAGCAGTGGTGCACCCCCGGCAAGTCGATGCCGGGGATGGGCGGACGCGCGGGCCGCGACCCGGTGGCGATCAACAGCCGGTCGTAGGCCAGGGTGCGCCCGTCGCCCAGACGCACGGAGCGCGCCGGCGCATCCACCGCGGTCGCCTGCCCTTGCACGCGCTCGATGCGCAGGCGGTCGTAGTGGTCGGCCGTTTTGCGCAGGTGGGTGCCGGCCTCATCGATGTGGCCGATCAACAGGTACGGTATCGCCATGCGCGAATACGGCGGCTCCGGCTCGTCGCCCACGAGCGTGATGGGATCCGCGGGTGCGTGCTTGCGGAGGGTTTCGGCCGCGATCACCCCGGCCGGCCCGGCCCCCAGAATGACGTGGTGGGTCATGTCGTGCGTTGGATCAAAGGCCCAGTCGCGCCTTGGTTTCGGCGGTCGGGCGGCCTTCCGCGTCCCAACCCCGCACCGCGTAGTACTTGGGCAGCATCTCGGGCAGCTTGTTGACCAGCCCCTTGGCCGGACCGCTCTTGGCGGGCTCGGTCAGCAGGCGCGGCGGCAGGCTGTCGTCCTTGGCCGTGAAGCCGGCGGCGTTGTTGAACTCGCGCTCCATGTTCCAGATGCGCTCGCCGATGCGCTCCAGCTCCTCGGTGGTGTACTCGTCGCCGCAGGCGGCGGCGACCTGCGGCGCGACGTCCGCCAGCCCCCAGGCAAAGCTGGTGAAGATGCAGATGCCCGCCGAGTCGAACGCCGCCGTGGCGTCCTGGAAGGCTTTGACCAGCTCGGGCTTGCCCTCGGCCGTCAGCGGGTCGGTCTTCACGGGGATGCCCAGCACCTCGGACGCCACGGTGTAGCCGCGCAGGTGGCAGGCACCGCGGTTGCTGGTCGCATAGGCCAAGCCCATGCCCTGGATGCCGCGCGAGTCGTAGGCGGGGAACTCCTGGCCCTTGACGCTCATGGACAGCTCGGGGTGGCCGTACTTCTCGCACAGGCGTTTGGAGCCCAGCCCGATCTCCTTGCCAAACCCGACGCCGTTGGCCGTCATGTCCGCCAGCTCGCACAGGGCACGCGCAGAGCCAAACGGCGCCTCGATGCCGATCTGTTCCTTGGTCAGCACGCCCAGTTCGTACAGCTCCATGACGGCACCGACCGTGGCCCCAAAGCTGATCGGGTCCATGCCGTGCTCGTTGCAGATCAGGTTGGCGTACTGCAGCGCCTCCAGATCGTTCACGCCATTGGCGGCGCCGAGCGCCCATGCGGCCTCGTACTCCAGCCCGCCGCTGGCCCCCCAGTACTGGGGCTTGTTCTGCACGCTGAAGTGCGTCTCGTCGATCTTGCTGATGCGCCCGCAGGCGATGGTGCAGCCAAAGCACGCCTGGTTGGTCACGAGGTGCGTCTTGCCGTCGGTGGGGCGCGGCGTCAGCATGGCCTCGGCCGAAATGTCTTTGGCCCCCTCGAACTGCATGTCACGGTGGTTGCGCGTGGGCAGCGCGCCGATCTCGTTGATGACGTTCATCAGCACCTGCGTGCCGTATTTGGGCAACCCCTGCCCCGTCACCGCGTTGTCGGCCAGGATCTTTTTCTTTTCTTTCGTGACCTGCATGAAGGCCTTGGGATCGCGGACATTGCCCACGCCCTTGGTGCCACGCACGGCGATCGCCTTGAGGTTTTTGCTGCCCGCCACCGCCCCGACACCGGAGCGGCCGGCGGCGCGGTGCAGGTCGTTGACCACCGCCGCGTACAGAACCTGGTTTTCGCCCGCGCGCCCGATGCTGGAAATGCGCAGCAGCGGGTCCTGCAGCGAGCTCTTGAGGATCTCCTCCGTCTGCCAGACCGATTTGCCCCACAGGTGCGAGGCGTCGCGCAGTTCGGCCACGTCGTCGTTGACGTACAGGTACACCGGCTTGGGCGATTTGCCCTCGAAAATGATCATGTCCCAGCCGGCCATCTTGAGCTCCGCCCCCCAGTAACCACCGGAGTTGGAGCATGCAATGGCCCCGGTCAGCGGGCCCTTGGTGATGACGGTGTAGCGCCCGCCGGTGGAGGCCATGGTGCCCGTCAGCGGCCCGGTGGCCCAGATGATCTTGTTGTACGGCGACAGCGGATCGACCTTGGGGTCCACCTCCTCGACCAGGTATTTGCTGCCCAGCCCGCGCGAGCCCAGATATTGCCGCGCCCAGGTCATGTTCAGCGGCTCGGCCGTGCAGGTGCCGGCCGTCAAATTGACGCGCAGAATTTTTCCAGCCCAAGACATGTTCGTGCTCCTTTGACGATCAGGCCGCGGCCGTCTGGTTGCCCAGTTTGTCGGCCCACTGCTTCATGCGGTCGATGCCAGTCCAATTGGCATCGATGAAGGTGATGGCGCCCGTGGGGCAGGCATCGGCACAGGCCGGATCGCCGCCGCACAGATCGCACTTTTGGACCTTGCCGGTTTCCTGCACGTAATTGACCGTACCAAAGGGGCAGGCAATGGTGCACACCTTGCAGCCGACGCAGGTGGTCTCGTTGACGACCTTGGCGCCCGTGACCTTGTCGACCGTGATGGCCTCCACCGGGCAGGCGTGCAGGCACCACGCCTCGTCACACTGGGTGCAGGTGTAGGGCACTTTGCGCCCGGTGTGGTGGAAGTCGAACACCTTGATGCGCGATTTGGAGGTGGCGTATGTGCCGTAGTTTTCGAACGAGCAGGCCATTTCGCACTGAAGGCAGCCCGTGCACTTGGCCGGATCGATGTGCAGCACCTTTTGCATGCTTGGTCTCCTGGGTAGCGGGGCCGCAAGGACACCCTTGTCGATTTCACCGCCTGGTATTGTTGGGGGAGAATCCCCTGCCATCCTTGGGGATAACCCTAGCCGGTCGAGTCGGCGTGCGGAATTTCTCAAAATGCGACAGTGAACGTGTACAGCGGGCGTCGCGCCGAATCGGCATTTGCCGTCCAATTGCCCGGCGGAGCCCCAAAACGACCAGGAGACGACCTTGGCCCTAGCCCCCACCCGCCCCGGCGAATCCGCCAGCCCACGGCC
>NZ_DAISXZ010000021.1:0-29740 GCF_036825565.1 Tepidimonas sp. | reverse complement strand
GGATCAGCGCATCGAGCCGCTGGGCGTCGGCGCAGAACAGGCGGATGCCTTCGGCCAGCTTCTCGGTGGCCATGGCGTCCTCGTTGAGCGCGAATCGGAACGCGGCTTCGTCGCCTGCGCGGTAATGCAGTTCAGACAGGTCGGCCGCGGCGGCCTCGGAGGCGTCCAGCGCGCGCGGCACGTCGCCCGGGGTGGCAGCCAGGCGCGCCAACAGCTCCGGGCTGATCGTGAGCAGGTCGCAGCCGGCCAGCGCCAGGATCTGGCCGGTGTGGCGGAAACTGGCGCCCATCACTTCGGTGCGGATGCCGAACCGCTTGTAGTGGTGCCAGATGCGGGCGACCGACTGCACGCCGGGGTCGTTGGCCCCGGCCATCGCGGTTTCGTCCCACTGGGCGCCGGCGCGCGCTTTGTGCCAGTCGTAGATGCGGCCGACGAACGGCGAGATCAGCTGGACGCCGGCGTCGGCGCAGGCCACCGCCTGGCAGAAGCTGAACAGCAGCGTGAGGTTGGTGTGGATGCCGTCGCGCTCCAGCAGCTCGGCGGCGCGGATGCCCTCCCAGGTGGCGGCGATCTTGATCAGCACGCGCGCGCGCGGCACGCCCTCGGCCTCGTAGAGCGCGATGAGGCGGCGGGCGCGCGCCACGGTGGTGGCGGCGTCGAAGCTCAGGCGCGCATCCACCTCGGTGGAGACGCGGCCCGGCACGA
The DNA here is from genome assembly GCF_036825565.1 of Tepidimonas sp. Lineage (GTDB taxonomy): Bacteria > Pseudomonadota > Gammaproteobacteria > Burkholderiales > Burkholderiaceae_C > Tepidimonas. The sequence goes on along the minus strand of NZ_DAISXZ010000021.1, from coordinate 29,035 downwards.
TGCGCAGGATCTCGCAGCCGAAGCGCACCAGCAGCCGGTCCACGCGTTCGTCGAGCGGGCGGTCGCGATGGCGCGCCAGCACCTCGTCCACCAGCGGGGCGTAGTCGGGCTTGAGCGCGGCCTTCAGGATCAGCGACGGGTTGGTGGTGGCGTCGCGCGGCTGGTACTGCGCGATCTGCAGAAAGTCGCCGGTGTCGGCGACGACGGTGGTGTGGCGCTTGAGGGCGTCGAGCTGGTTCATGGTGCCGTGCAGGGGAAGGGGAGTGCGCAAGGTTAGGTCAGGGGAACGGACAGTCCATCGATCACGGGACGGGTGTCGGGGCGCACGCCGCGCCACCAGGCAAAGGCCTCCGCGGCTTGCTCGACCAGCATGCCCACGCCATCGGCCAGGTGGCCGACGCCGGCCTCGCGCGCCTGACGCAGAAAGGGTGTGAGCCCCTTGCCGTACACCATGTCGTAGGCCATGCCATCGCGCACAAACACCCCCGCGGGTAGGGGCAGCGCATCGGCCGTCAGGCTGGCCGACGTGGCGTTGATGACGATGTCGAACGCCCCCGTGGCCGGCAAGTCCGCCCAGCCGCCCGCGGCCAGCACACCCCGGCCCAGTCCGAGGGCGTGGAAGGACTGCACCAGTTCATGTGCTTTGTCCGCACTGCGGTTGGCGACGAAGAGCCGCTCGGGGCCCGCCGCGAGCAGCGGCTGCAAGGCGCCGCGCGCGGCCCCCCCGGCCCCCAGCACCAGCACGCGCCGGCCGGCGACGGGCTGGCCCAGGTTGGCCGTGATGTCACGCACCAAGCCAATACCGTCGAAGTTCTCGGCCCGGCAGTGGGGGCCGTCGAAGGCCAGGGCGTTGGCCGCGCCGGCGATGCGGGCACGCTCGCTGACGTCGTTGGCGTAGGCGCAGGCTTCGACTTTGAACGGCAGCGTGACGTTGACGCCCCGCCCGCCCGCGGCGCGAAACGCGTCCACCGTGGCGGCAAAGCCGTCCAGCGGAGCCTCGATGGCGGTGTAGGTGAGGGCCTGGCCCGTGGCCTGGGCGAACAGGGTGTGGATGCGGGGCGATTGGCTGTGGCCGATGGGGTGGCCGATCACGGCATAACGGTCCATGCGGGCATTGTCGCCGATCCCGGCCGGGGTGCTGGCTACCCGTGCGCGGCTGAACGGTGTCGTCAAAGCCTTTGATGGGCCGTGAGGCGGGCAACCGCTAGCATGGATGCGTCGTGACCGTCGTGCGGAGTTGCCTGTGTCTGCCTTGCCCGTGTTGTTCGTCTCCCATGGATCGCCGATGATGGCCCTGGCCCCAGGCGAGGCCGGGGCGGCTTTGCAGCGCTGGGGCCAGTCGCTGACCGCGCGTGACGATGTGCGTGCGGTGGTGGTGATGTCGCCCCATTGGATGGCACCCGTGGCGGCGGTGGGCAGCCACCCCATGCCGCCGACGTGGCACGACTTTGGCGGTTTTCCGCCTGCGCTGTACCGCTTGCAGTATCCCGCGCCCGGGGATCCGGCGTTGGCCCGCGCCGTCGCCGAGCGCCTGCAAGCCGCCGGCATCCCCACTGGGGAGGACCCGCAGCGCCCGCGCGACCACGGCGCGTGGGCGCCGTTGCGGTTTTTGTTGCCGCAAGCGCGCTGGCCCGTGGTGCAGGTGGCCCTGCCGGCCGATGCCGGCCCGGCCGAGGTATACGCCATCGGTGCGGCGCTGGCCGATCTGCGCCGGGACGGTGTGTTGATGGTCGGCTCCGGCAGCCTCACGCACAACCTGATGGAGTTTTTTGGCGGCCGGCCGGCCATCGACGAGGCGGCCGACCCCTATGTGCAGGCGTTTTCGGCGTGGGTGTGGCAGGCGCTGCAGGCCGGCGATTTGCCGGCGCTGCTGGACTACCGGGACCGGGCCCCGCAGGCGGCGCGCGCCCACCCGAGCGAAGAGCACCTGTTGCCGTTGTTCTTTGCGCTGGGGGCCGCGGGCTGGCCAAAGGCCGGGGCGCCAGACGGTCAGCCCGTCGTGCATGCGATCACGCGCGAGGTGCAGTACCGCTATCTGGCGATGGACAGCTATGCCTTCGTGTGATCCGGCGCCGGCTCGCGACCGACATCACGACACCCACTTGGTCGCGTCGTCGTTGCCGGGCAGGTCGTCGTCCTTGATCAGGGCCTCGCGCAGGACCAACAGGTCCATCATCACATCGAACGGAAAGCCCCGCCGCCCCCCGCGGTGGTCGTGCGTCAGTTCGTGAAACCGCTCGCGCAGGGCCTGCGGATCGTGCCGCACGGCGGCCAGCGCGTTGGCGATGCGCGGAAACTGCGCCGCCAGCGCCTGCGGGTACGCCACCCCGGGTAGGGCGCGCAACCACGCCTCGGTCTCGGGCAACAGGGTGGGCACGTCGGTATCGGCCATGATCGGGTCATTATGCGCACGGCCGCGCGGGGCCGCAACTCTCTCTCCCACAGACTTCGGGATAGGATGGGTCATCCGCTGCGAAACCTTGCTCCACCCCGTTCTACCCACGGTCGTCCCATGCAGTTGTCCAGCTTGCTCATCGCCATCGAAGTCGGTGGCGTCGTGGCGTTTGCCACCTCCGGTCTGATCGAGGCCATGCGCAAGCGCATGGACGCGGTGGGGGTGTTCTCGGTGGCGTTCGTGAGTGCTTTTGGTGGCGGGACGGTGCGCGATTTGCTGTTGGATCGCCGGCCGCTGTTCTGGATCGAGCACGAAGCCTACCTGTGGCTGGTGCTGGCGATGGCGCTGACGGCGCCGGCCTGGCTGCCCATGGCCCTGCGCGAGACGGGCGCGCGGCTGATGCACGTGGCCGACGCGCTGGGACTGGGGCTGTTTGCGATTGCGGGCACCAGCATCGCCCAGGCCAGCGGCATGTCACCGCTGGTCAGTGCGCTGATGGGGGTGACGACCGCCATCGTCGGCGGTGTGGCGCGCGACGTGCTGTGCAACGAGGTGCCGCAGGTCTATCACGACCACCGGCCGTATGCGGTGTGTGCGCTGGCGGGCAGCGCGGCCTACCTGGGGCTGGCGGCCGCGGGTGCAGGGGCCCAGTGGGCCAGCGCAGCCGGGGTGGCGGTGGCCACCGGCAGCCGACTGGCCGCCGTGGCACTGGGGTGGCGTCTGCCCCGCTGGCATCCCCGCCGCCCCTGACCCCCTGCTGTCAGGTCGTGGCCAGTTCCGCCACCGGCACGCAGCTGCAGAACAGGTTGCGGTCGCCGTAGACGTTGTCCACGCGCCCCACCGGGGGCCAGTACTTGGTGCCCGCGCGGCCGTGGGCGCGGTGGAATGGCAGCGCGGCGCCCAGCTCGCGGGCATACGGGTGGGGCCAATCCTCCGTCAGGCAACGGCTGGCGGTGTGCGGGGCGTTTTTCAGCGGGTTGTCCTCCCGCGGCCAGACGCCCAGCTCCACGGCGCGTATCTCCTCGCGGATGGCGATCATCGCGTCGATGAAGCGGTCCAGCTCCTCCAGCGTCTCGCTTTCGGTCGGCTCCACCATCAGCGTGTTGGCGACGGGGAAGGACAGCGTCGGCGCGTGGAAGCCGTAGTCCATCAGCCGCTTGGCGATGTCTTCGGCCATCACGCCGCAGGTGTCCTTGAAGCCGCGGCAGTCCAGGATGCACTCGTGCGCCACATGGCCGTTGGCACTGGCGTAGAGCGTCGGGTAGTGCTCGCGCAGGCGGGCGCTGACGTAGTTGGCCGCCAGGATGGCCGTCTCGGTCGCGCGCTGCAGGCCGTCGGCGCCCATCATGCGGATGTACATCCACGAGATGGGCAGCACGGCGGCGTTGCCCAGCGGGGCGGCCGAGACCGCGCCGACCGTCGCATCCGCGCGTGCGCCGCCGGCGTAGGCGCCCGCTGCATGGGCCGTGGCGTGCCCCGGCAGGTAGGGAGCCAGATCCGCCACCACGCACACCGGGCCCACGCCCGGACCGCCGCCGCCGTGGGGGATGCAGAAGGTCTTGTGCAGATTCAGGTGGCTGACGTCGCCGCCGAACTCGCCCGGTGCGGCGGTGCCGACCAGGGCGTTCATGTTGGCGCCGTCGATGTACACCCGCCCCCCGTGCTGGTGCACCAGCTCGCACAACTCCTTGACGCCGGTCTCGAACACCCCGTGTGTGCTGGGGTAGGTGATCATCACGCAGGACAGGCGCTCGCTGTACTGCTCGCACTTGGCGCGCAGGTCGTCCAGGTCCACGTTGCCCTGGGCGTCACAGGCCACCACCACGACCTGCAGCCCCACCATCTGGGCGCTGGCAGGGTTGGTGCCGTGGGCCGACTGTGGGATGAGGCAAATGTCGCGGTGGGATTCACCACGGGCCGCGTGGTAGCCCTGGATGGCCAGCAGGCCGGCATATTCGCCCTGTGAGCCAGCATTGGGCTGCAGGCTGATGGCGGCGTACCCGGTCGCCTGGCACAGCCAGGCGCGCAGCTGCTCGTCGAGCAGGCGGTAGCCTTCCAACTGGTCCGCCGGCGCGAAGGGGTGCACCTGCGCGAACTCGGGCCAGGTGATGGGGATCATCTCGCTGGTGGCGTTGAGCTTCATGGTGCACGAGCCCAGCGGGATCATGGTGCGGTCCAGCGCCAGATCCTTGTCCGACAGGCTGCGGATGTAGCGCAGCATGCCGGTTTCGCTGTGGTGGCTGTTGAACACCGGGTGCGTCAGATAGGCGCTCGTGCGGCGCAGCGCGGCGGGGATCAGCGGCTCGATACCGGTCTCGAAATCGGTAAACGACGGCCGCGCCTGTCCCGGCGCGGCGAATACGGCCCACAGGGCCTCGATGTCGGCGCGCGTGGTCGTCTCGTCCAGCGAGATGCCCAGGTTGCCATGCCCCAGATCGCGCAGGTTCATGCCGCGCTCGCGCGCGCGGGCCAGCAGCGACGCGGTGGCGTTGCCGGTGTGCAGGCACAGGGTATCGAACGCGGTGCCGTTGGCTGGGGCGTGCCCCAGGGCGGTCAGCCCGCGCGCCAGGATGGCCGTGTAGCTGGCCACGCGCTCGGCGATGCGGCGCAACCCCTGCGGGCCGTGGTAGACGGCGTACATGCTGGCCACGATGGCGGGCAGCACCTGCGCGGTGCAGATGTTGGAGGTGGCCTTTTCGCGGCGGATGTGCTGCTCGCGCGTCTGCAGCGCCAACCGGTAGGCGGGCTGGCCGTGCACGTCCACGCTGACGCCGACCAGGCGCCCGGGCAGCGAGCGCTTGTAGGCGTCGCGGCAGGCCATGAAGCCGGCGTGCGGCCCGCCTGCGCCCATGGGCATGCCAAAGCGCTGGCTGCTGCCGACCACGATGTCCGCCCCCCACTCGCCAGGGGGCGCCAGCAGCGTCAGCGCCAGCAGGTCCGAGGCGACGATGACCGCTGCGCCCTTGGCGTGGGCGGCATCCGCATCGGCGCGCAGGTCGTCGATGCGGCCGTGGGTGGCCGGATACTGCATCAGCACGGCGAAGTAGCCATCACCACGCAGGGCTTGCTGCCACGCCTCGGCCGAGTGGGTGACGAGAACCCGCAGGCCCAGCGGGCGCGCGCGCGTCTGCACCACTTCGATGGTTTGCGGGTGGCAGTCGCCCGAGACGACGATGGTGTTGCCCGTGGCCTTGACCGAGCGGAGCGCCAGCGTCATGGCTTCGGCGGCAGCGGTGGCCTCGTCCAGCATGGACGCGTTGGCGATGTCCATGCCGGTCAGGTCGGTCACCATGGTCTGGAAGTTGACCAGTGCCTCCATCCGGCCCTGCGAAATCTCGGCCTGGTACGGGGTGTAGGCCGTGTACCAGGCGGGGTTTTCCAGGATGTTGCGCAGGATGACGCCAGGCGTGTGGGTGCCGTAGTAGCCCTGGCCGATGAAGCTGCGCAGAAGGCGGTTTTTCTGGGCGATGGCCTTGAGTTCGGCCAGCGCCTGCGCCTCGGGCAGCGGGGCAGGCAGGTCCATCGCCCGCACGCGGGCGATGGCGCGCGGCACGATGCTGTCGGTCAGGGTGCGGCGGCTGGCTTCGCCGATCGCGGCAAGCATGCGCTTCTCGTCCGCCGGGCCGATGCCGACGTGGCGGTCGACGAACTCGCCGGCGTTTTCCAGCGCCGACAGCGGGGTGGGGGTGGTCATGGAGCCGCTCCGCTCACTGGGTCAATTGTCCGTAGGCCGTCTCGTCGAGCAGGGCATCGACCTCGGCCGGCGCGCTCAGGCGCACCTTGAAAAACCAGCCCGCGCCCAACGGGTCGCTGTTGGCCAGCGAGGGGTCGGCGCGCAGCGCCTCGTTGACTTCGACCACCTCGCCGCTGACGGGCATGTACACATCGGCCGCGGCCTTGACGGACTCGACGACGCCCGCGACGTCCTTTTGCGCCAGGGTCTTGCCCACCTCGGGCAGTTCCACGAACACCACATCGCCCAGCGCGTCTTGGGCATGGTGGGTGATGCCGACGGTGGCAATGTCGCCGTCGACGCGGATCCATTCGTGGTCGGGGGTGTACTTCAGGGTCATGGCAGGCTCCTGGGGTTCAAGGGGAACAAACGGGTCAGCCGCGGTGGTAGAGCGGGGGCAGGAAAGGCAGGGCGGTCACTTCCATCGGCACCGGCTTGCCGCGCACCAGTGCCTGCAGCTGGGTGCCGACGGCGCTGTGTTCGCGGCTCGCATAGCCCATGGCAATTGGGAGGTCCAGCGTCGGCGACAGCAGGCCGCTGGTCACGTGGCCGACGGGGGTGCCGTCAGGGCTTTGCAGCGGTGCCGGCTCGCGCACGGGCACGCGCTCCAGGGCCCGCAGACCGACGCGCATGCGAGCCACGGGCTGCGTGCCGTCCAATTGCGCCAGCACGCGCGCCGCGCCGGGAAAGCCCCCTGCGCGGGCGCCGCCGCTGCGACGCACTTTCTGGATGGCCCAGGTCAGCGCGGCCTCCGCCGGCGTGGTGCCGGTGTCGATGTCGTTGCCATACAGGCACAGGCCGGCTTCCAGCCGCAGAGAGTTGCGGGCCCCCAGGCCGATGGGCTGGACTTCCGGCTGGGCCAGCAGCGTCCGGGCGAAGGCGGTGGCCGCCTCGCCGGGCAGGGAGATTTCGAAGCCGTCCTCCCCCGTGTAGCCACTGCGCGTGACGTACAGCGGCACGCCCTGCCAGTCGAACGCCCCACCCGCCATGAACACCAGGCGTTCTACCCCCGGTAGCAGGCGGGCGAGGGCTGTGACGGCCTGCGGGCCCTGCAGCGCCAGCAGGGCCTGCTGGGGCATGGGTTCCACTCGGCAACGCTGGCCGATGCGGGCCTGGATGTGGGCGATGTCGGCCTGCTTGCACGCGCCGTTGACCACCAGGAACAGGTCGCCGCCGTTGGCCCAGTCGCGGTTGACAAACATCAGGTCGTCCAGGATGCCGCCGTCATCGGCCAGCAGCAACCCGTAGCGCTGCCGGTGCGCAGCGAGTCCAATCACATCCATGGGGATCAGGCTTTCCAGCGCGGCGGCGGCCTCGGGGCCGACCAGACGCAGTTGCCCCATGTGCGACACATCGAACAGGCCGGCCGCTTGGCGTGTGTGCTGGTGTTCGCGGATCAGACCCGCCGGATACTGCACCGGCATGTGGTAGCCGGCGAACGGCACCATGCGCGCGCCGAGCGCGAGGTGCAGATCGTGCAGAGGGGTCTTGAGCAGGGCGTCGGCGGCGGACATGGAGCGGTTCCAAACAGGTGGTCACGGCCGGCGCCCAAGGGCGCCGGGGCACACCTGCTGTCCGCTTTACCTGAGAGATTCACGCGCCGACGCCGCCCGTGCGGTGGTGGGCCCGCTTGCTCCTTCGGTGGACGGCGCCGGGCACTGGGCCGGCGGCGACGCCTCTCTCCAGCAGGCAAGCACCCCGCGGGGTGCTGCATCAGTCCTTTTGCCTGAGCGTTCGGCGGGGGCCTGCGCCTTCGGCGGCCGCTGGGCGGAACCCATGGGGGTGTCCGGGCTGGCTCTCTCCTGATGGCGCGGATTGTAGCCGCTCCCGTTCGCGCGCGAGCGCCGGCCTTTGGGTCGCAGAGCGCGCCGGCTCAAGGGTTGCAGTGGTCGCAGCGGCTCGGATCGGCTCGGTCGGGGCCGGGGCGGAGGTGCTCGTCGGTGTGGCCGCAGCCGGCGCAGCTCCAGCGCTGGCGCAGCGGCTCGCGCGTGGGCAGGCCGCAGCGGGCGCACGGCAGGCCGGGTACCTGCGCCGTGATCCAGTAGCCGGGCCGTCTGCAGGCCGGGCAGTCGGAGGCCAACCGCCGGGCCAGGTCCAGCCCCGCTTGCCGGATGAGCGCCTGCCGCGTGGGGTTGGTGTGGGCGCGCAGGTCGTTTTCCACGAAGACCTGGCCGTTGGCGGCGCGTGCGCGCGCGTCTTCGAAAGCTCGGCGCAGGGCATCCAGGTCGCCCAGGCCCTTGACCACCTGGGGGCGGTCCGCGTGTTCCGGCCGGATGACCAGTTGGTGACCAGGGAACCCGGCCCGCGCGGCAAAGGCCTCCAGCTCGGCCCAGTCGCGCACCGTTGCATGCGCGCTGCGCGCCGGCCCTTGGGCCATGCCGACGACTTCCAGCCCGCGTTCGTCGTCGATCCAGACCACCAGCTCGATGTCCCAATGCAACAGACCCGTGAACGGATCCGGACCGAAGGCCCCTTCGCTGGCCAAACCCAGGGGCATGCCGCTCAGTTGCATGCCGATGCGCGCTTTGCGCCGCGCGGCCTCGATTTGGGTGCCCGCCCGCTCGACATCGCGGGTGAAGCTGCCCAGCGTGTCGGTGTCAAAACCGCCCACCCGCTGCACGGTGCAGCCGAGCAGGGCGTGCAGCGGTGGGCCGAGCAGCGCCTCCTTGCCGTGCTGGGTCAGCAGGGCCACGCGCCGGCCGCGGCAGTGCGCGGCGTAGGCGCCCGGAGCAGGGAACGTTGGGGTCGAATCCGTGCGAGAGGCCGCACCCGGCGGCCCGAGGCGGTCACCGCTGCGGCTGTTTTACATGCCCGCGTAGTTGGGCCCGCCGCCGCCTTCGGGCGTAACCCAGACGATGTTCTGCGTCGGATCCTTGATGTCACAGGTCTTGCAGTGCACGCAGTTTTGCGCGTTGATGACGAGTTGGGGGCCGTCGGATTTTTCGACGAACTCATAGACGCCGGCCGGGCAGTAGCGGCTCTCCGGCCCACCGTAGAGCGCCAAGTTGACCGCCACCGGCACCGCGCCATCCTTCAGCGTCAGGTGCGCGGGCTGATTTTCCTCGTGGTTGGTGTTGGAGAGGAAGACGCTGGAGAGCCGGTCGAAGGTCAGCACGCCGTCCGGCTTGGGGTAGCGGATCGGCTCGACCTGGCTGGCGGCGTGCAGGCGCGCGTGGTCGGGCGTGTGGCGGTGCACCGTCCACGGCGGGCTCTTGATGCCCAGGCGCGGCAGCAGCCAGTGCTCGATGCCGGTCATCAACGCGCCGATCGTGTTGCCCTTCTTGAACCAGGTCTTGAAATTGCGGGCGCGGTGCAGCTCCTCGTACAGCCAGCTCTGCTCGAACGCGGCCGGGTAGGCCGTCAGCTCGTCGTGCGCGCGGCCGGCGCGCAGCGCTTCGAAGGCCGCCTCGGCGCACAGCATGCCGGTCTTGATGGCGGCGTGGCTGCCCTTGATGCGCGCGGCGTTGAGGTAGCCCGCGTCGCAGCCGACCAGCGCGCCGCCGGGGAAGACGGTCTTGGGCAGGCTCAGCAGCCCGCCGGCGGTAATGGCGCGCGCGCCGTAGCCGATGCGCTTGCCGCCCTCGAGGTGGGCGCGGATCGCCGGGTGGGTCTTCCAGCGCTGCGTCTCCTCGAAGGGGCTCAGCCACGGGTTCTGGTAGTCCAGCCCGACGACGAAGCCGAGCGTGACCTTGTTGCCTTCCATGTGGTAGAGGAAGCCACCGCCGTAGGTGTGCTCGTCCAGCGGCCAGCCGGCGGTGTGCACGACCAGGCCCGGCCTGGCCTTCTCGGGCGGGATTTCCCACAGCTCCTTGATGCCGATGCCGTAGGTCTGCGGGTCGCGGCCCTCATCCAGCCGGAAGCGCGCGATCAGCTCCTTGCCCAGGTGGCCGCGCGCACCCTCGGCAAAGACGGTGTATTTGGCATGCAGCTCCATGCCCAGTTGGAAAGCGTTGGTCGGCTCCCCGTCCTTGCCCAGGCCCATGTGGCCGGTGGCCACGCCCTTGACCGCGCCGTTGTCGTCGAACAGCACCTCGGCGGCGGTGAAGCCGGGGAAGATTTCCACGCCCAGTGCCTCGGCCTGCTCGGCCAGCCACTTGGTGACGGCGCCCAGGCTGATGACGTAGTTGCCCTCGTTGTGAAAGCACTCGGGCATCAGCCAGCCCGGGGTGCGCATGGACCCCTCGGCCTGCAGGAACAGCACCTCGTCCCCGCTGACGGGCTGGTTCAGCGGCGCGCCGCGTTCCTTCCAGTCGGGGAAGAGCTCGGTGATCGCGCGCGGGTCCATCACCGCGCCCGACAAAATGTGCGCGCCCGGCTCGGAGCCCTTTTCCAGCACGCAGACCGATACCTCCGTCCCCTGGGCGGCGGCCAGCTGCTTGAGCCGGATCGCGGTGGCCAGCCCCGCTGGGCCGGCGCCGACCACGACGACGTCATACTCCATGGCCTCGCGGGGGCCGAACTGCTCGATCAGATGCGCCGGGGTTTTCATGGCGTTGGGGTCTTCCTCGGGGGTGGCCGTTCGCCGGGTGCGTGGCGCACCGGCGTCGCTGTCGGATGCGCGACGGATTGTAGTGGCGCCTGCCGTACCATCGCTGTCAAGCCCCCGACACGATGGACACCCAATGCGACTCGATTTGCCCGCCGACAAACGCCTCGTCCACACCATGAGCATCCCGATCCGCTGGGGCGACATGGATGCCATGGGGCATGTCAACAACACGATCTACTTTCGCTACATGGAGACGGCGCGGCTGCAGTGGATGGGCGAATGGGGCATGCCGGCCAACCCGCAGGGCCAGGGGCCGGTCATCGTCAACGCGTTTTGCAACTTCTTGCGCCAGCTGGAGTATCCGGGCGAGGTGATCGTGCGCAGCTACGTCGGGGCGCTGGGGCAGCGCTCGTTCGACATGTTCCACGAGATGCGGCGCGCCGACGGCGGCGACACCGTTTACGCCAACGGCGGCGCCACCGTGGTGTGGGTGGACTTTCCGTCGCAGCGCTCGCTGCCGCTGCCGGAGGCGCTGCGCGCGCGGCTGGCCGACGGCGCCTGAGACCGGGCGCGCCGGCGCGGGTCCTGCACCGAGCCGCCGGGCCGCGCGGCTGTGCTCACTTGGCCTTGGGCAGCCGCCCCAACAGGTAGAACTCGGGGTTCGGCTCCATGCCGCTGAACGAGGCCATGCGGTTGGACAGGCCGAAGAAGGCCGTAATCGCGGCGATGTCCCAAATGTCCTCGTCGTTCAGGCCGTGCGCATGCAGCGCGGCGAAGTCGGCGTCCTCGACCTCGTGCGAGCGCTGGCACACCTTCATGGCAAAGTCCAGGATCGCGCGTTGGCGCGGCGTGATGTCGGCCTTGCGGTAGTTGACCGCCACCTGGTCGGCGACCAGCGGCTTTTTCTCGTAGATGCGCAGGATGGCACCGTGCGCCACCACGCAGTACAGGCACTGGTTGGCGGCGCTGGTGGCCACGACGATCATCTCGCGCTCGCCCTTGGTCAGGTTGGAGGAGCGCCCGACCGTCTCTGGCATCATCAGCGCGTCGTGGTAGGCAAAGAAGGCACGCCACTCCGCCGGGCGGCGGGCGAACATCAAAAAGACGTTGGGCACGAAGCCGGCTTTCTCTTGTACCTCCAGGATGCGGGCGCGGATGTCCTCGGGCACGTCGGCCAGATCTGGCAGGGGGTAGCGGGTGGTCATGGGGGCCTCCTCCGGTGGGGCACGGGGGGTCAATCGTCCAGGGATGCGCTCCAGCGCGCGTTCCAGTCGCGGCGCCCGGGGGCTGCGCGCCATTCTTCGATGCGGCGGCGGTCGCGTTTGGTGGGGCGGCCCTGGGTAAGAGTAGCGGCGGGCTCGGGCGCCAGTCGGCGCAGCTCCGCATACCGCTCGCGCGCAGCGATCGATTCGGGGGTTTCTTCGTACAGCAGCGCGGCCTGTGGGGCCGGGCCGCGCACGGTGCTCAGCCCCCGCACGACCACGGTGCGGACGACGTCGCCGGTGCGCATCTGGATGACGTCGCCCACGCGCGGTTCGCGGCTGGCTTTGGCCACCGTGCCGTTGACGAGCACGCGGCCGCGGTCGATGATCTCGGCCGCCAGGGCACGGGTCTTGTAAAAGCGCGCCGCCCACAGCCACTTGTCCAGGCGCACGCGGCCGGGGCTGTCGTCGTCGGGCTTGGGCGAGCGGGGCGTTCGGCTCATCGGCGCCGATGGTAGCGTGCTGCGCGGCTCACACCGTCGCGCCCAGCGCCCGCGCGCGCTGGCGCGTGACCTCGGCGGCGGCCGCGTCGTGCGGCGTGCGCGTCGGCCAGCCGGCCATGTGCCGCTCGGCCAGGTCCGCCAGTGCCTGCAGCCAGCCTGGGTCGTCGTTCAGGCAGGGAATGTAGTGGAACTCGCGCCCCCCGGCCGACAGGAAGGCCGCGCGCGCCTCTTGGTCGATTTCCTCCAGCGTTTCGATGCAGTCGGCCGTAAAGCCTGGGCACACCACGTCGACGCGGCCCACGCCCTGGCGCGCCAGCTCCACCAGCGTCGGCTCGGTGTAGGGCTGCAGCCACTTCGCCCGGCCGAAGCGCGACTGGAACGTCACGACCGCCTGTTCGGGCGGCAGCTCCAGCGCCTCGGCCAGCAGCCGGCCGGTCTTGTGGCATTCGCAGTGGTAGGGGTCGCCGAGCTGTAGCGTGCGCGCCGGCATCCCATGAAAACTCATCACCAGCCGCTCGGGCCGCCCGTGCTCGGCCCAGTGGGCGCGCACGCGCGCGGCCAGCGCCGCGATGTAGCCGGTGTCGTCGTGGTAGTGGTTGACGAAGCGCAGCTCCGGCACCCAGCGCCGCGTGCCGGCCCAGCGCCACACCTCGTCGAAGGCGCTGGCGGTGGTGGCGGCGCAGTATTGCGGGTAGGCCGGCAGGATCAGGATGCGCGTGCAGCCGGCGGCTTTGAGCGCCTGCAGCTCGCGCGCGATGGCCGGCTCCCCGTAGCGCATGGCCCAGCGCACCGTCACGTGGTGGCCGCGCTCGCCCAGCAGGCCCTGCAGCAGCTTGGCCTGCCGCTCGGTCCACACTTTCAGCGGCGAGCCCTGCGGCGTCCAGATGGTGGCGTACTTGGCGGCCGACTTGCGCGGCCGCACGTTGAGGATGATGCCGTGCAGGATCGGCCACCACAGCGCGCGCGGCAGCTCCACCACGCGCGGGTCGCTGAGGAACTGGGCGAGGTAGCGCCGCAGCGCCGCCGGGGTCGGCGCCTCGGGCGTGCCGAGGTTGATCCACAGGATGCCCGTGCGGGCGGGCTGGCTGTGCGTGTAGGCGGGTTCGGGGTGCATGCGCATGGTGGTATTCTGGCGCACGATGATCGATACCGCCGGCCTGCGAGCCTTGACCCTGGATCTGGACGACACGCTGTGGCCGATGCGGCCCACCATCGCGCGCGCCGAGGCCGCGCTGCAGGCGTGGCTGGAGGTGCACGCACCGGCCACGGAGGCGCGGTTGCGTGACCGCGCCTGGGCGCGCGCGGTGCGCGCCGGCGTGCAGCGCGACCACCCGGATCGCCACCACGACCTGACCTTCCTGCGCCGTGAGGCGATCCGTATGGCGCTGCGCGCAAGCGGCGACGACCCGGCGCTGGCGGAGCCGGCCTTCGAGGTGTTCTACGCCGAGCGCCAGCGCGTCGAGCTGTTTGCGGATGCGCGCCCGGCGCTTGAGCGGCTGGCGGCCCGCTGGCCGCTGGTGGCCGTCTCCAACGGCAACGCCGACGTGCGCCGCGTCGGCCTGGGCGACTACTTCGTCGCCCACGTCGGCGCGCGCGAGGCGGGCGTGGCCAAGCCGCACCCTGGCATCTACCAGGCGGCGCTGGCGGCGGCAGGCGTGGCGCCGCAGGCGGCGCTGCACGTCGGCGACGACCCGCTGCTGGATGTCGTCGGGGCGCGGCGCGCGGGGCTGGCCGCCGTCTGGGTCAACCGCCACGGCCACGACTGGGACGCCGCCGTGCAGCCGAAGGACTGCGGCTGCGGCGGTGGGGACATGGCGCGCGCGCTGCACGCCGCCGGCGTGCAGCCGCAGCCGCACGAGCGCCCGCACGCCCAGGTGGGGCATCTGTTGGAACTGTGCGAACGGCTCGGCCTGACCTAAGGCGCCTAAGGCGCGAGCCGCCGCGGCTGCAAGGAGCTTTAATCCATGGCGCTGACGATCTACGGCATCTTCGCCTCGCGCGCGGTGCGGCCGCTGTGGGCCGCGCAGGAGCTGGGCCTGCCCTACACCCACGTGCCGACGCCGTATCAGGGCGGGGCGACGCGCACGCCGGAGTTCCTGGCCCTCAACCCCAACGGCCGCATCCCGGTGCTGGTCGACGAGCGGCCCGAGGGGCGCGTGGTGGTGTGGGAATCGATGGCCTGCGCGCTGTACCTGGCGCGGCACTACGGCAAGGGCGACGGCAGCGACCTCGCCCCGGTCAGCCCGGCGGAGGACGCCGAGGCGCTGCGCTGGGCGTTCTGGGCCGTCACCGAGCTGGAGGCCGATGCGCTGTGCGTGCTGATGCATCGGCTGGGCCTGCCGCCTGAGCGGCGCGACGCCGGCAAACTCGCCGCCGCCGAGCGGCGCCTGCGCGGGCCGCTCAAAGTGCTGGAAGATCATCTGGCCGCCCGCGCCGCGCACGGGCTGGACCATCTGGCCGCGGCGCGCTTCACCATCGCCGACCTGTGCGTGGCCTGCGTGGCCAACTGGGCGCGCCCGTCGCAGGAGCTGATGCACGCCTTCCCGCGCGTGCACGACTGGCTGCAGCGCTGCCACGCCCGGCCCGCCTATCAGGTGCTCAAGGCCGCAGCGAAGGGGCAGGGGTGAGCGCCGCCACCGCCGCCAGCCCGCTGCGCACGGCGCCCTCCAGCGTGGCGGGGTAGGGGCCCGTCACGTAGTCGCCGGCAGCCACCAGCCCGTCGCCGATGCGCGCGGCCGGCCGGCGCAGGCCGGGCGTGCAGGCGAAGGTGGCGCGCTTTTCCACGACGGTTTGTCGAACCGCACCACCGTGCAATCCCAGCGCTGACGCCGCCTGCGCCTGAACCGCCTCGGTCAGGGCCGACCGGTTGGCCGCCAGGGCGGGGTCGGGTGCGCTGGCCACGACGGCCAGGCCATCCCACCCGTCCTTCTGCACCGCCCGGCGAAACACGAATTGCGCGGGGGACCCGCGGCCATCGCTGCGCAGCGCCAGCATCGGGGTGGCGGCGGGCCAACGCCAGCCAGCAGGTGGGTCCAGATAGACCGTGGCGATCGGGGTGTGCGTCAACGCCCGCGCCTGCTCTATCCACAGGGCAACACCGTCCGGCCCATCCCCCGCAAGGTCGCGCATGCCAGCCAGCAGCCGTGCCGCTTCCCACGCCGGGCAGGCCAGGATCACGGCGGTCGATTGGACGACCCGGCCACTGCCCAAAGTGATGCGCCAATCGCTGCGGTCGGGCGCGCGGGCGAGCGTGATCGCGCGGGCGCCGGTCAGCAAGTGTGCCCCCGCGCGGCGCAGCGCGGCCGTGGCGGGGTCGGGCAGCAATTGCCCCAGGTCGACCCGTGGAATCAGCAAGTCGCTGGGTGCGAACGGCGGCACCGCCTCCCCCAGCAGCGCATCGCGCAGCACACGCAAAAACACCGCCCCGCTGGCCCGCGCCATCGGGGTGTTGAGGGCGGCGACGCACAGCGGCTCGATCAGCTCCGCCACCACCCGTGGCGGCAGCTCGGCGCACAGGTCCGCCACCGTGGCGGTTGCCGTACAGGCAAAGGCTTGGCGCTGCCAGCGGCCGGCGGCACGCAGCATCGCCCACCGCTCAGCCGCAGACCAACCGCGCACGCACAGCAGGGCAGCGGCCAGGCCCCAGGGAGCCAGCCGCCCCGGCAGACGATCCGCCCAGCGGGGCAGTGCCAGACCGGTGCCGTCGGGGTAGGGCAAGGCCAGCGGCATGCGTTGCAGGGCAGCCTCCAGGTCCACCCCCAGGCGGCGCATCAGGCGCAGGGTGGCGGTGTAGGCGCCGATCAGGATGTGCTGGCCATTGTCCAAGGCGGCGTCGTGGCCGTGCCGGTCGTCGGCTGGCAGCCGGCGCGCCCGTCCGCCCCAATGGGGCGCGGCTTCCAGCACCGTCACGCCCCAGCCAGCGTCGGAGGCGGCCACGGCGGCGGCCAGACCCGCCCAGCCCCCTCCGATGACCGTGAGCGTGCGCGGTGCCACCATGTTCAAAACCGCCCCAAGGCTTGCACCTTCCACGCCAGCCAGAATTTGCGCAGCGGCGTCAGCCCGACCCGCTGGGTCAGCACCAGGGCGGGCTCCCGCGCGATTTCGCGCAGCAACGTGCGGTAGATGCTGGCCATCATCAGCCCCGGTTTTTGCGCGCGCCGATCCGCGCTGGGCAACAGGGCAATCGCCTCGTCGTAGGTGGCCAGTGCGCGTTCGATCTGGAAGGCCATCAACGCCGCAAACCGCTGCGGGAACGACGGCTCGGCCCCCATGCCGCGCTTGAGCAGCTCGTGCGCCTTGACGTCGAAGCGTTGCAGCTCCTGGATCGGCAGATAGATGCGGCCGCGCAGCGCATCCTCGCCCACGTCGCGGATGATGTTGGTGAGCTGAAACGCCAGCCCCAGCCGGTGCGCGTAGGCGGTGGTCTGCGCTTCGGTCTGGCCAAAGATGCGGGCCGCCACCTCGCCCACCACGCCGGCGACCAGGTGGCAGTAGCGCTGCAACCCCGGGTAGTCCAGATAGCGGCTTTGCTGCAGATCCATCTCGCAGCCGTCGATGATCTGCAACAACGGCTCGGCCGTCAGGCCGTACGGCGCGATGTGTGGGCGCAACGCCACGAGGGCGGGATGCTCGGGCGACGCACCGGAGCCAAAAGTGCGTAGCACCTGCTGGCGCCACCAGCCCAGCTTGGTCTGCGCCACGCCGGGGTCGCTCACCTCGTCGACCACGTCGTCGATCTCGCGGCAGAAGGCGTAGAACGCCGTGATCGCCGCCCGCCGCGCCGGCGGCAAAAACAAAAAGGCGTAATAAAAGCTGCTGCCGGAGGCGGCGGCCCGCTGCTGGGCGTAGGCCTGGGCCTGCTGCAAGGGGTCCGTGGCGTTCATGCCCCCTCCGCGTCACGGGTCGGGCGCGTCGAGCCGCTCGCCGGCGCTGCCGGGGGGCGGTGCCGGATGGCGCGGGCCAGCAGCATCGGCCAGTCGCCGCCGCGCAGGCGGGGCCGGTGGGTGAGGGTGCGGCCGCCAACGGCCTCGATCCGCTCCAGCACGCGCAGCCCGCCCTGCAGGACCAGCCGCAACTCCCAGCCAAAGCGCCCGCGCAGGCGAGTGGGCAGCCCCCAGCCCTGCCGCAGCAGCGCCCGCGCGCGGCGGCAGCCTTCCAGCACGAGGGGCGCGAGCGCCGCTTCCGGCAGCGCGCGCATATCCCCCTGCGCGGGCAGTCCGTGCGCCCGCAGGGTGGCGTCCGTCAGATAGCAGCGCCCCCGCGCCAGATCTTGCCCCAGGTCCTGCCAAAAGTTGATGAGTTGCAGGGCCGTGCAGATGGCATCGCTTTCGCGCTCGGCTTCGGCGCCGCGTACACCCGCTAGGTGCAGCAGCAGGCGGCCGATCGGGTTGGCCGATCGGGCGCAATACGCCAGCAGCTCCGCGTCGTCGCGGTAGCGCCGCCCCTCGGCGCTCCAGCGCACATCCTGCTCGAACGCATCCAGCAGCGCCTCCAGGGGGGGCAGCGGCAGATCGTGGCGGCGCCGCGCATCGTCCAGAGCGGTCAGCATGGGCGTCCATGCCGGGGGCAGCGCCAGTGACGGCTGCCCGCCGTGCCACATGATCCGCAGTGCCTGGCGCAAGGTGGCCAATGCCGCCAATCGGTCCGGTGCTGCCGCGTCCCCCTCATCGGCCAGATCGTCGGCCGTGCGGGCAAAGCGGTAAATCGCCACCACCGCCGAGCGCCAGCGCCGCGGGCACAGGATGGACGCGACGGGAAAGTTCTCGTAATGATCGATACCGGAGGCCAGCGACATGTCGCGATGTTGCCACAGCGCCATATCGCAACGATTTTGTCAGGCGGACGTTGGGTGTTAGCGTAGAACCCCTTGCGGTCACCAGTCCCCGCAAAAAAAATCGATAAACAAGCCGGACGGGGAGTCATGCGGCAGGTCTTGCAACATCTCGAGCAACTCGCGCGCCTGACGCGCGGGAAAGACCGCGACAGTATGGACGCCACGCTGGTGGAGGTGCTGCTGCCGTTGCTGGAGGCGCGCAGCGTCGTGCTGTGGGAGGCCCTGCCCGATGAGGGACAGGACCGATTGCTGACCCGCGCGCGGCTGGAACGGGGCATGGCCGTTCCGCAATCCTCCGCCCCCTGGGCTCCCCTGGCCGATCTGCCCCGGGTGGACGATGACCCGGCCCGGGTCGAAGCATGGCGCACCGGTCAATCGCGCGTCATCGTCGGGGAGGGCGAAGCGCGCCTGTTGGTGCCCTTGATCACCGAGTCCGAGCGCCGGTTGCTCATCGAAGCCCGCTTGGACCATGCCCCGGCCACACAGTCGGTGCGCGTGGTGGAGGGCATGGCTCGAATTTTCGAGAATTTCATCAACCTGCTCGACTCCAGCGAACGCGACACCCTGACCGGCCTGCTCAACCGCAAGTCGTTCGACGACACGTTTTTCAAGGCCACGCAGCGCGACCCGGCCCCATGGGCTGTGCCCGACGAGCAGCGCCGCTGCCATGGGCCATCCTGGCTCGCCGTGGTCGATGTCGACCACTTCAAACAAATCGGTCAACGACCGGTACGGGCACTTGATCGGCGACGAGGTGCTGCTGCTGATCGCGCGGATTCTGCGCAGCACCTTCCGGCACGACGATCGGCTGTACCGCTTTGGCGGCGAGGAATTCGTGGCGCTGGTGCGCGCCTGCGATGCCCAGGCCGCCGCTGCGGCCTTCGAGCGCCTGCGCCGCAACGTCGAGGACTACCCCTTCCCGCAGGTGGGGCGCATCACGGTCAGCATCGGCTACACGGTCGTGCGGGAGCACGACACCCCGTCCGACGCCTTCGAGCGCGCCGACCGCGCCGTCTACCTGGCCAAGGCCGAGGGGCGCAACGCCGTGCGGGGGTTCGAAACGGCCGTCCAGATCGGCGAGCCGTCCCCGCAGCGCGGCGCGGAACGCGACGTCGAGCTGTTTTGACCCGCCGCGCCGTCAAGGGCAGTGCGGCGCCCGGCTACAATCGGCCCTCGTCTGTGCGGGCGCCGTCCGGCCCGCCAGCGCGCGGGTGGCGAAATTGGTAGACGCACCAGGTTTAGGTCCTGACGGTGGCGACACCGTGGGGGTTCGAGTCCCCCCCCGCGCACCAATGATTTCTGTCGTTAGTACCGAATAGAAACAGGCGGGTTGGTGTCGATCACCACGTGCTTCAACTCCTGTGGCTCGAGGGGTGCCAACTCCACGAGCCTGTCCAGCCCGATCCCTTCGACCCCTCGCCGTGCTGCGTCTGATAGCCGACACCGTCCCACTGCTGCTGGCGGACGACCACATCCACGCCGTGGTCCGCCTGTTTGCCAGCCTGCGCATTCAGCGCTTCTGGGCGGCGTGAGCGTTGGTCCTCGTTGACTTCATGATCGCATTTTGGGCCGATCCCGATGTGCGCCACGCCGCCACCGCGGCGGTGTTTGCCGTCGTCTATCTGGGCATGTTTCTTGGGGGGCTGCCGCGGCTGCGTCTGGATCGCACCGGCGTGGCGGTGCTGGGCGCCATCGCCATGATCGCGGTCAATGGCTGGTCGGTGGCGGAGGCCGCGGCCGCCATCGACCTGCCGACGGTGGTGCTGCTCTTTGCCTTCATGCTGGTGTCGGCGCAAATGCGCCTGGGGGGCTTTTACGCGGCGGTCACGCGTGCCGTCGGGGGCTGGCCCCTGCCGCCCGCGGCGCTCATGGGGGCGCTGCTGGCGGTCGTGGCGGTGCTGTCGGCGGTGTTCTCCAACGACGTGGTGTGTCTGGCGGTAACGCCGGTCGTCGTGCGCATCGCGTGGCGGCGCGGCTGGGACCCGATCCCCTGGCTGGTCGGGGTGGCCTGCGCGTCGAACATCGGCTCTGCCGCGACGCTCATCGGCAATCCGCAGAACATGCTGATCGGCTCCGTCATGAGGGTGCCCTTTGGCGCCTATCTGCAGGCCGCGTTGGCACCGGTGCTGCTGGCCCTCGTCGGCTTGTGGGGGCTGATGGTCTGGCACTCACGGGTGGGCCAGCGCAGCGGTACCGTGGTGCCGCCCGGCGGTGCGCGCGAAGTGGATGACGGCCCGCCCTTCGACCGGTGGCAGGCCACCAAGGGCTTGCTGGTCGCGGGGGCGCTGCTCGTCGTCTTTTTGTTCACCGACTGGCCGCGGGAGGTTGCGGCGCTGGTGGCGGCCGGTGTGCTGCTGCTGAGCCGGCGCATGCACTCCTCCCAGGTCATGGGCTTGGTGGACTGGCCGTTGCTGTTGCTCTTTGCCGGGCTGTTCATCGTCAACCACGGATTCGAAGGCACGGGGCTGGCGGCGCGGGCGGTGGCGGCGCTGGCGGCTCAGGGCATCACCCTGACCGACCCGCTGGTGCTGGCCATGACGGGCGTGACGCTGTCCAACCTCGTCTCCAACGTGCCGGCAGTCATGCTGCTGCTGCCGCACCTGGGGGATCACGCCCAAGCGGTCACGCTGGCGCTGGTCAGCACCTACGCGGGCAACCTGCTGCTCGTGGGCTCCATCGCCAACCTGATCGTGGCCGATCTGGCCGGACGTGACGGCGTCGCGATCGACTGGCGTCGGCACGCGGCCGTGGGGATGCCGGCCACGGCGATCAGCCTGCTGACATGGTGGGCGTGGCAATGGGGCAGCGCGGCCTGGGGGCTGTGACCTGGGGCGCAGAGATTGGTGCGAGCAGCCGCTCGGGGTTGCCCGCATGGGGGCCTCGGCTGGCTTCGGTACAATTGCCAGTTTGCCCGATCCGTCGGGTGTGGGTGACGTTCGCCCCGTTGGCAGCATCGCCAAGCTGGGCGGTCAAAGCGGCAACCGAACGCCGCTGAGGCCGCTGCAACCGCCAAAAGGCCGCTGGCGTGCCGATGGGGCGCCGCCGCAGAATATCCCTGGATTTGTCCTGCGGGCAGGTCCGTCTTCGATACACAGGAGCAATCATGGCAGTCAATGTCGAAACCCTGGACAAGCTCGAGCGCAAGATCACGCTCGAGCTGCCGCTCGAGGCGATCCAGAAAGAGGTGGACACCCGCCTCAAGCGTCTGCAGCGCCAGGTCAAGCTCGACGGTTTTCGCCCCGGCAAGGTGCCGATGTCGGTCGTCGCGCAGCGCTACGGCTATTCGGTCCACTACGAGGTCATGAACGACCAGGTCGGCCAGGCCTTCAACGCCGCCATTGCCGAGGCGCAGTTGCGCGTGGCGGGACAGCCTCGCATCACTGAGAAGGACGGCGTCCGCGAGGGCGTGGTGGCGTTCGAGGCGGTGTTTGAGGTGTTCCCCGAGGTCAAGATCGGGGACCTGTCCGCCACCGAGGTCGAGCAGTTGCAGGCGGAGGTCGACGAGGCCGCCATCGAGCGCACGCTGGACATTTTGCGCAAGCAGCGCCGCACTTTTGCCGCCCGCGCCGACGGCGAGGCCGCGCAGACGGGTGTCCGCGTCACCATCGACTTCGAGGGCAAGATCGACGGCGAGCCCTTCCAGGGCGGTCAGGCCACCGATTTCGCCTTCGTGCTGGGTGATGGCCAGATGCTCAAGGAGTTCGAGGACGCCGTGCTGGGCATGAAGGTCGGCGAGTCCAAGACCTTCCCGCTCGCCTTCCCCGAGGACTACCACGGCAAGGAAGTGGCCGGCAAGACCGCGGACTTCCTGGTGACGGTCAAGAAGATCGAGCAGCAACACCTGCCCGAAGTCGACGAGGCCTTTGTCAAGTCGCTCGGCATCGAGGCGGGTACGCTGGAAGCGCTGCGCGAGGACATCCGCCGCAACCTGGAGCGCGAGGTCAAGTTCCGTCTGCAGGCACGCAACAAGACGACCGCGCTGGATGCGCTGGCGGCGGCGGCCGAGCTTGATTTGCCCAAGGCTGCGGTGGAGGCCGAGATCGACCGTCTGGTCGAGGGCGCGCGCAACGACCTGAAGCAGCGCGGCATCAAGGACGCCGACAAGGCGCCCATCCCGCGCGAGCTGTTCCAGCAGCAGGCTGAGCGCCGCGTGCGCCTGGGGCTGGTGGTGGCCGAGCTGATCAAGGCCAACGACCTGCGCGCCACGCCGGAGCAGATCGACGCCCACCTGCGCGAGCTGGCGGCCTCCTACGAGTACCCGGAAGAGGTCGTGCGCTGGTACAAATCCAGCGCCGAGCGGCTGTCGGAGATCGAGGCCATCGTGCTCGAAAACAACGTGGCCAACTTCATTTTCGGCAAGGCCAAGGTCACGCCCAAGCGCATCGAGTTTGCCGAGCTGATGGGTCAGGGCTGAGCCCAGCGTGGCCGTTGCCGCCCATGGGGCGGCGTGACCCTACCCACAAGGGCGGACCCCGGTCCGCCCTTTTTCTTGGGGTGCCGTCGCAAACCGCCCTGAGCGGTTACAGTAAGCCCCCAAGGACACCCCTTTGATTCGGAGCTGACGACGCATGAGCGCATTGGACGTACAGAACCTTGGCTTGGTCCCCATGGTCATCGAGCAGTCGGGACGGGGCGAGCGGGCCTATGACATCTACTCCCGCCTCCTGAAGGAGCGCGTCGTGTTCCTGGTCGGACCGGTCAATGACCAGTCCGCCAACCTCGTGGTCGCGCAGTTGCTGTTCCTGGAAAGCGAGAACCCGGACAAGGACATCTCGCTCTACATCAACTCGCCGGGCGGCTCGGTCAGTGCGGGTATGGCCATCTTCGACACGATGAACTTCATCAAGCCGGACGTCTCCACACTGTGCGTGGGCATGGCGGCCAGTATGGGCGCCTTCCTGCTGGCGGCCGGTGCCAAAGGCAAGCGGTTTGTGCTGCCCAACTCCCGGGTCATGATCCACCAGCCGCTGGGCGGCGCCCAAGGCCAGGCCACCGACATCGAGATCCACGCGCGCGAGATCCTGCGCCTGCGCGCCGACCTCAACCGCATCCTGAGCGAGCGCACCGGCCAGCCGCTGGAGAAGATCGAGCGCGACACCGAGCGCGACTATTTCATGTCCGCGGCCGAGGCGGCCGAGTACGGTCTGGTTGACAAAGTCATCGACAAGCGCGCCTGACCCGGGTACGTCCGACCGTTTCCTTTTCGACCCCCCACACAGCACTCCCCATGGCCGACAAGAAAGGTAGCCGCGACAAGACTCTGTATTGCTCGTTCTGCGGCAAGAGCCAGCACGAGGTCAAAAAGCTCATCGCGGGCCCTTCGGTCTTCATTTGCGACGAGTGCATTGACCTGTGCAACGACATCATCCGTGACGAAGTACCGGCCACGGAACTGGGGAGCGCGGCGCTGACGGACGCGCTCCCCACGCCGGGGCAGATCAAGGAACACCTGGACCAGTATGTCATCGGGCAAGAGGCCGCCAAAAAGACCCTGGCCGTCGCGGTCTACAACCACTACAAGCGCCTGCGCCACAACGACGCGGTGAAAAAGAGCGGTGTCGAGCTGGCCAAGAGCAACATTCTGCTGATCGGTCCCACCGGCAGCGGCAAGACGTTGCTGGCCGCCACGCTCGCGCGCAAGCTGGATGTGCCCTTCGTGATGGCCGACGCCACCACGCTGACCGAGGCCGGCTACGTGGGCGAGGATGTCGAAAACATCATCGCCAAGCTGTTGCAGACCTGCGATTACGATGTGCAAAAGGCCCAGCGCGGCATCGTCTACATCGACGAGATCGACAAGATCACCCGCAAGTCCGAGAACCCGTCCATCACCCGCGACGTTTCGGGCGAGGGCGTGCAGCAGGCGCTGCTCAAGCTCATCGAAGGCACGGTCGCCAGCGTCCCGCCGCAGGGCGGGCGCAAGCACCCCAACCAGGACATGCTGCAGGTCGACACGACCAACATCCTGTTCATCTGCGGGGGCGCGTTTGCCGGCCTGGAAAAAATCATCGAGCAGCGCACCGAAGCCTCGGGCATCGGTTTTGGCGCGGCCGTGCGCAGCAAGCGCGAGCGCCCGCTGACCGAGCTGTTCGCGCAGGTGGAGCCGGACGACCTGGTGCGCTACGGCCTGATCCCGGAGCTGGTGGGCCGCCTGCCCGTGGTGACTGCGCTGGCCGAGCTGACCGAGGACGCCCTGGTGGACATCCTCACGGTACCCAAGAACGCCGTCGTCAAGCAGTTTGCCGAGCTGTTCGGCATGGAGGGGGTGGAGCTGGAGGTGCGTCCCGCCGCGCTGCGCGCGATCGCGCGCAAGGCGCTGCAGCGCAAGACTGGCGCCCGCGGCCTGCGCTCCATACTGGAGCAGGCGCTGATGGACACCATGTTCGAGTTGCCCAGCCTGCACAACGTCGAACGCGTCGTCGTCGAGGAGGCCACCATCACCGAAGGCAAGGCGCCCCTGCTCGTTTACCGCGAAGCGGCCAAGCAGGCCTGACCCTCATGCTGGCGGCGCATGGGGGCACGCTTGAAGTCCGGCTTCGCCGCCCCCAACTGAGCCGCGAGAAAGGAATTCCCGATGTCCGGACACCCCGCGCTCCCCCCTCAGCCCGTCGAGCTGCCGCTGCTGCCGCTGCGCGACGTGGTCGTCTTTCCGCACATGGTCATCCCGCTGTTCGTGGGGCGGCCCAAGAGCATCAAGGCGCTCGAGGCCGCGATGGCCAACGAGCGGCGCATCATGCTGGTCGCGCAGAAAACCGCGGCCAAAGACGAGCCCCAACCCGGCGACCTGTTCGACATGGGCTGTGTCGCCAGCATCCTGCAGATGCTCAAGCTGCCCGATGGCACCGTCAAAGTGCTGGTGGAGGGCGTGCAGCGCGCCAAGGTGCTGCAGGTGGAAGAAGGCGAGACGCATTTTGCAGCCAGTGTGATGCCGGTCGATGCCGAGGCCGAGCGGCGCGACGCCGACCCGACCGAGATCGAGGCGCTGCGCCGCGCAGTCATGCAGCAGTTTGACCAGTACGTCAAACTCAACAAAAAGATTCCGGCCGAGATCCTGACCTCGATCGCGAGCATCGACGATCCGGGGCGGCTCGCGGACACGATCGCCGCGCACCTGCCGCTCAAGCTCGAGGCCAAGCAGAGCGTGTTGGATCTGGAGCGGCTGGTCGCGCGGCTGGAAAACCTGTTTGCGCAACTGGAGGCCGAGGTCGAGATCCTCAACGTCGACCGGCGCATCCGCGGGCGCGTCAAGCGCCAGATGGAGAAGAACCAGCGCGAGTTCTACCTCAACGAGCAGGTCAAGGCGATTCAAAAGGAACTCGGCGAGGGTGAGGAGGGCGCCGACCTCGAGGAGCTGGAGAAGAAAATCAAGGCTGCGCGCATGCCCAAGGAGGCGCGCAAGAAGGCCGAGAGTGAGCTCAAAAAGCTCAGGCTCATGTCGCCGATGTCGGCCGAAGCCACCGTCGTGCGCAACTACATCGACGTGTTGGTCAACCTGCCGTGGAGCAAAAAGACCAAGGTGCGTCACGACCTGGCCTACGCCGAGGAGGTGCTCAACGCCGACCACCACGGGCTGGAGAAGGTCAAGGAGCGCATCCTGGAATACCTGGCGGTGCAGCAGCGCGTCGACAAGGTCAAGGCGCCGATCCTGTGCCTGGTCGGCCCGCCGGGGGTTGGCAAGACGTCGCTTGGCCAGTCGATCGCCAAGGCCACCGGGCGCAAGTACGTGCGCATGGCGCTGGGTGGCATGCGCGACGAGGCCGAGATCCGCGGCCACCGGCGCACCTACATCGGCGCGCTGCCGGGCAAGGTGCTGCAGAACCTAACCAAGGTCGGCGTGCGCAATCCGCTGTTCCTGCTGGATGAGATCGACAAGCTCGGCATGGACTTCCGCGGCGATCCAGCCTCGGCGCTGCTAGAGGTGCTGGATCCCGAGCAAAACCACACCTTCCAGGATCACTACGTCGAGCTGGACTTCGACCTGTCGGACGTGATGTTCGTGGCGACATCCAACTCGCTCAACATTCCCCCGGCGCTGCTGGATCGCATGGAGGTGATTCGCCTTTCAGGCTACACCGAGGACGAGAAGGTGGCCATCGCGCTGCGCTACCTGCTGCCCAAGCAGCGCGCCAACAACGGCGTCAAGGACGACGAGCTGGAGGTGACCGAGGCCGCCGTGCGCGACATCGTGCGCTATTACACGCGCGAGGCCGGCGTGCGTGCGCTGGAGCGCGAGATCTCGCGCATCTGCCGCAAGGTGGTCAAGGGTCTGCTGCTTGGCAAGATGAGCAAGCCCGTCGTCGTCACGCCGGACAACCTGGCGGACTTCCTTGGGGTGCGCAAGTACGCGTTCGGCCGCGCCGAGCAGCAAAACCAGGTGGGCCAAGTGGTCGGGCTGGCGTGGACGGAGGTCGGCGGCGATCTGCTGACGGTCGAGGCGGCCATCATGCCTGGCAAAGGCAACGTCATCCGCACCGGCTCGCTTGGCGACGTGATGAAGGAATCGGTGGAGGCCGCGCGCACCGTGGTGCGCAGCCGCGCGCGGCGCCTGGGCATCGTCGACGAGCTGTTCGAGAAGAAGGACATCCACATCCACGTGCCCGACGGCGCCACGCCGAAGGACGGCCCCAGCGCTGGTATTGCGATGACCACCGCGATCGTCTCGGCGCTGACCGGCATCCCGGTGCGCGCCGACGTGGCGATGACCGGTGAGATCACGCTGCGCGGTGAGGTCACCGCCATCGGCGGGCTGAAGGAAAAGCTGCTGGCGGCGCTGCGCGGCGGCATCCGCACCGTGCTGATTCCGGAGGAAAACGTCAAGGACCTGGCCGAGATCCCGGACAACGTCAAGCAGGGTCTGGAGATCGTGCCGGTGAAGTGGATCGACCGCGTGCTGGAGCTGGCGTTGGAGCGCCAGCCGGTGCCGCTGCCGGAGGTGGAGCCGGTGCTGGAAGCGGCGACCGCCCCGGGCGTGGAGCCGCCCGCGGTCAAGCACTGACCGCTTGCCGATATCGGCGGCGATCCGCAGGGAAAGTCTCCGATTTTTGGTGTAGAATAGCGGCTTCAGACGATGCGACGCCATCAACGGCGCAACGCTCTGAAACCACGCGGGAATAGCTCAGTTGGTAGAGCGCAACCTTGCCAAGGTTGAGGTCGCGAGTTCGAGACTCGTTTCCCGCTCCAAATCCCGGGTGGCTGGCTGTCCAGTCGCCCAATCCGGCGGGCTGTCGGGTTGAGCCAGACAAGGCGCGGTAGCAAAGCGGTTATGCACCGGATTGCAAATCCGAGTAGGTCGGTTCGACTCCGGCCCGCGCCTCCAGGGCAAACGTTCCCTGCCACAGGCGGGGACGCAAGCGGGAATAGCTCAGTTGGTAGAGCGCAACCTTGCCAAGGTTGAGGTCGCGAGTTCGAGACTCGTTTCCCGCTCCAAACAGCACACGGGCAAGTCGCAAGACTTGCCCGTTTTGCTTAGGGCTTGCCGGCCTGCGCAGTGCGTACCGCCCCCGGCTTGCGGGGGGCGGCAGCTTTGGCCGTGGCCTTGCGCAGCGCGGCGGCCTTGGCCGGCTTGGCAGCGGCGTGGTCGGTGCGTGTGACCGGCACGTGGATTTGCAGCATCTGGCCGGTGTGCAGCCGGGCGCCCACGCTCAGTTTGTTCCACGTGGCTAGCTCGGCGACGCCGACGCGGTGGCGCCGCGCGATGGCCGCCAGGGTGTCGCCGGCGCGTGCTTTGACCCGCACCGTCCGGGTCGTCGGCACATCGGGCGTGAGCAGCAGTTGGGCGTTGTCCGCCAGGTGCTCCGGCACATCGCGGTCCAGCTTGCCCTCCCGCGGCACCAGGATCGTGGATCCGGCCTTCAGGCGCATGCGCGGGGGGACGCGGTTGAGCTCCCGCAGGGCGCGTTCGTCCCAGCCCAGTTGGCGGGCCGCCTGCGCGGTCGTCATGTCCTGCGGCACGCGCCAGGCCGTCCAACTGGCAACGGGGCCGGCATGCTCGCGCAGCCGCTGGGTGAACAGCAGCGCATTGTCCCAGGGCAGCAGGATCTCCGGGGTGCCGGAGGCCATGATGACGGGTTTGTTGTGCGAGGGGTTTAGGGGGCGGAAGTCCGCCTGGCTGACACCGGCCAGACGGGCGACCACGGCCACGTCGATGTCCCGGTCGATGCGCACGGTATCGAAAAACGGGTGGTTGCCGATCACCGGCAGCTTCACGCCCCGGTGTTGTGGGGCGGTGACCAGATTCTTGATCGCTTGCAGCTTGGGCACATAGTTGCGCGTCTCGTCCGGCATGCGCAGATCGGGGTAACCGGTTGGCAGCCCCGCGGCCTGGTTGCGCTTGATCGCGCGCTGCACATTGCCCTCGCCCCAGTTGTAGGCGGCCAACGCCAAGTGCCAGTCGCCAAACATGCGGTGCAGGCGCTCCAGATAGTCCAGGGCCGCGCGGGTCGAGGCGAGCACATCCCGCCGGTCGTCGCGGAAGGCGTTTTGTTTCAGGTCGTAAGACTTGCCCGTGGCGGGCATGAACTGCCACATGCCGGCCGCTTTGGCGTGGGACACCGCCTGCGGGTTGAAGGCACTCTCGATGAAGGGTAGCAGGGCTAGCTCCAGCGGCAGGTTGCGGCGTTCGATTTCTTCCACGACGTGAAAGAGGTATTTGCTGGCCCGGTCGGCCATGCGCTGCAGGTAGTCCGGTCGGCTTGCGTACCAGCGTTCCCATTGCTGCACGAGCTCGTTGTCTAGGTCCGTCATGGCAAAGCCGCGTTCCATGCGCTCCCACAAATCGGCCGGCGCAACGACGGACGCGACGGGATGCAGGCTGGGCACGCGAGGAGCCGTCGCGATGGCGGTCGACGTCGGGGCGGGCGGGGCAACGCTCGGCGTGGGCG
>NZ_DAISXZ010000020.1:0-29874 GCF_036825565.1 Tepidimonas sp. | reverse complement strand
CTCCCCAACCTCCTTCTCTGCCCTCGCCCCCACCGGATGCCGGCCGCGCCCGGCCGGCGGACTGCTGCTGGCTGCGCTGCTGCTGGGGGTTGCGGCCGCCGGGGCCCAGGCGCAACTGCTGACCGACCCCAACCGCGAATGGCGCGAGGCCGATGCGCCGCCGCCCCCTCCGCTGCGGCAGGACGGCTTGGTACCGTTCGTGGTGTCGGTCAACAGCCAGCTGCGCTTTGGCGTGGACCCGGCCTCGGTGACGCTGGGCCCGGATGGGGTGATCCGGTATGTGATCGTGGCGCAGAGCGCCAGCGGCGCGCTCAACGCCTGGTACGAGGGGCTGCGCTGCACCACCGCCCAGGTCAAGACCTACGCCCACTGGAATCCCGGCCCGCCCGGGGAGTGGCGCCCCAACCCCGGTGCCGAGTGGCGCAACCTGGGCGGGGAGTTTGCCTCCCGCCCGGCTGTGGCGCTGGCGCGCAATGGCTTTTGCGACGGCCCCACCCCCAACGGGCGGCCGGCAGACATGCTGCGCGCCCTGCGCGTCGGTAAGCCCGAGCGTTGACGGTGCGTCCGGGGGGCGCCCGCCGGCGCCGGATCAGCGCAGGGTGACCACCAGGTTGTCGCGGTGGATCATCTCGGGCTCGGCAGCATAGCCCAGCAGCTTGTCGAATTCGGCGGAGGAGCGGCGGCAGATCAGCCGCGCTTCGGCCGCGGCATAGTTGGCCAGCCCGCGGGCGATTTCGCGCCCGTCGGGCGCGCGCACCGCGATCACATCGCCGCGGTGAAAGTCGCCTTCCACGGCGGTCATGCCGATAGGCAGCAGGCTCTTGCCCTCTTTGACCAGCTTGTCCACGGCGCCAGCGTCCACCGTGACCGCGCCGCGCAGTTGCAAATGGCTGGTCATCCAGCGCTTGCGGGCCTGCTGCTTGGGGGCGTCGGCCACCAGACAGGTGCCGATCGGCTCGCCGCCGATCAGGCGCAGCAGCACGTCCGGCTCGCGCCCCCATGCAATCACGGTGGACGCGCCGGAGCCGGCCGCGCGCTTGGCCGCCAGGATCTTGGTGATCATGCCACCGGTGCCCACGCGGCTGCCCGCGCCGCCGGCCATAGCTTCGAGCAGCGGATCGCCGGCGCGGGCGACGTGCACGAATGCCGCCGCCGGGTCCTTGCGCGGATCGGCAGTGTAGAGGCCACGCTGGTCAGTCAGGATGACCAGCAGGTCCGCCTCGACCAGATTGGCCACCAGCGCGGCCAGGGTGTCGTTGTCGCCGAACTTGATTTCGTCGTTGACGACGGTGTCATTTTCGTTGATGACGGGCACCACGCCCAGGGCCAGCAGCGTCAACAGGGTGGAGCGGGCATTCAGGTAACGCTCGCGGTCGGCCAGGTCGGCGTGGGTGAGCAGCACCTGGGCGCTGCCCACGCCCTGCTCGCGCAGCTTGGTCTCGTACATCTGGGCCAGGCCCATCTGGCCGACGGCAGCGGCGGCCTGCAGCTCATGCACCTCTTTGGGGCGAGTGGTCCAGCCCAGGCGCTTCATGCCCTCGGCGATGGCGCCGCTGCTGACCATGATGACCTCGCGCCCATCGCGCACCAGGGCCGCGAGCTGACGGCTCCACTGGCCGATGGCCGTTTCGTCCAGGCCCCGGCCTTCGTTGGTGACGAGGCTGGAGCCGACCTTGACCACGATGCGCCGCGCGCCGCGCTGCACCTCGGCCTGCGCGCGGCTCGGGGTGGCCAGTGCGCTGGCGGGAGCGGCCCTGTCCACGGAGCGGGCGTCGGCGCTGGTCAGGTCGGTCGTCATGGTCGTCAGGCGAGGGGGGAGAAAGGGGTCAGGCGCGAAAGCGCGGATCGTCGGTGGCGGGGGTGTCGGCATCCCGCCGCGCCGCGTCGAAGCGCGGGTCCACCTCCACCGGGGGCGCCTCGGCCTCGCGCTGCGCCACCAGCTGTTCGTAGACTTTTTGCATCAGCCGCTCACAGCCCTCGCGCGTCAGGGCCGAGATCTCGAACACCGGGCCCTTGAAGCGCAGGCGGCGCACGAAGTCCCGCACGCGCTGCTCGCGCTCCTCGGCCGGCACCATGTCCAGCTTGTTGAGCACCAGCCAGCGCGGCTTGGCCGCCAGTTGGGGATCGTACTTTTTCAGCTCCGCGACGATGGCACGCGCCTGGGCGACCGGATCGACCGTGTCGTCGAAGGGCGCCATGTCCACGATGTGTAGCAGCAGCCGCGTGCGCTGTAGGTGGCGCAGAAACTTGTGGCCCAGACCGGCGCCCTCGGCCGCACCCTCGATCAGCCCCGGCACGTCGGCGATGACGAAGCTCTTTTCCGGCCCGACGCGCACCACGCCCAGATTGGGGTGCAGCGTGGTGAAGGGATAGTCGGCAATCTTGGGCCGCGCGTTGGAGACGGCCGCGATCAGCGTGGACTTGCCCGCATTGGGCATGCCGAGCAGGCCCACGTCGGCCAACACCTTGAGTTCGAGCTTGAGGCTGCGGCGCTCGCCCGGGCGCCCCAGTGTCTTTTGGCGCGGCGCGCGGTTGGTGGAGCTTTTGAAGTGCAGGTTGCCGAAACCACCGTCGCCGCCCTTGGCGATCAGCTCTTTTTGCCCGGGCTGCAGCAGCTCGAACAACACCTGACCGGTCTCGGCATCGCTGATGACCGTGCCGACCGGCATGCGCAGCACGATGTCCTCGCCCTTGGCGCCGAACATGTCGGAGCCCTTGCCGTGCTCGCCACGCTGCGCTTCGAAGCGGCGCGTGTAGCGGTAATCGACCAGGGTGTTGAGGTTCTCGTCAGCCAAGGCCCAGATGTGGCCACCCCGGCCGCCGTCGCCGCCGTCGGGCCCGCCGAATTCCTTGAACTTCTCGTGCCGGAACGAGGCGCAGCCGTTGCCCCCGTCGCCCGCAGCAACGTCGACATAGGCTTCATCGACGAACTTCATGACGGCTCCTGCGCCGATCGCAAAACGACAAGGGCCCGCAGCGCGGGCCCGTGCCGGAATGGCCTGCAGCCGGCCGTGGCCCCGGGGGATGATGCCCCCGCCACGCCTGCGTCAGGCCGGAATGACGTTGATCACCTTGCGGTTGAGCGCGCCCTTGACGGCGAACTCGACCTTGCCCGCCACGGTGGCGTAGATGGTGTGGTCCTTGCCGATACCGGTGCCGGTGCCGGGGTGGAACTGGGTGCCGCGCTGACGCACGATGATCGCGCCGGCGCTGACGTCCTGGCCGCCGAACACCTTCACACCCAGCATCTTGGGCTTGGAGTCGCGGCCGTTACGGGTGGAGCCGCCGCCTTTTTTCTGTGCCATGGTGTGTCACCTCGTCAGACGTTGATCGAGCCGATCTGCAGCTCGGTGAAGTTTTGGCGATGGCCCTGGCGCTTTTGGTAGTGCTTGCGGCGGCGCAGCTTGAAGATGCGCACCTTCTCACCCCGACCATGCGACACGACCGTGGCCGTGACCGTTGCGCCGCTGACCAAGGGGGTGCCCACCCGGATGTCCGCGCCGTTGCCGACGGCCAACACCTGGTCGATCACGATCTCTTGGCCTACGTCCGCAGCGATCTGTTCTACTTTGATTTTTTCGCCGGCAGCGACGCGATACTGCTTGCCACCGGTTTTTATGACCGCGTACATAGGAGTCCTCTTTGCTGGATGTACCGGCTTTTGCGGCCGGCAAAACACTCGGCAGCGTGGTTCCGCCGAACCCATAATTGTACAGACAAGCGCGGCCGTGTGCCAAGCCCACGGCGCCCGCGCCCTGCCCTAACCCTGGCCTTCCGGCCGCCGTCGTTCACCATGACCCTTGCCGCTGCCACCCCGTCCCGTCGGGGGCTGTTCGTGATTTTTGGCTCGACCTTCTTCGAGCTGGTGGGCTACTTCATGCTCACGCCCTGGCTGATCCTGCGCCTGACCGAGCAGGGAGCCCCGACGGCGCTGATCGGGGTGTTTGCCGCCAGCGCCTGGGTGGGCATTTTGCTGGTCACGCCATTTGCCTCGGCGCTGACGCGCGCCTTGGGGCGACGCCCGGGGCTGTGGCTGTCGGGGGCCGTGCCGGTGCTCGCGGGCATCGGCTATGGCCTGCCGCTGGAGGGCTCGGCGGCGCTGGCGCTGTGGTTTGGGCTGAAAGTGCTGGCAGGGATGGCTTCGGGCCTGCGCTGGGTGTTGGCCGAGGCGCTGGTCGCCGAATTCGCCCCCACCCATCTGCGGGGACGCGCCGTCGGGCTGTTCGAAACGATGGTGGGCGCCACCTTCGTGATCGGGCCGATGCTGCTGGCCGCCGTCGGGCCGTCCAGCCCCACCGCCCTGTGGCTGTCGGTGGCGCTGCTGGCGGTGGGGTTGGCGTGGGCGTTCTTCGTCCCCGCGCTGCCGCCAGAGGCGGATGCGCACGAGGCCCACGTCGGCTGGCGCGGCGTGTGGACGGCGCTGCGCGCCCACCCCGTCATCATGGCGGCGGGCTTTTGCGGCGGCTTTTTCGAAAGCGGCCTGACCGCCATCCTGCCGCTGTACGGATTGGCGCTGGGCTTGGGCGCCGCCGCGGCTGCCCTGCTGGTGTCGGCCAGCGGGCTGGGCAGCTCGGTGTTGATGCTGCCGGCCGGGGCACTGGCTGACCGGCTTGGCCGCCAGGGTGGCCGACGCGGCGGCGCGGGTGGGGCCCGTCTGCAGCTGATGCGGGGGTGCGCGGCGATCACCCTGCTGGCCACGTTGGTCATCCCGTGGGTGGCTGGCACGCCATGGCTGGCGTGGCCGGTGGCCTTTTTGTGGGGCGGGGCCGGGGGGTGTCTCTATACCCTGGCCATGATCGACATCGGGGCACGCGAGCGCGGGGTGACGCTGGTCAACAGCACGGCCGTGCTGGTGATGGCCTATACCTT
Organism: Tepidimonas sp.; assembly: GCF_036825565.1. Lineage (GTDB taxonomy): Bacteria > Pseudomonadota > Gammaproteobacteria > Burkholderiales > Burkholderiaceae_C > Tepidimonas. The sequence continues at coordinate 25,005 of NZ_DAISXZ010000020.1, read as the reverse complement.
GGGCGGGGTGCTAGCCCCGTCGCTGGCCGGCGCCGCCCTCCAATGGGCCCCGCGCGCGGGCTTTCCGGCGCTGCTGCTGGCGGTGGCGCTGGCGTGTCTGGTGCTGCTGGCACGGGCACGGGCCAGCCACCGGCTGTAAGCCCGTTGCCGCGGCGCGGCGGGCGGTTTAGGACGCAGCGGGGCTTCTCAGGGCGCGCGGGCCATGTCGGCGGCCGCGCCACCGGTCGGCACTGGCTTGGCCCGGGGTTGCGGGCGGTCGATCAGCCGGTCGGCGATGCCCCCGCCGACCCACATGCCCACCAGCGTCAGCCACGCCGTCACCGCAAAGATGGCGCCCCCGGTCATGCCGGCGCCGACCGCGCAGCCACCCGCCAGCATCGAGCCAAAACCCATCAGCATCGCGCCGACGATGTAACGCGGCATGGTGTAGGCGCCGCCGAAGCCCTCCAGCTTCCACTCGCGCCCGACCAGCGCGCCGGCCAGCGAGCCGACGAACACCCCCGGCATCAGCCCGAGGCCGAAGGTCCACGGCTTGTCCGACTCGGCCAGCACGCGCATCAGCCATTCGGCCGACGGACCGCTGAAGGTCATGCCCTGGATCTGCACCGGCTCGAACGAGTGCGCCACCACCTGGTAGCTGAACCCCCACGCCAGCGCCACCATCAGCCCGGTTGCGGCGCCGCCGACCCACTTCCAGAAGCTCCAGCCACTGCGCACGGCAAACCACAGCGCCGCGGCCATCCACACCAGCCCGAACAGCAGACCGACCTCGGGGCCGCCGCCCAGCAGCGCCAGCAGATCGCGCGCGGGGCCACCGTCCACCACCCACCAGCTGCCGATGGCCTCGCGCCACGGCGCCAGCGCCCCGGACAGCGAGGCCTGCGCCGTCACCGCGAAGATCAGCCCCGACAGCAGCGCGCGCAGGTTGCCATTGGCCGACAGCACCAGCAGCCGGCTGGCGCAGCCGCGCGTCATCACCATGCCCAGGCCGAACAGCAGTCCACCGACCAGCGCGCCCGACAGGCTGCCGCGCGCAGCGAGCTGGCGCGCGCTGGAGACGTCCAGCCAGCCGAGCAGGATCATGCCCTGCACCGCCACCACGGCGGTGGAAAACGCCAGCAGCCACACCGCCAGCTTGTCGCCAAAGCGGCGGTGCCAGAACTCGATCACCGCGGCGCGCAGGCAGAACTTGGAGCGCTGGCCGAAGAAACCAAACCCCAAGCCCAGCATCAACCCGCCCATGGCCAGCACGGCCGGCTCACCCCAGCGCTCGATCCATGCCGCCATGTCCATGGCTGCCCTTTCAACGGTCTATCCAAATAGACCGATATTGCAAGAACGGGCGCCCGCCGGGGTTGATGCGCGTCAAGATCCGGGGCCGGGGTCGACCTGGACGTCGCAATCGCACCCGCGGCCCGCGGCGATCCAGCGCGCCAACACCGGCCGTGCCAAAGCCGACAGCCCACGGCCCCACGGCCCCTGCCCCCAGCCCAGCACATCCCCGGGCGCGGCGACGGCGCCGCAGCGGTAGCGGCGCTCGGCCTCGACCCAGCGCAGGGCCACGCAGGGGCCGCGTCGGCGGCGGCTGAGCAGTAGGCCGATCGGGCACGGCTCGATCAGGCAGCACACGCCGCAACCGTTGCACGGCGCCCCCCAGGCCGGCTTGGCCGGGGCGTCCGGCTCGATCCACACCACACGCTCGGGGCCGTTCATGGGGCGATGCGCGCTCAGGCACCGCGCGACAGCACCGCGGCCAGGGCCTGACCGGTGTGGGTACCCAGGCGCACCAGATCCTCGGGGGTGCCGGCGCCGACCAGGCGACCGCCGCCCGCGCCCCCCTCCGGCCCCAGGTCCAACACCCAGTCGGCCTCGGCGATCAGGTCCAGGTCGTGCTCGATGACGACCACGCTGTGCCCCGCATCGACCAGCCGGTGCAGCACGCGGATGAGCTTGTCCACATCCGCCATGTGCAGGCCGACGGTGGGTTCGTCCAGCACGTACAGGGTGTGCGGCGCCTTCTGGCCGCGGCGGCCGACGTCGTCACGCACCTTGGTCAGCTCGGTCACCAGTTTGATGCGCTGGGCCTCGCCGCCCGACAGCGTGGGGCTGGGCTGGCCCAGCGTCAGGTAGCCCAGGCCGACGTCGCGCAGCAACTGCAGCGGATGGGCGATCGACGGCATCGAAGCGAAGAAGTCCACCGCCTCGTCCACCGACAGGGCCAGCACGTCGCCGATGGACTTGCCGCGCCAGGTGACGGCCAGCGTCTCGGGGTTGAAGCGCGCCCCGTGGCAGGCCTCGCACGGCACCTTGACGTCGGGCAGGAAGCTCATCTCGATGGTGCGCAGGCCCTGCCCTTCGCAGACCGGGCAGCGCCCCTCGCCAGTGTTGAACGAGAATCGCCCCGGCCCGTAGCCGCGCGCTTTCGCCTCCAGCGTTTCGGCATAGAGCTTGCGGATGGTGTCCCAGAAACCGATGTAGGTGGCCGGGCAGGAGCGCGGGGTTTTACCGATGGGGGTCTGGTCCACCTCCAGCACGCGGTCCACGGCCTCGGCCCCTTCCAGACTGCGGCAGCCGGTCCAAACGATGGCGCGCGCGGGGGCCTCCGCCGCCCGCCGCCGGGGTTGGGCCAGCGCGGCGGCCAGATTGGTCAGCAGCACGTCGCGGGCCAGCGTGGATTTGCCCGAGCCGCTGACACCGGTGACGGCGACCAGCCGGTGCAGCGGGACGGTGACATCCATGCCCTGCAGGTTGTGCCGGCTTGCGCCACGCACCACCAGGGCCGGTCCGTCCGCGCTCACGGGGCGGCGCGCCTGCAGCGGGTGGCGAATGGCCTGCGCCAAGTAGCGCCCGGTCTGGGAGTCGGCGGCCGCCATCACATCCTCGATGCGCCCCTGGGCGACGACCCGGCCACCCAGCCGCCCCGCGCCGGGGCCGATGTCGATCAGGTGATCGGCGCGGCGGATGGTGTCCTCGTCATGCTCCACGACCACCAGGGTGTTGCCGTGCTGCCGCAGCGCATGCAGCGCGTCGAGCAGGATGCGGTTGTCGCGCGGATGCAGGCCGATGGTCGGCTCGTCGAGCACGTAGCACACCCCCTGCAGATTGGAGCCCAGCTGCGCGGCCAAGCGGATGCGCTGCGCCTCCCCCCCCGAGAGGGTGGGCGCGCCGCGGTCCAGCGTCAGATAGCCCAGCCCCACCTGCAGCAGAAAACGCAAGCGGCTCTCGATCTCGGGCAGCAGATCGCGCGCGATGTCGGCCTCGCGCGCGGTCAGCGTACCGGGCTGCCGCAGTGCGCGCACCCAGTCCAGCACCTCGCCCACGCTCAGGCGCGCGATGTCGGTGATCGGTCGGTCGTGGAAACGCACGGCGCGCGCCACGGGATTGAGCCGCGTGCCGCCGCAGGTGGCGCAGGGCTGGTCGCCAAGGTCCTCCAGATCGGGCTCGGCAAAGGTCTGCTCGCGCCCGCGGTGGTCGTCGTCGCGCTGGCTGTCGTCCAGCGCCCGGCGCTGCTCGCGCGTGAGCTGCACGCCAGTCCCCACGCAGTCGGGACACCAGCCGTGCTTGCTGTTGTACGAGAACAGGCGCGGGTCGAGCTCTGCATAGCTGGTGGCGCACACGGGGCAGGCGCGCAGGGTAGAGTACACGGCCACTGTGCCCAAGCCGCGGCCGGTGCCGCCGGCCTCGAGCGCCGCGGCCAAACCCTCGATGCCCGCCAACACATGCACCACGCCTTTGCCGTGCTGCAGCGCCTGCGCCAGCGCTGCGCGCAGCTCGCCCTCGGCCGCCGGCGTGACGGCGACGGTGGCCACGGGCAGCTCCAGCGTGTGCTCCTTGAAGCGGTCCAGGCGCGGAAAACCCTGTGTGGGTAGAAACTCGCCATCCACCCGCAGGTGGGTGTGGCCGCGCTGGGCGGCCCATTCGGCCCACTCGGTATAGACCCCTTTGCGGTGGATGACCAGCGGCGCCAGGATGCCCAGCGTCTGCCCCCGGTGGCGCTGCATGAGCTGTGCCAGGATGCTGTCTGGCGTCTGCGGCTGGACGGGAGCGCCGTCGTGCACGCAGTGCTGCACCCCCAGCTTGACGTAGAGCAGGCGCAGGTAGTGCCAGACCTCGGTCACCGTGCCGACGGTGGACTTGCGCCCGCCGCGCGAGAGGCGCTGCTCGATCGCCACGGTCGGGGGGATGCCCCAAACGGCATCCACCTCGGGCCGGCCGGCCGGCTGCACGATGCTGCGCGCATAGGCGTTGAGGCTTTCCAGGTAGCGGCGCTGTCCCTCGTTGAACAGAATGTCGAACGCCAGGGTGGACTTGCCCGACCCGCTGACACCGGTGATGACGGTGAAGCGCCCGCGCGGGATGTCCACCGACAGATCGCGCAGGTTGTGCTCGCGCGCGTGCACGATGCGGATGGCCGGCGGCGCGGACGCGGGTCGCGACACGGGCGCGGGCGGTGCCGGGCGCGGCTCGCGGGCGGCGGTCGCTTCGCCCAGGGCCTCGGCGTACTCGCGCAGCGCCTGGGCGGTGTGGCTCGTGGGGTGGTGGCGCAACTCCTCGGGCGGGCCGGCGAACACCAGCGTGCCCCCGCCGTCGCCGCCCTCCGGCCCCAGGTCCAGCACCCAGTCGGCGGCGCGGATGACGTCCAGGTTGTGCTCGATCACGACCAGCGAATGGCCTGCCTCCAGCAGCTTGCGCAGCGCGCGCATGAGCTTGGCGATGTCGTCGAAGTGCAGCCCCGTGGTGGGTTCGTCGAACAAAAACAGCGTCCCGCGCGCCCGCGCCGGCGCCTTGCCCGCCCAGGGCGACGGCGCGGGCGCGGCGGCCGTCGTGCGGGCGCGGCGCGGGCGCGGCTCGGCGGCCGCGGCGGCGGCCAGATGGCCGGCCAGTTTGAGGCGCTGCGCCTCGCCGCCGGACAGCGTGGGTACCGGCTGGCCCAGCCGCAGGTATTCCAGCCCCACGTCCAGCAGCGGCTGCAGCGCGCGCATGACGTCGCGGTCGCTAGCAAAGCAGTGCGCGGCCTCGGTGACGGTCAGCTCCAGCACGTCTGCCACGCTCAGCCAACGGCCTGCGCGCTCGATGGTCACCTCCAGTACCTCGGGGCGGTAGCGCCGCGCCTGGCAGTCTGGGCAGCGCAGATACACGTCGGAGAGGAATTGCATCTCCACGTGCTCGAAGCCGGAGCCCCCGCAGGTGGGACACCGCCCGTCGCCACTGTTGAAGCTGAACTTGGCCGCCGTGTAGCCGCGCTGCTGCGCCAGCGGCGACTGCGCGAACAGGGTGCGGATGGCGTCCCAGGCGCCGACGTAGCTGACCGGGTTGGAGCGCGCCGTCTTGCCGATGGGCGACTGGTCCACGAAGACCACACCCTCCAGGTGATCGGCGCCGAGCAGCCGGTCGTGCGCCCCGGGGGATTCGGTGGCCTGGCCGAAGTGGCGCAGCAGCGCAGGCGCCAGAATGTCCTGCACCAGGGTGGATTTGCCCGAGCCGCTGACCCCGGTCACCACCACCAGCCGCTGCAGCGGAAAAGCCACGTCCAGCGCGCGCAGGTTGTGCTCGCGCGCGCCTTCCAGGATCAGGCGGGGGGTGGACTCGGTGACCCGGCGCTTGACGCCAAAGCCGATTTGCCGCCGCCCCGACAGGTACTGGCCGGTGAGCGTGTCGGCGCCGCGCAGTTGCGCCGGCGTGCCATCGAACACGATGCAGCCGCCGCGCTCGCCGGGGCCGGGGCCCATGTCGAGGATGCGGTCGGCGGCCAGCATCACGGCCGGGTCGTGCTCCACCACGACCAGGGTGTTGCCGGCGTCGCGCAAGCGGGCCATGGCCTGGTTGATGCGGGCCATGTCGCGCGGATGCAGGCCGACAGAGGGCTCGTCCAGCACGAACAGGGTGTTGACCAGCGAGGTGCCCAGCGCCGTGGTCAGGTTGATGCGCTGCACCTCGCCGCCGGAGAGGGTGCGGCTCTGGCGGTCCAGCGTCAGATAGCCCAGCCCCACATCGCACAGGTAGCGCAGCCGGGCGGTGATCTCGTCGTACAACAGCGCCTGGGCCTGGCGCTCGCCTGCCGGCAGTTCGTACAGCCGGGCCTGCAGGCCCTGAAAGAAGCGGCGCAGGCGCTCGATCGGCAACCCCACCAGGTCGTGCAGGCACAGCCCGGGCAGTGCCTGCAGTTGCGCGTCGCTCCAGGCCACGCCGCGCGGGCGAAAGCGCCGCTCGGGCGGCAGCACGGCATCCGCATCGGCGCGCGACCCAATGCGCCAGAGCAGGCTCTCGGTCTTGAGGCGCGCGCCGCCGCACGCCGGGCACTCGGTGTAGCTGCGGTATTTGGACAGCAGCACCCGGATGTGCATCTTGTAGGCCTTGCTCTCCAGGTAGTCGAAGAAGCGGCGGATGCCGTACCACTGGCGCTTCCAGTCCCCGGTCCAGTGCGGCGACCCCTCCAGCACCCAGCGCTGCTGCTCCGGGGCGAGCTGGTACCACGGCGTGTCGCGCGGAATGCCTGCCGCCTCGGCATGGCGCATCAGGTCGTCCTGGCACTCCTGGTAGGCCGGGGTCTGGATGGGTTTGATGGCACCCGCGCGCAGGGTGAGTTTGTCGTTCGGGATGACCAGGCCCCAGTCCACCCCGATGACGCGGCCGAAGCCGCGGCAGGTCTCGCAGGCTCCGGCGGGCGAGTTGAACGAGAACAGCGACGGCCGCGGGTCGGCGTAGCGGATGTCGCTCTCCGGGCAGTGCAGCCCGGTGGAGTAGCGCCACAGGGCCGGCTCGGCCCCGTCCGCCAGCGCATACACGGTCAGGCGCCCGCCGCCGCGCTTGAGCGCGGTCTCCACCGCCTCGGCCACGCGTGCCGGATCGGCGCTGCCGATGCGAAAGCGGTCCGCCACCACGTCGAGCCGGCGGCGCTCGCCCACGGTCTGCTCGGCCTGCACGCGGGTGTAGCCGCTGGCGGACAGCCACTGCTGCACCTCCTCGTCGCGGGTGCTGGCGGGCAGTTCGACGGCGAAGGTCACGACCAGGCGCGGATCGCCAGCGGCGGCGGCCCGCGCGTGCAGATCGGCCACGATGGTCTCCACCGTGTCGTGGCGCACCGGCAGGGCGGTGTCGCGGTCGAACAACTGGCCGGCGCGGGCGAACAGCAGCTTCAGGTGGTCGTTGAGCTCGGTCATCGTCCCGACCGTGGAGCGCGACGAGCGCACCGGGTTGGTCTGGTCGATGGCGATGGCGGGCGGCACGCCGTCGATGCGGTCCACCGCCGGCTTGTCCATGCGGTCCAGAAACTGCCGCGCATAGGCCGAGAAGGTTTCGACGTAGCGGCGCTGACCCTCGGCGAACAGGGTATCGAAGACTAGGCTGGACTTGCCCGATCCGCTCGGGCCGGTGACGACGGTGAGCTCGCCCGTGCGGATGTCCAGATCGATCTGCTTGAGGTTGTGCTGGCGCGCGCCGCGGATGCGGATGACGCCCTGCAGGGGCGCGCCCTCCTCGTCGTCGCGGGTCGGATCGCTGGTCTCGGGCAGGCGGGCGGACATGGCGGGGTGCGGGGCTGGCAATGGGAGCCGATCATTCTAGGCACCCCGCCGTAACCCCGCGCGGCCCCCACCGCGCGGGGCGGCGGCATCAGGCCTGGGGCTTGACGATCAGCACCGGCACCTTGGCGTGGGTGAGCACCTTCTGCGCGACGCTGCCCAGGATGAGCGCCTGCACGCCCTTGCGGCCGTGCGAGCCCATGACGATCAAGTCGCAGGCCTCGGCCTCGGCGGTCTCCAGAATGCCTTCGTAGGTGACGTTGCGCTCGATGGTGTCGCCGGAGAAGGCCACGCCGCGCGCGGCGCAGACCTGACGCAGATCGTCCAGCGCCTTGCCCGCCGCGGCCTGCGCCTCGGCCAGATAGGCCTGCAGTCCCACGGCCGAGGCGTCGCCAATGCCGATATAGGGGAAGGGGTCGATCACATAGACACCCACCACCTGGGCGCCGTGCTGGCGGGCGAGATCGGCCGCCAGTTCGCCGGCGGCGTGCGCCAGCGCCGAGCCATCGACGGGAACGAGGATCTTCTTGAACATCGGTCGGTCTCCTGCAATAGGGTGACGGCATCTTAGCCCAGCCCGACGCCACGGCAACCGGGTGACTGGCGCCGGCGCGGGTGGCGCGCCGGTTCCTTGCGGTGAGTCAAACGGTGGCGGCCGCCGCCACCGGCTCGATCGCCACCGCGCAGTGCTTGACCTCGGCGATCTTGGCCACCGGGTCCAGCGCCGCGATCGTCAGCAGGTTGGCCGCCGCCTCGGCGTAAGCAAATGGCAGGAAGGCCGCACCGTCGGGCACCGCCTCGTCGGAGCGCGTGGCCACCGTGACGCTGCCACGCCGCGTGCGCAGCCGCACCGGCTGGCCCGCGCGCAGGCCCAGCCGCGCCAGCAGCGCCGGGTGCAGGCTGACGTGTGGTACCGGCTCCAGCGCATCCAGCACGGCGCTGCGCCGCGTCATCGCGCCGGTGTGCCAGTGCTCGAGCTGGCGGCCGGTGATCAGCACGTAGGGGTAGTCGGCGTCGGGCGGCTCCGCCGGTGGGATCAGCCGCGCCGGCACCAGCCGCGCGCGCCCGTCGGCGGTCGGGAAGTGCTCGGTGAAGACGATCGGGCGGCCGGGGTCGTCCAGGTCGGCCACCGGGTGCGTGACGGCACCGACGCGCAGCAGCCGCGCCCACGTCAGCCCGGCCAGCGCCGGCATCAGGCCGGCCATCTCGTCGAACACGCGGCCAATGCCGCTGTCGGGCTCGGGTGCGCCGCCCAGCGGGTCGATGCCATAGTCCCAGTCCAGCCCCAGGCGGCGCGCCAGCTGCTCCAGGATCCAGGCATCGGCGCGCGCCTGTCCGGGCGGGGCCAGCGCCGGGCGGCCCAGCTGCACCAGTCGGTCGGTGTTGGTGACGCTGCCGGTCTTCTCTGGCCAGGCGGTGGCGGGCAGCACCACTTCGGCCAGCGCCGCGGTTTCGGTCAAGAAGATGTCGATCACCACCAGGTGCTGCAGCCGCGCCAGCGCGGCGCGCGCGTGCGCCAAGTCCGGGTCGCTCATCGCCGGGTTCTCGCCCTGGATCAGCATCGCGCGGATGCGGCCCTCGTGCGCGGCGTCGAGGATTTCCACCACCGTCAGTCCCGGCTCGTCCGGCAGCGCGCCGGGCGGCAGGCCCCAGGCGGCCTCGGCGGCGGCGCGCGCCAGCGGATCGGCCACCCGGCGGTAGTCCGGCAGCACCATCGGGATCAGCCCGGCGTCGCTGGCGCCCTGCACGTTGTTCTGGCCGCGCAGCGGGTGCAGCCCGGTGCCGGGGCGGCCGATCTGGCCGGTCAGCAGCGCCAGCGCGATCAGCGCGCGCGCGTTGTCGGTGCCGTGGGCGTGCTGCGCCACCCCCATGCCCCAGAAGATCATCGCCGCCGGCACCGTGGCGTAGGCCCGCGCCACCTCGCGCAGGGTGGCCGCGTCGATGCCGCACACCGGCGCCATCGCCTCCGGGCTGAAGGCCTGCAGGTGCGCACGCAGCACCTCGAAGTCGCCCGGGTGCACGCGCTGCGCGACGAAGGCCTGGTCGACCAACCCCTCGGTGACGATGACGTGCAGCAGCGCGTTGAGCAGTGCCACGTCCGTGCCCGTCTGGAACGCGAGCGTGCGCCAGGCGTGGCGCGCCAGCTCGGTGCGGCGCGGGTCGGCCAGCACCAGCCGCGCGCCGCGGCGCACCGCGTTCTTGATCCAGCTCGCTGCCACCGGATGGTTCTGCGCCGGGTTGGCGCCGATCAGGAAGATCAAGTCGGCGTGCGCGCAGTCGCGCACCGGGTTGCTGACCGCCCCGCTGCCGATGCCCTCCATCAGCGCCGCGACGCTGGAGGCATGGCACAGCCGCGTGCAGTGGTCGACGTTGTGGGTGTCGAACACGCTGCGCAGCAGCTTCTGAAACAGGTAGGCTTCCTCGTTGCTGCCCTTGGCCGAGCCGAAGCCCGCCACCGGCACCGCGCGGCCGCGCAGGCCCTGGGCGCGCGCCGCGTCGCGCACGCGCGCCAGCCCGGCGGCGGCGGCGTCCAGCGCCTCCTCCCACGTGGCGGGTCGGAACTGCGCCAGCAGCGTGGCGTAGTCGGCGCGCCCTCGCGGACCGCGCGTCAGAATGGCCGGATCCTTGGGGGCATCAGCGCGGCGGATCAGTGGCGTGGTCAGGCGCTGCGGGTGATGCACATAGTCCATGCCGAAGCGGCCCTTGACGCACAGCCGGCCGTCGTTGGCCGGCCCCGGCGCGCCATCGACGCGCTCGAGGCGACCGTCGCGCACATGCAGATCCACCGTGCAGCCGACGCCGCAGAACGGGCACACCGAGCGCACCACGCGCTCGGCTCGGCGTGCGTAGGCGCCGTTGGCCGGCGCCAGCGCACCGGTCGGGCAGGCCTGCACGCACTCGCCGCAGGCCACGCAGGTGCTGTCGGCCACGCGGTCACCCTGGTCGAACACGATGCGCGCGTGCCCACCACGGCCGGCCAGGCCCAGCACGTCGTTGCCCTGCACGTCGCGGCAGGCGCGCACGCAGCGCGTGCACTGGATGCAGGCGTCCAGCCGCACCGTGAACGCCGGGTGGCTGGCGTCGGGCGCGGCGTGCGCCTGCACCGCCCCGCGCGCCGGCCAGCGGCCGGCCGCCGCACCGGTGCGCCGTGCCCAGTGGGCCAGCTCGCTGTCCAGTTTGAGCCCGGCGCTGGCCGGCGCATCGGCGAGCAGCAGCTCCAGCACCGTGCGGCGCGCGCGCACGGCGCGCTCGCTGTCGGTGCGCACCTGCATGCCGGGTTGCGGCGCGCGGCAGCACGAGGCCGCAAGCGTGCGCTCGCCCGCCACCTCGACGACGCAGGCGCGGCAGTTGCCGGCCGGCGGCAGGCCCGGCCGGTGACACAGGTGCGGCAGCTCCACGCCGACGCGGCGCGCCACCTCCCACAGCGTCTCGCCCGCCCGGGCGGTCACAGCGCGGCCATTCAGCGTGAACTCGATCGCGGCGGCCTCGGCGGGAGCTTTCATCGCGTCACCTCATGGGGAAAGAATCGCAGCACGCTGTCGAACGGGTTGGGCGCGGCCTGCCCCAGCCCGCAGATGGAGGCCTCGCGCATCGCCTGCGACAAATCGGCCAAGCGTAGGGGGTCCCAGACCTCATCCTGCAGCAGCGCCACCACCTGCGCCGTGCCGGCGCGGCACGGCGTGCACTGGCCGCAGGATTCGTTCGCGAAGAAGCGCAGCAGCGACACCGCGGCGTCGCGCGCGCGGTCGGCCTGCGACAGCACCACCACCGCCATCGAGCCGACGAAGGCGCCGTGCACGGCCAGCGTGTCGAAGTCCAACGGTTCGTCGGCCAACGCCGCCGGCAGGATGCCGCCAGAGGCGCCGCCCGGCAGGAAGGCATACAGCTCATGGCCGTCGGCCATGCCGCCGGCGGCTTCGATCAGCTCACGCAGCGTGGTACCGGACGGGCGCAGATAGCAGCCGGGCCGGCGCACGCGGCCGCTGACGCTGTAGCGCCGCCAGCCGGCCCGGCCGCGCACGCCGCCGGCGGCCCAGGCCGCCCCGCCGTCGCGCAGCACCGTCGGCAGCCACCACAGCGTCTCGACGTTGTGCGCCAGCGTCGGGCGGCCGAACACGCCCCGCTGCGCGACGATCGGCGGGCGCAGGCGCGGCAGGCCGCGCTTGCCTTCGATCGACTCGATCAGCGCCGACTCCTCGCCGCAGATGTAGGCGCCGGCGCCACGGCGCAGCTCGATCGCCGGCCCGCCCGCCGGCAGCAGCGCGCACGTGCCGTCCAGGCGTGGGGCATCGGGATCGCCGAAGGCGTGCGGGTGGCGCTGCTGCCAGACGGAAAGCCGCTCGCGCAGGGCCCGCAGCTCCTCCTCCAGCAGCGCGTGCACGTCGGGGTATTCGTCGCGTACGTAAATCCACAGATGGCGCAGACCCACGGCGGCGGCGGCGATCACCATGCCCTCCAGCGCCGGGCGTGGGTCGTGCGCCAGCAGGTGGCCGTCCTTGAAGGTGCCGACCTCGCCCTCGTCCACGTTGACGACGCCGTGGCGCGGTCCCGGCTGACCCGCCACCGTGACCCACTTGCGCCAAGCCGGAAAGCCCGCACCGCCCAGGCCGCGCATACCGCTGGCCTCGAGCTCGCGCAGCACGTCGATGGGACGCAGCTCGCCGCGCAGCAGACGCTCCAACTGTGCGTAGTCGTGCGGCTGCGGCGGCGCGCCGTGCGCCGGGGCTCGGCGCGGGGCGGTCGCCCCGGCGCGCGCCAGTTCGATCACCGCCTCCTGCTGCGCTGGGGCCACCTGCCGCCGGCCGACGCAAGCCGCCGGCGCCTGGTGGCACTGGCCGATGCAGGGCACCGCTTCCACCGCCACACCAGCCTCGCCGGCCAGCGCGGCGCGCACGCGCGCCAGCAACCCTTCGCCGCCCGCCAGCGCGCACGGCAGGCTGGTGCAGACGCGCACCGTCACGCGCGGCGGCACCTCCCCGTCGTTAAGCACGCGGAAATAGTGGTAGAAGGTGGCGACCTCGTACACCTCGGCCTGGCTCAGGCGCAGCCGCTCGGCCAGCGCCGCCAGCAAGTCGCGCGTCAGCCCGCCCAGTGCGTCCTGCAGCCGGTGCAGGTGCTCAATCAGGAGGTCGCGCCGCGGCTCCAGTCCCGCGCACAGCCGGGCCACGGTGCCGCGGGCCTGCGATGAGGGGGTGCGGCCCTTCGGCGACGGTTGTCCGGCGCGCGGCGCGGGTTGGCCACTGGATGCAGCATGATTCACACCGAGCTCCTCTGCAAGACTTGTACGGGTGGATACCTTCGCCAATTATGAACGATCCTGCATTTCTCGATCATCGGGCTCAGGGCGGCCGCCGATCGGCCCCACCAGCCTCCATCCCGACCCTGCATCGATGACCTCGGCCGGGTCTCGACTGGCCGCTGCGCCGGCGCCGTCAAAGACCGGCCGCCACTTGGCGTGCCTCCACCGCCTGCCAAATACGGCGCCGGGTGGCATCGTCGCTGCCGCCCCAGGCGGCGATCTCGTCCAGCGTGCGCCAGCAGCCGGCACACAGGCCGGTGGCGCCGTCCATGCGACAGACGCCGATGCACGGCGACGGCACCGGCGCACCGGCCGGCTGGCGTCGCAGCGCATCGGCCAGCGAAAGGCGCCGGCGGGCGGGGGAATCCGTCGTCATGGGAGGATGTTAGCGGGCAGTGACATCGGCCACGGGGGCCCCGGTCCATGCCCGCAGTTCCGCCGGGGTCAGCCGGAACACCGCATGCGGATGCCCCGCCGCCGCCCAAATCACGTCAAAGCGAAACAGCTCGGCATCGATCAGCGTCACCGGGGGACGGACGTGCGCCAGCGGTGCTACGCCGCCGATCGAGAAGCCGGTGGCCGCCTTGACGAACGCTGCATCCGCCCGGCCCAGGGATTGGCCCAGCGCACAGACCAGCGGGGCCACCTTGGCCTCGTCCACGCGACGGTCGCCGCTGGTGACGACGAGCACCGCGGCGGCGTCCGGCAGCCGGCGCAAGACGATGCTCTTGGCGATCTGCCCCAACGCCACCCCCAGCGCATCGGCCGCTTGTTGCGCCGTGCGCGCGGCGGCGTCCAGCATCACCGGCTCATGCCCGGCCCCGTACCCCTGCAACGCCGCTGCGACGCGGCGCACCCCCCTGGGCAGCGGCTTGACCTGCGCGCCACACATCTCAGCACCTCTCTGCCGCGGAAGCGCGCTTGGCCAGCAGCGCGCGCCCGGCGCGCGAACCCGTCGGGCGCCCCAACCGTTCGCTGATCCAGGCCCCGGTGTCGGCCAGCGCCTCCAGATCGACGCCGGTGTCGATGCCCAGGCCGTGCAGCAGATAGACCACGTCCTCGGTCGCGACGTTGCCGGTCGCACCTTTGGCATAGGGGCAGCCACCCAGCCCCGCAACCGAGGATTGGAAGTTCCACACCCCCATCAGCAGCGCGGCCAGCGTGTTGGCCAGCGCCTGGCCGTAGGTGTCGTGGAAATGGCAGCTGATGTGGTCGATGTCGTAGTGCGCCAGCGTGGCCTCGATGGCCCGTTGCACCTTCAGCGGCGTGCCCACGCCGATGGTGTCGGCCACGTCCACGCGCTGCACCCCAATGCCCTTCATCAACTGGGCCAGCATGCCCACGCGCTCGGGCGCGATGTCGCCCTCGTAGGGGCAGCCCACGGTGCAACTCATGGCGCCGCGCACGGCGATGCCAGCCTTGCGCGCTGCCTCCACCACTGGCGCAAAGCGCTCGATGCTTTCGGCGATGCTGCAGTTGATGTTTTTCTGGCTGAACGCCTCGCTGGCCGCACCGAACACCACGATCTCGTCCGGCCGGTCGACCAGCGCCGCCTCGAAGCCCTTGAGGTTGGGCGTGAGCACCGAATAGCGCACGCCCGGTTGGCGGGTGATGCCCACCATGACGGCGTGGTTGTCGGCCATCTGCGGCACCCATTTGGGGCTGACGTAGCTGGTGACTTCGATCTCCCGCAGGCCGGCGGCCTGCAGGCGGTGCACGAGTTCGATTTTGACCGCCGCGGGCAAGGGCTGCTTTTCGTTTTGCAGGCCGTCGCGCGGGCCGACGTCGATCAGGCGGACACGGGCGGGGTAGTTCGCGGTACTCATGGCAGAGTCCTCGGTCGTTCAGTAGCCGCGCGCCGGATCGACGACACCGCGGATGGGCTCGCCACGCTCCAGCGCAAGGATCTTGCCGGCGATCTGGGCGATGCTCTCGTCGCGCAGGGTGCGCGCGGCCGTGTGGGGGGTGACGGTGATGCGCGGATGCCGCCAAAACGGGTGCCCGGCGGGCAGCGGCTCGGTCGCGAACACGTCCAGTGCGGCGCCGCTGAGATGGCCGCTGTCCAGCAGCGCAAGGAGGTCGTCCTCCACCAAATGGGCCCCGCGCGCGACGTTGATCAGGTACGCCCCGCGCGGCAGTTGGGCCAGCGTCTGGCGGTTGAGCAGCCCGCGCGTCTCGGGCGTCAGCGGCAGCAGATTGACCAGCACGCGGCTGCGCGCCAGAAACGGAGCCAGCCCGTCCGCCGCATGAAAGCTGGGCACACCCGGCAGTGCCTTGGGGCTGCGGCTGTAGCCGACCACCGGGAACTCGAACATCTGCAGCGCCTGCGCGACGCGCGTGCCCAGCACGCCCAGGCCCAGCAAACCGACGGTCCAGTCGGCGCGCCGCTGCGGTTTGCGAAAGGCCCACCGCCCCTCGCGCTGGGCCACTTCGTAGGCGTCGAACTCCCGGAACTGGCGAATGACCGCATGGCAGACGTACTCCGCCATTTGCACCGCCATGCCGGCGTCGTCCAGCCGCACCACGCGCAGCCCCGGGGGCAAGCGCAGGCGCAGCAGGGCATCGACCCCGGCGCCGATGTTGAACAGGGCGCGCAGGCGCGGCTGCTCGTCGATGAAGCGCTGCGGCGGCGCCCAGACGACCGCATAGTCCGCCGGGGGCGCCCCCGGCGTCCACTCGCTGACGGCGGCGCCGGGCAGCGCGGCGCGCAGGCCAGCCAGCCAGGGCTCGGCCTTGGTATCGGTGCAGCAAAACGTCAGGTGCATGGCCCGCAAGCCTAGCTCAGCCGGCAGGAGCGCGCTGTCGCACTGGGTCAAGCGCCGAGTCAGGCGCTGGCCAGACGCAGCAGTTCGGCCCCATCGGCCACCTGATCGCCGGGCGCATACAGCAGCTCGGCGACGGTGCCGTCGGCCGGGGCGGCGATGGTGTGCTCCATCTTCATCGCTTCCAGCACGGCCAGCGGCTGCCCCTTCTCGACCGCATCGCCAGCCTGCACCAGGAAGGCGACGACCTTGCCCGGCATGGGCGCGGTGAGCCGCCCGCCCTCGGCCGCCGCGTCACCGGCGTGGGCCAGCAGGTCCACCTCGACGATGGCGGCCGACCCCTGCGGGGTGAACAGATGCAGCCGTTCCCCCTGGGCGTAGACGGTGGCGCGCCAGTCCTCGCCGGCAAACGATACCCCCAGCGCCCAGCCGCCCCCGGGCGCGTCGCGCCACGCCAGCGCGCCGGCGGTGGCGGCTTCGCCCTCGCCCACCACCAGCCAGCGGGAGCCGTCGCGGCGCCAGGTCAGGCGGGCCGGCACGGTGTCCTCTCCCCACTGGAAGGCGAAGCGCCGGCTGCGCTCGCCATGGCTGGCAAAGCCGTCGCGCGCGCGCCAGGGGTCGTGCCCCTCGGCACTCGCCTCCTGGGCGGCCTGCGCCTCGGTGGTCAGGGTGTGGGCGACCGCGATCGCCACCGCCGCCGTCAACGAAACCGGCTGCTGGCCAAAGAGGACGGCGGACTCGCGCGCGATGAGCGCCGTGTCCAGCCGCGCCTGCGCGAACGATGGGCTGCGCACCACATGGCGCAAAAACGCCACATTGTTGGCCACGCCGACGATGTGCAACTGCGCCAGCGCCTGGTCCAGCCGCGCCAGCGCCTGCTCGCGCGTGTCGCCGCGCACGATCAGCTTGGCGATCATGGAGTCGTAGTGCGGGCTGATGGTGTCGCCCTCGCCCACGCCGTCGTCGATGCGCACATCCGACACGGCAAAGGCGCTGCACGCCGGCTTGCGGTACACGCTCAGTCGGCCCGTGGCAGGCAGAAACTGGTTGTCCGGGTTCTCGGCGCAGATGCGCGCCTCGATCGCGTGGCCCTGCAGGCGCAGGTCGCGCTGGGCCAGGGGCAGCGGCTCGCCCGCCGCCACGCGCAACTGCCACTCGACCAGATCCAGCCCGGTGATGGCTTCGGTCACCGGATGCTCGACCTGCAGCCGGGTGTTCATCTCCATGAAGTAAAAGCGCATCGCCTCGGGGTGGTCGTACCCCTGTGGCTGCTCGACGATGAACTCCACCGTCCCCGCGCCCACATAGCCGACCGCGCGCGCGGCCGCCACGGCGGCCAGCCCCATGCGCTCGCGCAGCTCCGGCGGCATGCCGGGGGCGGGGGCCTCCTCCAGCACCTTCTGGTGGCGGCGCTGCACCGAGCAATCGCGCTCGAACAGGTAGACCGCGTTGCCGTGCGCATCGGCAAACACCTGGATCTCGATGTGGCGCGGGCGCTGCACATATTTTTCGATGAGCACCGCCGCATCGCCAAAGCTGTTGAGCGCCTCGCGCTGGCACGAGGCCAGGGCGTCGTCGAAGGCCTCGGGCGCCTCCACCAGCCGCATGCCCTTGCCGCCGCCGCCCGCGCTGGCCTTGATCAGCACCGGGTAGCCGATGCGGTCGGCCTCGGCCTTGAGCAGGCGCGGATCCTGATCGGCTCCGTGGTAGCCGGGCACCAGCGGCACGCCAGCGGTTTCCATCAGGCGCTTGGACTCTGCCTTCAGACCCATGGCGGCGATGGCCGACGGCGGCGGGCCGATGAACACCAGCCCCGCGTCCGCGCAGGCTTGCGCAAAGCCCTCGTTTTCGCTCAGGAAGCCGTAGCCCGGGTGGATGGCCTGGGCGCCGGTGGCCCGCGCGGCCTCGATGATGCGCTCCCAGCGCAGATAGCTGTCCTTGGGCGCGGCGCCGCCGACGCACACCGCCTCGTCGCAGGCGGCGACGTGACGCGCCTGCGCATCGGCCTCGGAGTACACGGCGACGGTGCGGATGCCCAGCCGGCGCGCCGTGGCAGCCACGCGGCAGGCAATCTCTCCGCGGTTGGCGATCAGAATTTTGTGGAACATGGGGTCGACTCCGTCACGCCAGCCATTGGGGCTTGCGCTTGTGCAGGAAAGACTGGACACCCTCGCGCCCTTCGGCACTGGCGCGGATGTCGGCAATGGCCTCGACGGTGCGGGCCACCAGGGCATCGTCCAGCGGGGCCCCGTCGACGTCGCGCACCAATCGCTTGGCGGCAGCCACAGCCGCCGGTCCGGCGCTGCACAGGGCATGCACGATGGCGTCCACCCGGGCGTCCAGCGCGTCGGCCGGCACCACCTGGTGCACGAAGCCGATGCGCAGCGCCTCGGCCGCGTCGAAGCGCTCGGCCGTCAGAAAATACCGGCGCGCCGCGCGCGCACCCATGGCGCGCACGACATACGGCCCGATGGTGGCGGGAATCAACCCGAGCTTGACCTCGCTGAGGCAAAAGCCCACGCTCTCCACCGCGACCGCCACGTCGCACGCCGCCACCAGCCCCATGCCGCCGGCGTACACATCGCCCTGCACCCGGGCTACCGTGGGCTTGGGACATTCGTGGATCGTGCGCAGCATCGCCGCCAGCCGGCCGGCATCGGCCAGGTTTTCGTCGCGGCTGTAGTCGGCCATGCGGCGCATCCAGTTCAGGTCGGCCCCGGCGCAAAACGCCGGCCCCTCGGCGGCCAGCACGATGGCGCGCACATCGTCGCGCGCGCCCAGTTCGGCAAATGCCGCGGTCAGCTCGGCGATCACCTCGTCGTTGAAGGCATTGCGCAGCTCGGCACGCGTGAGGGTGACGGTGGCACGGTGGCCAGTCACGGCAACGGTCAGGTTCCCCATGGTCGCCCCCTTGCTCACATGCGGAAGACGCCGAAGCGGGTGTCCGGAATCGGCGCATTGAGTGCCGCCGACAGCCCCAGCGCCAGCACGCGGCGCGTGTCCGCCGGGTCGATGACGCCGTCGTCCCACAGCCGCGCCGTGGCGTAGTAGGGGTGCCCCTGGCGCTCGTACTGCGCGCGGATCGGGGCCTTGAACGCCTCCTCCTCCTCGGCGCTCCAGGTGCCGCCCTTGGCTTCGATGCCGTCGCGCTTGACGGTGGCCAGCACCGAGGCCGCCTGCTCGCCGCCCATCACGCTGATGCGGGCGTTGGGCCACATCCAGAGGAAGCGCGGCGAGTACGCGCGCCCGCACATGCCGTAGTTGCCAGCGCCGAAGCTGCCGCCGATGATGACGGTGAACTTGGGCACCTGCGCGCACGCCACCGCCGTCACCATCTTGGCGCCCGCACGCGCGATGCCGCCGTTTTCGTACTTGCGGCCGACCATGAAGCCGGTGATGTTCTGCAGGAACACCAGCGGCACCTTGCGCTGGCAGCACAGTTCGATGAAGTGCGCGCCCTTGTCGGCGCTTTCGGCAAACAGGATGCCGTTGTTGGCGACGATGCCCACCGGCATGCCTTCGAGGTGCGCAAAGCCGCACACCAGCGTCGTGCCGTAGCGCGCCTTGAACTCGTGGAACTCCGAGCCGTCCACGAGGCGCGCGATGATCTCGCGCACGTCGAACGGCTTGCGCGCATCGGTCGGGATGACGCCGTAGAGCTCCTCGGCCGGGTACAGCGGCGCGCGCGGCTCGCGGCGCGCCACCGGCCAGTCCTTGCGGCGGTTCAGCCGCGCCACCGCCTCGCGCGCCAGCGCCAGCGCGTGCAGGTCGTTCTCGGCCAGGTGGTCGGCCACGCCCGACAGGCGCGTGTGCACGTCGCCGCCGCCCAGATCCTCGGCGCTGACGACCTCGCCGGTGGCGGCCTTCACCAGCGGCGGGCCGCCCAGGAAGATCGTGCCCTGGTTCTTGACGATGATCGTCTCGTCGCTCATCGCCGGCACGTAGGCCCCGCCCGCCGTGCACGAGCCCATCACCACCGCGATCTGCGCGATGCCCTGCGCGCTCATGTTGGCCTGGTTGTAGAAGATGCGCCCGAAGTGGTCGCGGTCCGGGAACACCTCGTCCTGGTTGGGCAGGTTGGCGCCGCCCGAGTCCACCAGGTAGATGCACGGCAGCCGGTTCTGCTGCGCGATCTCCTGCGCGCGCAGGTGTTTCTTCACCGTCATCGGGTAATAGGTGCCGCCCTTGACGGTGGCGTCGTTGCAGACGA
This sequence comes from Tepidimonas sp., assembly GCF_036825565.1. Classification (GTDB taxonomy): domain Bacteria; phylum Pseudomonadota; class Gammaproteobacteria; order Burkholderiales; family Burkholderiaceae_C; genus Tepidimonas. The sequence continues at coordinate 5,214 of NZ_DAISXZ010000020.1, read as the reverse complement.
TGACGCACTCCACGCCCGACACGCGGCCGATGCCCGCGATCAGCCCGGCTGCCGGCGCGTCGTTCTGGTACATGTCCAGCGCCGCCAGCGGGGCGATTTCCAGAAACGGCGTGCCGGGGTCGAGCAGCATTTCGACCCGCTCGCGCGGCAGCAGCTTGCCGCGCGCGGTGTGCTTGGCGCGGGCGGCCTCGCCGCCGCCCTGCGCCACCTGGGCGATGCGGGCGTGCAGGTCGTCGACCAGCGCGCGCATGGCGGCCGCATTGGCCTGGAAATCGGCCGAACGGGGGTTGAGTTGGGTGGCAATGGCGCTCATGGTGGCGCGATTGTCCCGCCGCACGGGCGCGCCGGCCAGCGGGCAAACCCGCCCGAATGGTTGCAGAATGCGCCAATGGCGTCGCGATTTCGCTCCCCTTCCCCCGCACCATCCCGGCCGGCGCCGGTGGCCGCTACGCCGGCTGCTTTCGCGCAGGCCATCGTGGCTGCGTATGGCCGCCGCGGACAGTCGGCCGCGGCGGCGCTGGCAGCGGCGGGGCTGGACGAGGCCGCGCTGGCGGCCCCGGACGCCCGCCTCACCAGCCTGCCCTTCGAGCGCCTGAGCGCCCACGCCATGCGCGAACTGGACGACGAGGCGCTGGGCTGGTTCTCGCGCCGGCTGCCCTGGGGCAGCTACGGCATGCTGGCGCGGGCCTCGCTGACCGCTCCCGATCTGGGACTGGCGCTGGCGCGCTGGTGCCGCCACCACCGCCTGCTGACCGATGACGTGACGCTGACGCTGGAGCGCACCGGCGACACCGCCACGCTGCGTCTGACCGAACAGCGCGCGCCGGGCGCGGACATCGCCGATGCCACGGAACGCGCCACCACCCGCGAGTTCGCCCACGTCTCGCTGCTGCGCAACGCGCTCGGCCTGGCGGCCTGGTTCATCGACTCACGCATCGGGTTGCGCGAGGCGGCCTTCGCCTACCCCGCACCGCGGCATGCCGACGCCTACGCGGTGCTGTTCCCCGGCGCACACGTGGGCTTTGACGCCACGCAGACGGTCGTCACCTTTGACGCGGCCTACCTGGACCAGCCGCTGCGGCGCGACGAGGCCGCCCTGCGCGCGATGCTGCAGCGGGCTGTGGCGCTGATGGTGCACCCGGACCGCCGCGACCGCCTGCTGGTCGAACGCGCGCGCACCTGGCTGCGCAGCCACCCGGACGGCGCCAGCGCTAAGCGGCTGGCCGATGCGCTGCACGTCTCGGTGCGCACGCTGCAGCGGCAGTTGCACGAGGCCGGCACGAGCGTGCAGGACCTGAAGGATCAGGTGCGGCGCGACCTGGCCACCGAGCACCTCCTGCGCACGCGCTGGCCCGTCAAGCGCATCGCTGCCCACGTGGGCTTCGACAACGAAAAAAGCTTCATCCGCGCCTTCAAGGCCTGGATCGGGCAGACGCCGGCCGCGTTCCGGCGCGGGGCGGGCGCTCAGCGCACCTCGCCGTCCACGTAGAACCAGCGCCCACCCTCACGCACGAAGCGGCTGACCTCGTGCAGGCGCTGGCCTCGGCCCGCGATGCGCGAGCGGGCCACGAATTCCACCTCGGCGTGGTCGGCGTCGAGGGCGCGGTGACGCTTCACATCAAGCCCCAGCCAGGTCACCCCAGGCTCCAGCGCAAGCTCCGCCGGCCGTGTGCTGGCGTGCCAGGTGGCCAGCAGGTGCGCCACATCGCCGCGCGCGAAGGCGGTGTAGCGCGAGCGCATCAAGGCCTCGGCGTCCGGCGCCGGCACCGCGGCACCGGGCTCGCGGTGCGGGCCGCAGCACGCGGCGTACGGCCGGGCGCGGCCGCGGGTGTCCTGACGTCCACAGGGGCAGGGGTCATCGGACTGAAACAGCGAAACGGCCATGGCGCCGGGATTGTGTCCGAGCATCGGCCAACAAAATAGATCATTTGGTTATTTATAAATAGAAAAGTATTGGTTCCAATTATTTAAAAAGGCCAGCAACATACCGAGCAACGACATTTCAAGGAGTTGCCCCATGCACCGTCGCCAACTGCTCTCGACCCTCGCCCTGCTGACGGGGATCGGCACAGCGCTGCCCGCGCTGGCCCAGGCCCCCGCCCCGGTCACCCTGCTCAATGTCTCGTACGACCCCACGCGCGAACTCTACGTCGAGCTCAACGCCGCCTTTGCACGCGCCTGGAAGGCGCAGACCGGCCAGGATGTCACCATCAAGCAGTCGCACGGCGGCTCGGGCAAGCAGGCGCGATCCATCATCGACGGCCTGGAGGCAGACGTGGCCACCCTGGCGCTGGCCGGCGACATCGACGCGCTGAACGAGCACGGGCAGCTCATCCCCAAGGACTGGCAAAAGCGCCTGCCGCACAACTCAGCGCCGTACACATCGACCATCGTGCTGGTGGTGCGCCAGGGCAACCCCAAGGGCATCAAGGACTGGGATGACCTGATCCGGCCCGACGTGAAGGTGATCACGCCCAACCCCAAGACATCGGGGGGCGCGCGCTGGAACTACCTGGCCGCCTGGGAGTACGCCAAGCGCAAGTACGGCAGTGACGCCAAGGCCCGCGAATTCGTTGCCAAACTGTATGGCAACGTCCCGGTGCTGGACACCGGCGCACGGGGCTCGACCATCACCTTCGCGCAACGCCAGCAGGGCGATGTGCTGATCGCCTGGGAGAACGAAGCCTACCTGCTGGAAAAGGAATTCGGCACCCGCTTCGACATTGTCGTTCCGTCGCTGAGCATCCTGGCCGAGCCACCTGTCACGGTCGTGGACAAGATCGTGGACCGCAAAGGCACGCGCAAGGTTGCCGAGGCCTACCTGCGCTTCCTGTACACCGACGAAGCCCAGGACATCATCGGCCGCCACTTCTACCGACCGCGCTCGCAGCAGGCGCTGGCCAAACACGCCCGGCAGTTCCCGCGTCTGCCGCTGTTCACCATCGACGAGGCCTTTGGCGGCTGGGCCCACGCCACGCGCACGCACTTCGCCGACGGCGCCTCGTTCGACCAGATCTACACGAAGCGCTGACCATGATCGAACTGCGGGGTATCCACCATTGGTACGACAGCGCCGGCGGACGCGTCCATGCCCTGCGCGGCGTGAACCTGACGGTGCAGCCGGGCGAGGTGTTCGGCATCATCGGCCGCAGCGGCGCGGGCAAGAGCTCGCTGGTGCGCACAATCAACCTGCTCAACCGCCCCACCGAAGGCACGGTCACCGTGGCCGGCCAGGCGTTGACGCAACTGGACGCGGCGGCGCTGCGCGCCGCCCGGCGGGAGATCGGCATGATCTTCCAGCACTTCAACCTGCTGTCGTCGCGCACGGTGTACGACAACGTCGCCCTGCCGCTGGAGCTGGCCGGGCTGTCGCGCGAGGCGATCCGCGCCCGCGTCATGCCGCTGCTGGAGCTCGTCGGACTGGCAGGGTTGGCCCAGCGGTACCCGGCGCAGATCAGTGGCGGACAGAAGCAGCGCGTAGGCATCGCCCGGGCGCTCGCCAATCAGCCCAAGGTGCTGCTGTCGGACGAGGCCACCTCGGCGCTGGATCCCGAGACCACGCGCGCCATCCTGGGCCTGCTGCGCGAGATCGACCGCGAGCTGGGCCTGACCATCGTGCTGATCACACACCAGATGCAGGTGATCAAACAGGTTGCGCACCGGCTGGCGGTGATGGAAGCAGGCGAGATCGTGGAGCAGGGCGACACGCTGACGGTGTTCAGCCAGCCGGGGCATGACGTGACACGGCGCCTGCTGGACGAGGTGATGCCCAGCGAGCTGCCGCCGGCGGTGCTGGCGCGCGTGCGCGCACTGATCCGGGCGGACGGGGCCGGAACCCGGCTGTAGCGCGTGAGCTTTGCCGGCGAATCGTCAGACCGGCCCCTGATCGCAGACCTGGTGCGGCGCTTCGGCCTGGACCTCCACATCGTGCACGGGCAGATCGACGAGGTGCAGGGGCGGCCCTTCGGCAACCTGGCGGTGCTGGCCCGCGGCGCGCAGGAGTCGCTGCAGGCTGCGGTGCGCCACCTGCAGGGTGCCGGCCTGCGCGTGCAGGAGGTGGCCCATGGCTGAGTGGCTCTCGACCCACTTTCCCCCTGCGCTGATCGAGCTGTTTGTCGATTCGCTGGGCGAGACGCTGGTGATGGTCGGCCTGTCGGGCCTGGCCGGTGCCGTGCTCGGCATTCCGCTGGGCGTGCTGCTGCGCCTGACGGATCGGGGCGGCGTGATGGAAAACGCGGCCTTCAACCGCACCGCCGGCGCACTGGTCAATGCCGTGCGCTCCACGCCGTTCATCATCCTGCTGGTGGCGATCATCCCGCTGACGCGGCTGCTGACGGGTTCCTCGATCGGCACGGCCGCGGCTGTCGTGCCCCTGACCGTGGCGGCGGCCCCCTTCATCGCGCGGCTGGTGGAGGCCTCGCTGCGCGAGGTGGACGCCGGCCTGATCGAGGCGGCGCAGGCGATGGGGGCCACCCATACGCAGATCGTCTTCAAGGTGCTGCTGCCCGAGGCCGTGCCCGGCATTGTGGCCGGCCTGACGATCACGCTGGTGAGCCTGACGGGCTATTCCGCAATGGCCAGCGCCATCGGCGGTGGCGGCCTGGGTGACCTGGGCATCCGCTACGGCTACCAGCGCTTCATGCCCGAGGTGATGGCTGCCGTGGTGCTGGTGCTGATCGTGTTCGTGCAGGCGGTTCAGAGCGCAGGCGACTGGCTGGTGCGGCGCCTGAGCCACCGCTGAGCTGGATTTTTCACCCTTCTTTTTTCCGACAAGAGGTCATTCATGCAAAAACGTCACTTGCTTCAATCCGCCGTCGCCCTGGCCGCGGCATGGTCCGTGGGCGGCCCCGCGCTGGCGCAGGACAAGCCCCTCAAGATCGGCGTAACGGCCGGGCCGCACGCGCAGATCTTCGAGCAGGTCAAGAAGGTCGCCGAGAAAGACGGCCTGAAGATCCAGATCATCGAGTTCAGCGACTACGTGCAGCCCAATGCCGCGCTGGCGGCGGGCGACCTGGACGCCAACAGCTATCAGCCCAGATTGTCCATTAGCCATTTTTCGTGATTTTGGCGCAAGCTGTGAGCCTACGCCCAGGCGCTTGGGTGAGGTCGGTTCTAATGGATACCATTAGACAAACGTGTTTTGGATCAGATGGATAGGTAACTGTCATGTCCCGGATGATTATGGGGTCGCTTTTGGAACAAATCCGATCTTCG
>NZ_DAISXZ010000019.1:0-31156 GCF_036825565.1 Tepidimonas sp. | reverse complement strand
GGCGCAGGTGGGGGCGGACCATGGCGTGTATCGATTGTCACCGTTGGTAACAGCGGCGGCCCCGCAGTGGCCGGCCGGGCGGATCTGGATCACAATGGTAGCGATCCCGCGCCACCGGGCGCGTCACGCAGGAGTCCCGCCATGAAACCGTTGGATTTCGTCCGTTCTCAGGGGCTATCCCTAGGCCCATCCCGCGGCCCGTTCCATGGCGTTTGGGCCGCCGCGCTCGCCGCCGCCTTGGCCTTGGGCGGTTGCGCCAACATGTCCGAAGAGCAACAGTCCGGCACCGCCAAGGGCGCGATGATCGGCGCTGCAGCCGGGGCCGTGCTGGGCGCCGTGACCGATGGCGGCAAGGGCGCGGTGCGGGGCGCGGCCATCGGGGCCGGGGTTGGGGCGCTTGGCGGCTATGTCTGGTCCAGCCGCATGGAGCAGCAAAAGCGCGAGATGGAGCAGGCCACCGCCGGGACCGGCGTGGCGGTGACGCAAACCGCCGACAACCGCCTGAAGCTCGAAATCCCGGGCGACATCTCGTTCGACGTCGGTCGTGCCGACATCAAGCCCAACTTCCGGGGCGTGCTCGACACCTTTGCCGCCGGCCTGAACCGCAACCCCGCGGCGCGCGTGACCATCGTCGGTCACACCGACAGCACCGGCAGCGATGCGATCAACAACCCGCTGTCGGTCCAGCGCGCCGCGGCCGTGCGCGACTACCTGACCACGCGGGGGGTTGCGGTCGGGCGCATCGCGATCGACGGGCGCGGATCGCGTGAGCCCGTCGCCAGCAACGACACCGCCGAGGGGCGCGCGCGCAACCGCCGGGTCGAAATCTTCGTCGCGGAGCAGGCGAGCTGATGCAGTTGTCGTTCACGAAGATGCAGGGGGCGGGCAACGATTTCGTCGTGCTCGACGAGACGCGGGGCCGCCTAGGCCTGAGCAGGGCCCAGTACCGCTGGCTGGCCGACCGGCACTTTGGCATCGGGGCGGACCAGATTCTGACGGTGCGGCCGGCGCCCCATGCGGATGTGGATTTCGAATACGTGATCCACAACGCCGACGGCGGCGAGGTGGAAAACTGCGGTAATGGGGCGCGCTGCTTCGTGCGTTACGTGCACGACGCGGGGCTGACGCCCAAGCGCACCGTGCGGGTGCAGACCCGCGCCGGGGTGCTGACGCTGGCGCTGCAGGACGACGGGCGCGTGACCGTGGACATGGGCGCACCCGTGTTCGAGCTGGCCCGGGTGCCGTTCGACCCCGCCGGTCTGCAGCCGATGCCCGAGGGCGCCTGGGAGCGTTGGCCGCTCGCCGTGGCGGCGGCGGGCCCCGCGCCCGTGCCGGTGGCGGTGTTGTCCATGGGCAATCCGCACGCCGTTCTGCGCGTTGACGACGTGGACACCGCGCCGGTGGCGCAGTGGGGGCCGGCGATCGAGTCGCACCCGCGCTTTCCGCGACGGGTCAACGTGGGCTTTTTGCAGGTGTTCGGGCGCGACCGCGCCCGGCTGCGGGTCTACGAGCGCGGCGCCGGCGAGACGCTGGCCTGTGGCACGGGCGCCTGCGCGGCCGTGGTGGCCGGCATCCGGCTGGGCTGGCTCGACGAGCGCGTGGATGTGGAACTGCCGGGCGGCCGCCTGACCATCGAGTGGCCCATGCACCAGGGCGTGCAATCCCCTGTGCGGATGACAGGGCCGGCCGAGCCGGTGTTCACGGGCGTGGTGGATGTGCCGGACTTGCCCTGACGGCGTCACGGTGGTGCGGCAGGCGCCCGCGCGCGGCCCGTCCTGCGCCACAATCGGGGCTGCTCGCGCCCCGTGGCGCACGCCGGAGACCAGCCCTTGAACCCCACCGCCCCGCTGCAGCCCATCACCGAGGACGACATCGCCCAGTTTCTGGTCAACACGCCGGACTTTTTCGAACGCCACGCCGAACTGCTCGCTTCGGTGCAACTGACCAGCCCGCACGTCGGCCGCGCGGTCAGCCTGATGGAGCGGCAGGTCGAGATCCTGCGCGAGCGGCTGCGCCAGCTCGAGCTGCGGGCGGCCGAGATGATCCGCCACGGCCAGGAGAACACCGGCCTGCTCGAGCGCCTGCACCGCTGGACCTGCGAATTGCTGGCGGTCAACGACCCGGCCGCGCTGCCCGCCGCCGTCACAGACGGGTTGGCGGCACGCTTCGACGTGCCCCAGGTCGCCCTGAAGCTGTGGGGGGTGGCCTCGCCGTGGGCGGATGCGCCGTTCGCGCAGGGCGCCAGCGACGATGCCCGGGCCTTTGCCACTTCCCTGCGCCAGCCGTTTTGTGGCGCCAACCCCGGGGTGGAGCCGGTGCAGTGGCTGGCCGACCCCGACGCCGCGGTGTCGCTGGCGCTGTTGCCTCTGCGGCGCGCGGAGGACGCACCGGCCTTTGGGCTGCTGGTGCTGGCCTCGCCCGATGCGCGTCGGTTCCAGGCCAGCGCGGGGACCGAGTTTCTGGCCCGCATCGGCGCTCAGGCGGCCGCGGCGTTGAGCCGCCTGCTGCCGGCCGCGGACTGACGCCGGAGGTACGGTGCGCCGGAGCCCGCCATGGATGCGACGACCGACGATCTGGCGCTGATCGCGGACTATCTGACCCATGTCCGGGTGGAAAAGCGGCTGGCCGCACGCACCCAGGCACTGTACGCCGCGCATTTGCACGATCTGTACCGTCGTGCGCAGGCCGAGGGCACCGAGCTGAAGGCCGTAACCCCGTCCCAGGCGCGCCACTGGGTGGCCCAACTGCACGCGGCCGGCCGGCAGCCGCGCGGCATCGCGCTGGTGGTGTCGAGCTGGCGCGGGTTCTACGATTGGCTTGGGCGCACGGGGGGCATCGACCGCCACCCCCTGCACGGGGTGCGGCCGCCCAAAGCGGGCAAGCCGTTGCCTAAGGCCTTGGCGGTGGAGGATGCCCTGCGGCTGGCGCACGGTCCGGCCCAAACCGCTGGCGGTGACCGGGTGACCGAGGCGCTCGCGCATGCGCAGCGCTGCGGCGACCGGGCCATGGTGGAGCTGCTCTACGGCAGCGGCCTGCGCTTGGGGGAACTGTTGGGGCTGGACGTGCAGGCCGGGCCCCACGCCCGGGGGTGGGTCGATGCCCAGGCAGGCGAGGCCCATGTGTGCGGCAAAGGGGGTAAATGGCGCACCGTGCCGGTCGGCGGCCCGGCCCTGGCGGCGCTGGCCGATTGGCTGTCGGTGCGCGCGCAGTTACTGCGGGTGCCGGATGAGTCGGCGCTTTTTGTTGGCGTGCGCGGCGAGCGGCTCACGCCGCAGGTGGCGCGCCGCCGTCTGGCGGTCTGGGCGGCCGAGGCCGGCGTCGCCGTGCACGTGCATCCCCACATGCTGCGACACAGCTTTGCCAGTCATGTGCTGCAGTCCAGCGGCGACCTGCGCGGCGTGCAGGAGCTGCTGGGCCACGGCAGCATCGCCAGCACCCAGATCTACACGCGGCTCGACTTTCAACACCTCAGTCGGGTGTACGAGGCCGCCCATCCGCGCGCTCGCCGCGGCGCCGGGGCGACGGCTGGGCCGGGCGCGGCAGAGCCCACACCGCCCGCCGCTGCGGGTAACCCCGATGGGTAGTCGGCTATCCGCTCGCGCGACAATGTTTGACCCGACCGGGAGGCGATCCCTACCTTCCGCCCCCCTGCTGCATGATTAGGAGACCGGTCCATGAAAGCCCTCTGGCGCACCCTCACGCTGTTTTTTGCCTCACTGGCCTTTGCCGCGGCGGCCCAGGCTGCCGAACCCGTCAAGGTCGTCTACCACCTGAGCGAAGGCATCCCCCAGGCATCGCGCGCGGTCCAGAACATCCGCAACCACCTGGCGGCCGATCCGTCGGCCAAGATCGTGGTCGCGACGCACGGCCTGGGCATCGACTTCCTGCTCGAAGGTGCCACCAACCAGATGGAGCAGCCGTTTGCCGGCGCAGTGGCCGATCTGGCCAACCGCGGCATCGAGTTCCGCGTGTGCAACAACACCCTGGTGTCGCGCAAGATCGACGCCGCCAAACTGGTGCCCGAGGCCAAGATCGTGCCCTCCGGCGTGGCCGAAGTCGCGCGGCTGCAGGCGCGCGAGGGCTTCGTCTACCTGCGGCCCTGAGTCCGCGCCGCCCGGGGTGGGACAATCCACCCCCATGAAGACGATCCGACTCAAGGCGGGCAAGGAACGCTCGCTGCTGCGCCATCACCCCTGGGTGTTCGATGGCGCCATCGACCGCGGCCGGGCCGATCCCGGCGAGACGGTGCGGGTGGAAAGCGCCGAGGGGCGCTTTCTCGCGTGGGGGGCGTATGCGCCCAGCTCCAAGATTCGGGTGCGCGTCTGGAGCTTCGACGAAGCCGAGCGCATCGATGCCGCGTTTTTCGAGCGGCGGCTGCGCGCGGCCGTGCGGTTGCGCGAGCGGCTCGCCATCGACAGCGACGGGGTGCGGCTGGTGCACGGCGAGTCCGACGGCCTGCCGGGCCTGGTGGTGGACCGTTACGGGGACCTCCTCGTGGCCCAGTTTGGCAGCATCGGCGCCGAGCGGCACAAGGACCTGATCGCCGACGCCCTGCTGCGGGTGACGGGCCTGCAGCGCGTGTACGAGCGCTCGGACGCGAGCGTGCGGCAGCTCGAGGGCCTGCCGCCGGCGACCCGCTGGCTGCGCGGCGACGGGCCCACGGAATGCGTAATCCACGAACACGGCTGGCGCCTGAGCCTGGACGTGGCCGAGGGCCATAAGACTGGCTATTACCTGGACCAGCGCGACAACCGGCGCGCCTGCGCCGAGCTGACGCGGCGCTTTGGCTGGGGCGATGTGCTCAACTGCTACAGCTACACCGGCGGCTTCACGGTGGCGGCGCTCGCCGGAGGCGCGCGCCATGTGACGTCGATCGACTCTTCCGGCCCGGCGCTGGAGCGCGCGCGTCGCAACGTGGCGCTCAACGGCTTCGACGCGGTGCGCTGCACCTTTCTGGATGCGGACGTCAACGCCAGCCTGCGTGCCTTCTGGGCCGAGGGACGGCGTTTCGACGCCATCGTGCTCGATCCGCCGAAGCTCGCGCCCTCCGCCGCGCACCTGGAGCGTGCCGCGCGCGCCTACAAGGATGTCAACCGGCTGGGCTTCAAGCTGCTCCAGCCCGGCGGTGTCTTGTTCACCTATTCGTGTTCCGGCGCGGTCGGGGTGGAGCTGTTTCAGAAGATCGTCGCCAGCGCCGCGCACGAGGCGGGGGTGGAGGCGACCATCCTGGCCCGCCACGGCGGCGCCCCCGATCACCCGACGGGACTGGCCTTCCCGGAGGGCGAGTATCTCAAGGGCCTGGTGGTCTGGCGCCGGCCCTGACGGCGCCCAGACCTTGACAGTCCCCCTACACTGATGCCATGGCACTCATTCCTGCAACCATCCTGACCGGCTTTCTCGGCTCGGGCAAGACCACGCTGCTCAAGCGCGTCCTCACCGAGGCGCACGGCCAGCGCATCGCCGTCATCGAAAACGAGTTCGGCGAGGAAAACATCGACAACGACATCCTGGTGGCCGACACCGAGGAGCAGATCATCCAGATGAGCAACGGCTGCGTCTGTTGCACCATCCGCGAGGATCTGCGCAGCACGCTGTCGCTGTTGGCGGCCAAGCGGCGCAAGGGACTGCTGGCATTCGACCGCGTGGTCATCGAGACCACGGGCCTGGCGGACCCGGGGCCGGTGGCGCAGACCTTCTTCATGGACGACGAGGTGGCCGAGAGCTTTTTGCTCGACTCGATTGTGACGCTGGTGGACGCCAAGCACGCCCAGCAGCAGTTCGACGAGCGGCAGGAGGCCCGCCGCCAAGTCGGCTTCGCGGATCAGCTCTTCATCAGCAAGGCCGATCTGGTGTCGGCCGACGAACTCGATGCGCTGATCCATCGCCTCAAGCACATGAACCCGCGCGCGCCGATCGAGACCGTGCACTTTGGTCAGGTGCCGCTGTCCAAGGTGCTGGATCTGCGGGGGTTCAATCTGAACGCCAAACTCGACATCGATCCGGACTTCCTGAAAGCGGACGCACACGATCACCACGACCACAGCCACTGCGACCACGACCGCGGGCATTGCGCGCACGACCATGACCACGACCATGGGCATAAGCACGGACACGGACATGCCCGGCACCACCACCACGACGACGACGTCAAGAGCTTCGTCTGGCGCAGCGAGCGGCCGTTCGACCCGCACAAGCTGGAGGACTTTCTGGGCGCGGTGGTGCAGGTCTGGGGGCCGAAGCTGCTGCGCTACAAAGGCGTGCTGCACATGCAGGGCACCGACCGCAAGGTGATCTTTCAGGGGGTGCACCAGCTCATGGGTAGCGACCTCGGCCCGGTGTGGAAGCCCCACGAAAAACGCGAGAGCAAGATGGTGTTCATCGGCATCGACCTGCCACGCGACATCCTGACGCAGGGGCTGGAGCAGTCGCTGGCCTGAGCCGCGTGTGCCTCGGCCGCAACGACCGCATCGGCCTTGTGGGGCGGCATCGACGACTGCGCTGATGACTGCGCTTACAATCGGCCCCCAATTCGGACGGGTGCGCCCCCGCGACAGGGAGGTTGCGGGGCCGCCGCCGCAGCGCGGCAGCACCCGGCCAGCCAGAGGAGATGCGCCGTGAAGAACCGTCCGCCGTCGAGCGGGGCCCCGTCCCCCGATGCCGGTTCCGACCTCCCGCCCACCGCGGCGGGGGGCGAAGACAAGGCGCGCGCGGCGCGCAAACCCTCCGCCGCGGCCGCCCGCCGCGCCGAGAAGGCGGCCATGCATGCGCAGACCACCGAGGCTGTCGCGCCGACCCACGATCCGCATGCGGCCAAGGCCAGTTATTCACCCGAACCCGTCATGACCACGACCGCCACGCCCGCAGCCGCCGCGCTGTGCAAAGACCCCACACGAGCCGACAACTGGAAGAAGCTGCCCCTCGAGCAGCTCACGGACGCCGACATCCTGGCCATGCCGGATGCGGAATACATGAACGACGTCCAGTTGGCCTACTTCCGGCGCAAGCTGCAGGCGCTCAAGCAGGATATCCTGAACAACGCCGGCGAGACGACCGAGCATCTGCGCGAGGACACGGTGGTCGTGCCCGATCCGGCCGATCGCGCCACGATCGAAGAAGAGCACGCCCTGGAGCTGCGCACGCGCGACCGCGAGCGCAAGCTGCTCAAGAAGATCGAACAATCGCTGGCGCGCATCGACAGCGGCGACTACGGCTATTGCGAAGAAACCGGCGAGCCCATCGGCGTGGGCCGCTTGCTGGCGCGGCCGACCGCCAGCCTGTCCATCGAGGCCCAGCAGCGCCGCGAGCTCAAGCAAAAGCTGTTCGGCGACTGAGTTCGCATGGCCCCGCGGGGCCGGCATTCTCCCCCATCCGCCACCATGTCCGCCCCGCCGAATCCCCCGGACAGCGGCGGCTGGTGGAGCCGAATCTGGCGGCGGTTGCGCGCCAATGCATCGGGGGACGGCGCCGTTCGCGGCCTGGACGAGGAGCGGCGCGCTCTGAAAGCGGCCATCCTGCGCAAGCGCCGCAACGACCGGGTGCGCCACAACGAACTCAACGAACTGCGGGCGCGGATTCGCGCCCGGCGCGCTGCCGCCGCGCCGGCGGAATCGCAGCAGGCCAGCCCGCCCAGCCTGCCCGGCGTCGCTGGCGCGCGCAGCGGGTGGCCCCGGCGCGGGCCGGACAAGTCCCGCACCATCGAGCAGATCGCGCGCATCGAGGCGCAGATGGGGCGGCACTGGACGCCGCGCGCAGCCGAATCCTCGGGTCTGCGCATCGGCGCGCCGGCGCCCGCGTCCGCCGGCCCTATCGTCAGCCGCCATCTGCAGGCGCGCGCCGATGGCTTTGGCATGAGCATTGATCTGCTGACCGCCGAGCCGTCCGCGCAGGCGCCCGCGCCGGAGGTGCTGCTCACCCATCCCGCCCTCACCGAAGCGGCCGTCCGTTTTGCCAACGGCCGGCTGGACGAGGCGCGGCAGGTGTTGGAGACCGTGCAGGCCCAGGAGGTGCGTACGCCGCTGGCCCGCCTGGCCGGTCGGATGCTGCTGGAGGTGCTGTGGGCCGCCGGCGACGTGGAGGGTTTCGAGGAATGGGCCGCCGAATGGGCGGAGCGTTTTCGGCAGCCGGTCCCACGCTGGCCGGTGATGCGGCCGCCCGCCGAGGCCCCATCGGGGGGCACGTCGGGGACCGCAACGACCGCCGCCTGGCACACCTGGGTCTGTCCGCCGTTGCTGGATGCGGCAGCGGTGACGGCGCTGGCGGCGCTGGCCGAGCGCAGCAACGGGGCTCCCTGGCTCGACTGGTCGGACTTGCTGTCGGCCGAAGCCGATGCCGCCGCACGTCTGGCCGCCCTGTTCGAGCGCTGGGCCGATCGGCCCCTGACGATGCGCTGGCGGGGCGGCGCGGTGTTGCGGAGGCGCTTGAAGGCCAGTACCCCGTCCGGGCGGCGGGAGAACCCCGCTGTGTGGTGGCGCTTGCGCCTGGCGGCGCTGCGCCTGATGGGGCGGCGCGACGAATTCGATCTGGTCGCGCTGGACTACTGCGTCACCTACGGCGAGGTGCCGCCTACGTGGCACGACCCGGTGGCCCACGTCGAGCCGGCCGAGGCGTTGCCCGAGCCGCCAACGGCCGCCGCGCCCCCAGCCGCGTCCCCCGCCGAGGTGCCGCCCGAGCCCGCGCCCGCCGAATCGATGCTGGCATGGCCCGTGGTCGTCAGCTCGGTGACGGCTGGCGAGTCCGAGTTCCCCGCCGTACCGACCCAAATGGCGGGCTGGTCGATCCAGACCCAGACGGGCGAGGCGGGGCCGGCCGTCTGCCTGGAAGGCGTTTTGCAGGGCGACATGGCGCAAGCGCTCCAGGCGCTCGACGCTGCCGTGGAAGATGTGGCGCCCCGGGCGGAAGTACCGGTGGAGGGTGCGGTGTCGCCCCTGAGCCGCGTGCTCGTCATCGACGCACGGCGGCTGCAGCGCGTCGATTTTGCGGCTGCCGGTGCTTTGCTGCAGTGGCTGCTGGCCGCGCGCGGGCGGGGCGTGCGGGTCGAGCTGGACGGCGTCAACCACCTGCTGGCCGCGTTGTTTCATGTGGTGGGGATCGACGAGGTCGCCACCGTCCGGCTGCGACAATACTGACCATGGAACGAGAATCCTCTGCCGGTGCCGTCTTTCACGGCACCACGATTGTCTGCGTGCGCCGCCCCGATCCGGCCGATCCGGCGCGGATGCAGGTCGCCATGGGCGGCGACGGCCAGGTCACGCTCGGCGCCGTCGTCGTCAAGGCCAGCGCGCGCAAGATCCGCCGCCTGCACCGTGACCAGGTGCTGGCCGGTTTTGCCGGCGCCACCGCCGATGCCTTCACGCTGTTCGAGCGCTTCGAGGCCAAACTGGAAAAGCACCAGGGCCACCTGCTGCGCGCCGCGGTGGAGCTGACGCGCGACTGGCGCACCGACCGCGTGCTGCGTCGGCTGGAGGCGATGCTGGCGGTGGCCGACCGCAGCGCCAGCCTCGTCATCACCGGCAACGGCGACGTGCTGGAGCCGGAGCACGGGATCGTGGCGATCGGCTCCGGCGGCGCCTATGCCCAGGCCGCGGCGCGCGCGCTGCTGGAGCACACGGCGCTGCCGGCCGAGGCCGTGGTGCGCGAGGCGCTGCGCATCGCCGGGGACCTGTGCATCTACACCAACCAACACCACACCGTGGAGGTGCTGGCATGAGTGCCGCGATGACGCCGCAGGAGATCGTCTCCGAGCTGGACGCCCACATCATCGGCCAGCAGGCCGCCAAGCGCGCGGTGGCCATCGCGCTGCGCAACCGCTGGCGCCGCCAGCAGGTGGACGCGAAGCTGCGGCCCGAGATCACGCCGAAGAACATCCTGATGATCGGCCCAACCGGGGTCGGCAAGACCGAGATCGCGCGCCGGCTGGCCAAGCTGGCCAACGCGCCGTTCATCAAGGTCGAGGCGACCAAGTTCACCGAGGTCGGCTACGTCGGCAAGGATGTCGACAGCATCATCCGCGACCTGGCGGACGTGGCCGTCAAGCAGACGCGCGAGGCGGCGATGGCGCGTGTGCGCACGCGCGCCGAGGACGTGGCCGAGGAGCGCATCCTGGACGCGCTGCTGCCGCCGCCGCGCGACGGTGACGCCGGCCGCGACGGGCCCGCGCGCCAGGTGTTCCGCAAAAAGCTGCGCGAGGGGCAGCTCGACGACAAGGAGGTCGAGATCGACGTCGCCGCGCCGCAGCCGCATTTGGAGGTGATGACCCCGGCGGGCATGGAGGAAGTGGCCGAGCAGTTGCGTGGCCTGTTCGGCCAGCTCAACCTCGGTCAGCGCAAGACGTGCAAGCTGCGCATCGCCGAGGCGCGCCGCCTGCTCGTCGAAGAGGAAGCCGCCAAGCTCGTCAACGAGGAGGAGATCCGCGCCGAGGCGATCCAGAACCTGGAGCAAAACGGCATCGTCTTCATCGACGAGATCGACAAGGTCGCCTCGCGCAGCGACGTGGCCGGCGCCGACGTCTCGCGCCAGGGCGTGCAGCGTGACCTGCTGCCGCTGGTGGAGGGCACCACGGTCTCCACCAAATATGGCCCGGTCAAGACCGATCACATCCTGTTCATCGCCAGCGGGGCGTTTCACCTCAGCAAGCCCAGCGACCTGATCCCGGAGCTGCAGGGGCGCTTTCCGATCCGGGTGGAGTTGCAGCCGCTGTCGGTGCAGGACTTCGAGGCGATTCTGACGCAGACGCATGCCAGCCTGGTGCGCCAGTACCAGGCGCTGCTGGCCACCGAGGGGGTGACGCTCGTCTTCACCGACGACGGCATTCGCCGCATCGCCGCCATCGCCTGGGAGGTCAACGAGCGCACCGAGAACATCGGCGCGCGCCGCCTGGCCACGGTGATGGAGCATCTGCTCGACGAGGTGAGCTTCGAAGCGTCCCGCCGCACGGGGCAGACCGTCACGATCGGCGTGGCCTACGTGGACGAGCGGCTGGCGGCGCTGGCGCGCAACGAGGATCTGTCGCGCTTCATCCTTTGAGGGGGGGCTTTACTCCTCAGGTGCCGCTTTCAAGCTGTTTTGCAAACGCTTGATTTTGTGTGTCTTTTGAAGGCCGATTTGCCCTGCAAATCGGCCTTAAGTCTTTGATTTCACAAGAAAAAAGGCGACGACTGGCTTGTGGTGCGCCGGCTTTTGGTGCTACAGTGGGAACAAGTGCAAAAAAGTGGTGAAAAGTGGTTCCCATCAGCCGGATTTGACCCGTGTTCCAAGGCGCCTCGTCCCTCAGTCTCGATGCCAAAGGCCGGCTCTCGGTGCCGACCCGGCACCGTGACGTCCTGAGCGCGACCGCAGGGGGCCAGCTCACCATCACCAAGCATCCGCACGGCTGTTTGATGATCTTTCCGCGCCCGGAGTGGGAGGCGTTTCGCCAGCGCATCGCGCAGTTGCCGATGTCAGCCCAGTGGTGGAAACGCATCTTTTTGGGCAATGCGCAGGACGTGGAGATGGACGCCCAGGGCCGCGTGCTGATCGCCCCCGAGCTGCGCGCCGCCGCCAGCATCACCAAGGAGGCCATGCTGCTCGGCATGGGTAACCACTTCGAGCTGTGGGACGCGGCCACCTACGCGGCCCAGGAGGCCGAGGCGATGCGCGGCGAGATGCCCGAGGCCTTCCAGGACTTTTCTTTCTGAGGGCAGGGCGGTGCAGATGACCTACCCCCATCGCACCGTCCTGTTGAGCGAAGCGGTCGAGGCCCTTCAGATCCAACCGGACGGTCACTACATCGACGCCACCTTCGGTCGCGGCGGCCACAGCCGCGCGATCCTGGCGCGTCTGTCGCCGGCGGGGCGCCTGACGGTGTTCGACAAAGACCCCCAGGCCATCGCCGTGGCGCAGGCGCTGGCGGCGCAGGACGCGCGCGTGGCGGTGCGGCATGAGGGCTTTGCGGCCCTGGGCACGCTGCCGCCGGCCAGCGCGGACGGGCTGCTTATGGATCTGGGGGTCAGCTCGCCGCAGCTGGACGATCCGGCGCGCGGCTTTTCCTTCCGCCACGACGGCCCGCTGGACATGCGCATGGACCCCACGCGCGGCACGAGCGCTGCCGAGTGGCTGGCCACGGCTTCGGTGGCCGAGATGACGGAGGTGATTCGTGACTACGGCGAAGAGCGGTTTGCTGCATCGATTGCAAAGGCGATTGATCGTCGCCGACAGGAACGGGGGGCTGTTCGAACCACCGCCGAGCTGGCCGAAATCGTGGCTGGCGCGGTCAAAACCCGCGAGCCGGGCAAGGACCCTGCAACGCGCACATTTCAGGCTGTTCGGATTCACGTCAACGCCGAGCTTGAAGAGCTGCAACAAGCGCTCGGCGCCAGTCTGAGCGTGCTGCGCCCGGGTGGGCGGCTGGTGGTGATCAGCTTCCATTCGCTGGAGGACCGGATGGTCAAGCAGTTCATGGCCCGGCACGCCCGGCCGGCCGTGGACCGGCGCGCACCGATGGTCGAGCCGCCGCCGCCCCTGCTCGCGCACGTCTCGCGCACCATGCCCGGCGCGGCCGAGGTGGAGGCCAACCCGCGTGCGCGCAGCGCGGTGATGCGTGCCGCGACCCGCACCCCCGCCCCGCTGGCTGCGGGCGCCGTGGGGCGTGCAGGGGCTGCTGGATCGGTCGGGAGGCGGCGGGCATGACGCGCCTGAGCCTCGCCCTCCTGCTGGCTTTGCTGGCCAGCAGCTTCTATTTGGTGACGTTGCAATACGAATCGCGGCGGCTGTATGTGGCCAACGAGCGCGCGCGGGCGCAGGCCAGCCGGTTGGCGGCCGAGCACGAGCGCCTGGTTGCCCAGCAGCGCGCCCAGGCCGCCCCGTCGCGGGTGCAGCAGATCGCCCAGCGCCAGTTGCAGATGCGCCCGGCCCACCCCGGCATCACCGAGTATGTGGCCATGTCGTCGACCGAGGTCGCTCCGGGGGGTCGCCCATGAGTCGCCGGCTCGCCACCGCGCCCGTGTCCGCGCGCAGCATCCCATACGGCAGCAGCCCGCTGTTGACCAGCGCGACGCCGGTCTGGCGCAGCCGCTTCATCGTCGGGATGCTGGCGCTCGCCTTCGTCGGGTTGGCGGCGCGCGCGGCCTATGTGCAGGTGATCGGCAACGATTTCTTTCAGCGCCAGGGCGAGGTCCGCTACGCGCGCACGCTGGAGCTGCCGGCCAGCCGCGGGCGCATTCTGGACCGCAACGGCATGATCCTGGCCACCAGCGTGGTGGCGCAAAGCGTCTGGGCCGACCCCGAGGACGTGGATCGCAACCACCCCGGGCTGCGCGACGCCGCGCGGCTGCTGGGCATGCCGCTGGCCGAGCTGCAGCGCCGGCTGGACGTGGGTGAGAAGAACTTCGTCTGGATCAAGCGCCAGGTGGACGAACCCGTGGCGCGCCAGGTGCAGGCGCTGGGTATCAAGGGTCTGTACCTGCGCAAGGAGTACAAGCGGCAGTATCCCCAGGGCGAGGCCGTCGCGCACGTGGTCGGCTTCACCAACGTGGAGGACCGGGGCCAGGAGGGGGTGGAGCTGGCGTTCGAGCGCGAACTGCTCGGCCGCCCCGGGTCGCGCCGGGTCATCAAGGACCGCCTGGGCCGCATCGTCGAGGATGTGCGCGACATCTTGCCGCCGGTGGATGGCAAGGACTTGCAGCTTTCCATCGACGGCAAGATCCAGTTTTTTGCTTACCAGCGCCTGGCGGAGGCGGTGCAGCAGCACAACGCGCGCGGCGGCAGCGCGGTGGTGCTGGATGCGGTGAGCGGCGAGGTGCTGGCGCTGGCCAACTACCCCAGCTACAACCCCAACGATCGCCGCAACCTGACCGGCGAGCAGCTGCGCAACCGGGCGCTGACCGACAGCTTCGAGCCGGGCTCGACCATGAAGCCCTTCATCGCCGCGCTGGCCCTCGACAAGGGGTTGGTCACCCCAGAGACGCCGATCCAGACCGCCCCGGGCCGGCTGCAGATGGGCGGGTTCACCATCTCGGACGTGCATGCGTACGGCGTGCTGACCGTCAACGAGGTGATCCAGAAGTCCAGCAATGTCGGCACCGTCAAGATGGCGATGCAGATGCAGCCGCGCGACATGTGGGAGGCCTACACGCGCGCGGGCTTCGGGCACAAGCCGCAGGTGCCCTTTCCCGGTGCGACCAGCGGCCGCCTGCGCGCCTACAAGACGTGGCGGCCCATCGAGCAGGCGACCATGAGCTACGGCTACGGCCTGTCGGTGTCGCTGTTGCAACTGGCGCAGGCGTACACGGTGTTTGCCCGCGATGGCGAGCTGGTCCCGATCACGCTGATGCGCACCGACCAGCCCGCGCACGGCGTGCGCGTGTTCAGCGAACGCAATGCCTTGGCCGTGCGGCGCATGCTGCACATGGCCGCGGGGCCCGGGGGCACCGCCCAACTGGCGCAAACGGTCGGCTACTCGGTCGGCGGCAAGACCGGCACCGCCCGCAAGCAGGAGGGCAAGGGCTACGCGGCGCGCAAATACCGCAGCTTTTTCGTCGGGCTGGCACCGGTGGATCAGCCGCGGGTGGTCATCGCCGTGATGGTGGACGAGCCGGGCAACGGCGTCATCTACGGCGGGGCGGTGGCCGCGCCGGTGTTTTCGGACGTGGCGCAGCAGACGCTGCGCCTGCTCGGCGTGCCGCCCGACATGCGGGTGCAGCCGCAGATCGTCGCCGACGTGATCGAGGAGGAGCCGGTCTGATGGCGCCGTCCTGCGCTACCCTCGACGCCCTGCTGGCGTGGCTGCGCGCGCGCGGCGCCACCGGGTTGTGCGCGGACAGCCGCCAGGTCCGCCCCGGCGATGCGTTCGTCGCATGGCCGGGCGCGGCGGCCGATGCCCGGCGCTTCGTGCGCGCGGCCCTCGAGGCCGGCGCTGTGGCCGCCGTCGTGGAGGCGCAGGGGCTGGCCGGCTGGCTGAGCGCTCACCCCGATGCGGCTTTCGACCTTGCCCCGGCCGATGCCCCCTCCAGCGCGTCACGGGTGGCCGCCTATGCCGGCCTGCGCGCGGCGGCGGGGCCGCTGGCCAGCGCGTTCTGGCATGCCCCCAGCCGCGCGCTGGACCTGATCGCCGTGACCGGGACCAACGGCAAGACCTCCACCGCATGGTGGACGGCACAGTGGCTGCAGGCGGCCGGCGTGGGGGCGGGCCTGATCGGCACGCTGGGCATCGGTCGGCCGGGCGCGGCCCTGGTGCCGACCGGCTTGACCACCCCCGATCCCGTGACGCTGCAGCGCGCGCTGCGCGCCTTTGCTGACGATGGCCTGCGGGCGGTGGTGCTGGAGGCGTCCTCCATCGGCATCGAGGAAGGGCGGCTGGACGGTGCCCGTGTCCACACGGCCATCTTCACCAACCTGACGCAGGACCACCTGGACTACCACGGCACCATGGAGGCCTATTGGGCCGCCAAGCGGCGCCTGTTCGACTGGCCGGGCCTGCAGGTGGCGGTCGTGTGCGTGGACGACCCCTACGGGCGGGAGTTGGCGCAGGCGCTGGCCGCGCGTCCGGCGGATGGGGGGCTGGACCTCTGGACCTATGCCACCGGCCCGGCGGCGACGGACGCCCGCCTGCGCCTGCTGACGCGCGAATGGTTGCCCAACGGGGCCCGTTTCACGGTCGCCGAAGGCGCCACCCACACCACGTTCGAATGGCCGGTGGTGGGGGACTACAACCTGGGCAATCTGCTGGCCGCCATGGCGGTGTTGCGCAGCAGCGGGCTGCCGTGGTCGGCCATCGTGGGCGCCAGCCACGGGCTGACCCCCGTGCCCGGCCGCATGCAGTCGGCGTGGGGAGCGGCCGACGGTCCCGCGGACGGTCTGCCGCTGGTGCTGGTCGATTACGCCCATACGCCGGATGCGGTGGACAAGGCGCTGCAGGCGCTGCGCCCCCTGGCCGCGCGCCGGGGCGGGCGACTGTGGTGTGTGCTCGGCTGCGGGGGTGACCGCGACCCCGGCAAGCGCCCGCTCATGGCCGCCGCTGCCGAGCAGGGGGCCGACCGCGTGGTGCTGACCAGCGACAACCCGCGCAGCGAGGACCCGTTGCAGATCCTGGCCCAGATGCAGGCCGGGTTGGCGGCGCCGGCGCGTGCTTGGGTCGAGCCCGATCGGGCTGCCGCCATCGATCGCGCCGTGCGCGAGGCTCAGGCCCGTGACGTGGTGCTGCTGGCTGGCAAAGGGCATGAGGACTACCAGGAGATCGCCGGCGTGCGCCGGCCGTTTTCCGATCTCGATCACGCGCGCGCCGCATTGCGTCGGCGCCGGGAGGCAAACGCATGACGGCCCCCCGGACACCGCTGGAGCGCTTACCGATGGATGGCCTGGGGGCCCTGCTGGCCGCTTTGCCGGGCGCCCGCGCCGTCGGCGACGTGGAGGTGCTGGCGCCGCAGCGGGTGCACACCGACACCCGCACCCTGCAAGCGGGCGATCTGTTCGTCGCGCTGCGCGGCGAGCGCTTCGACGCGCGCGACTTTTTGCCGCAGGCGGCCGCAGCCGGCGCCATCGGGGCGGTGGCGCAGCGGGGCTTGGCCGCGGCCGGGCTGCCCGGGGTGGAGGTGCCGGACAGCCGCCTGGCCCTGGGTCAGTTGGCCGCGGCGTGGCGCGCCCGCTGGCATGCCCCGCTCATCGCCGTCACCGGCAGCAACGGCAAAACCACCGTCACGCAGATGACCGCGGCCATTTTGCGCGCGGCGGTCGGCGAGGCGGCCCTGGCCACCCAGGGCAATTTGAACAACGACATCGGTGTGCCGCTGACGCTGCTGCGCCTGCGCCCCATGCACCGGCTGGCAGTGGTGGAGCTGGGCATGAATCACCCAGGCGAGATCGCCCAGCTGGCCGCGCTGGCCCGCCCCACGGTGGCCCTGGTCAACAACGCCCAGCGCGAACACCAGGAATTCATGGCCAGCGTGGAGGCCGTGGCGCGCGAAAACGGCGCCGTGCTGGCCGCTTTGCCGGCCGAGGGCACCGCGGTGTTCCCGGCGGACGATCCGTTCACGCCGCTGTGGCGCACGCTGGCGGCGGGCCGCGCGACG
Source organism: Tepidimonas sp. (assembly GCF_036825565.1). GTDB lineage: Bacteria > Pseudomonadota > Gammaproteobacteria > Burkholderiales > Burkholderiaceae_C > Tepidimonas. Next base: position 14,117 of record NZ_DAISXZ010000019.1, on the reverse strand, counting down.
CTGACCTTTGGTGCGGCGGGGGCCGACGTGTCCGCGCAGGCGGACTGGGTGGACGGGGCCTGGGCGCTGCGCGTGACGACGCCGGCCGGGGCATTCGACACCCGGCTGCGCATTGCCGGCCGCCACCATGTGCGCAACGCCCTGGCGGCCACGGCCTGCGCGCTGGCGGCCGGGGTGGCGCTGGACGCGATCGCGGCGGGGCTGGCCGCCTTCGAGCCCGTGACGGGCCGCTGCCGCACCCAGTCGCTGCGGCTGGCGGGCGCCGCCTGGACCGTGGTGGACGACAGCTACAACGCCAACCCGGACTCGGTGCGCGCGGCCGTCGATGTGCTGGCCGAACTGCCCGGGCCGCGCTGGCTGCTGCTGGGCGACATGGGCGAGGTGGGCGACCAGGCGCTGGCCTTCCATGACGAGGTGCTGCGCCACGCGCTCGCACGCGGCATCGACCGCATCTGGCTGGCGGGCGACTGGATGGGGCGCGCGGCGGCCGCCGTGTCCGCCACCCACTCCACCGCGCCGTCGCCGGTGCGGCATTTCGCCTCGGTGGAGGCGCTGCTGGCCGCCTTGCCCGCGGCCGTGCCGGCCGGCGGGGGCAGTCTGCTGGTCAAGGGGTCGCGCTTCATGCGCATGGAGCGGGTGGTCGCCGCCTGCGAGGCGCTGGCGCGCGCCACGGATGGGGAGGGCTCGACGCATGTTGCCTAGTCTGGCGCAGTGGCTGCAGGGCGTCTGGCCCGAGCTGGGTTTCCTGCGCGTCTTCCAGTACCTGACCTTTCGCGCCGTGATGGCCGCGATGACCGCCTTGCTGGTCGGCGTGGCGGCCGGGCCGTGGTTCATCCGGCGCCTGACCGCGCTCAAGATCGGCCAGCCGGTGCGCGCCTACGGCGTGCAGGCCCACCTGAGCAAGAGCGGCACCCCGACCATGGGCGGGGTGCTGATCCTGTTTGCCATCACGGTCTCGACGCTGCTGTGGTTCGAGTGGTCGAACCGCTTCGTCTGGGCCGTGCTGGCCGTCACCTGGGCCATGGGGGCGATCGGCTGGGTGGACGACTGGCGCAAGGTGGTGCGCAAGGACCCCGAGGGGATGCGCTCGCGCGAGAAGTACTTATGGCAGTCCGTCATCGGGCTGGTGGCGGCGTTCTATCTGGTGTTCGCCATCTCGGAGGGGTCGAACGCCGGCGTGTGGGCGCTGTTCACCGACTGGATCCGCTCCGGCTTCACCATCGATCTGCCGCAGCAGGCGGGCCTGATGGTGCCCTTTTTCAAGGAGATCAGCTATCCCCTGGGCGTGACGGGTTTCGTCCTCCTGACCTATCTGGTCATCGTGGGTGCGAGCAACGCGGTCAATCTGACCGATGGCCTGGACGGGCTGGCCATCATGCCGGTGGTGATGGTGGGCTCGGCGCTCGGGGTGTTTGCCTATGTGACGGGCAACGCCGTCTTTGCGCGCTATCTGCTCGTGCCCTTCATCCCCGGCGCGGGCGAGGTGCTGGTGTTTTGCGCCGCCATGGCCGGCGCGGGGCTGGCGTTCCTGTGGTTCAACGCCTATCCGGCGCAGGTCTTCATGGGGGACGTGGGGGCGCTGGCCCTGGGCGGGGCGCTGGGCACCATCGCCGTCATCGTGCGGCAGGAGATCGTGCTGGCCATCATGGGCGGCATTTTCGTCGTCGAGGCGCTGTCCGTGATGCTGCAGGTGGGCTGGTTCAAGTACACCAAGCGCCGCTATGGCGAGGGCCGTCGCCTGCTGAAGATGGCGCCGCTGCACCACCACTTCGAGAAGTCCGGCTGGCGCGAGACCCAGGTGGTGGTGCGCTTCTGGATCATCACCATGCTGCTGTGCCTGATCGGCCTGTCCACGCTCAAACTGCGGTGAACCCCATGCCCTGGACCCACGATTGGCTGCCCGGTGTGCGAGAGCGCGACGTGTTCGTGCTCGGGCTGGGCGCCACCGGCTTGGCGGTGGCGCGCTGGCTGCACGCCGCCGGCGCCCGGGTGAGCGTGGCGGACACCCGCCCGGCACCGCCCCAGGCCGCGGCCCTGGCCGAGGCGGCACCGGGGAGCCGGCTGTGGACAGGGGTGGCGTTCGACGCCGACCTGTTCACCCGCGCGCCGTGGGCGATGGTGGTGCGCAGCCCCGGCATCGCCCCCGCGCAGATGGCGGCCCTGGCCGCGGCCGCCACCGCCGCGGGCGTGCCGGTGCTGGGCGAGCTGGGTCTGTTTGCCGGTGCGCTGCGGGCGCTGGCCGAGACGCAAGCCTACCGGCCGGCCGTGCTGGCCGTGACCGGCACCAACGGCAAGACAACCACCGCTGCCCTGACCGGGCACCTGCTGCGTGCCGCGGGCTGGGATGTCGCGGTGGCCGGCAACATCGGCCCGTCCCTGCTCGACACGCTGGCCGAGCGGCTGGCCGCGCAGGCGCTGCCGCGTGCCTGGGTGCTGGAGCTGTCGAGCTTTCAGCTCGATGGCGTGGAGGGCTTCGAGCCGACCGCGGCGACCGTGCTCAACGTGACGCAGGACCACCTCGACTGGCACGGCACCATGGCGGCGTATGCGGCCGCCAAGGCGCGGATCTTTGGCACCCAGGGGCTGATGGTGCTCAACCGCGACGACCCCATCGTGGCCGCGTGGCAGCCGCCCGAGCCTCCCGTCGGGGGGGCGCGCGGACGCCCCGCGCTGGGGCGGGCGTGGACCAGCTTCGGCACGGGCGTGCCCACCCGCCCCGGGGAATGGGGGCTGGAGACGGTCAACGGTATGACTTGGCTGGTGCGGGCCCTGCCGGACGACGAGGCCGGATCGCGCCGTCCGCGCGCTGCCGATGCCGAGCTGCACGTCCAGCGCCTGATGCCGGCTGAGGCGTTGCGCATCCAGGGACGCCACAACGCCACCAATGCGCTGGCTGCCCTGGCGCTGGCGACAGCGGCGGGCGCGCCGCTCGCGCCGCTGCTGCATGCGCTGCGCGACTACCGCGGCGAGCCGCACCGGGTGGAGTCGGTGGCCATCGTCGGCGACGTGGAATACATCGACGACAGCAAAGGCACCAATGTGGGCGCGACGCTGGCCGCCATCGAGGGCCTGGGGGCGCAGCGCCGCCTGCTGGTGATTCTGGGTGGCGATGGCAAGGGGCAGGACTTCCGCCCGCTGGCGGCGGCTGTTGCCCGCCACGCCCGCGCGGTGGCGTTGATCGGCCGCGACGCCGCGGCGATCGAGGCGGCGCTGGCCGACACCGGGGTGTTGCGTGCGCGCTTCGACGATCTGCCGGCGGCGGTGCGCTGGTGCGCTGCGCAGGCGCAGGCAGGGGATGCGGTGTTGCTGTCGCCCGCCTGCGCCAGCCTGGACATGTTTCGCGACTATGCGCACCGCGCCCAGGTGTTCGTCGAGACCGTGCGCGCGCTGCAGCACGAGGAGGGCACGCCCGCATGAACGCACGCGAGCGCTGGCACCGTTGGCTGGCCGCCGTGGCCGCGCTGTTGCCCCAGGGCCGCTCGGGCCCGCGGGCGGCTGCCGCCGCGGGTGGCGAGATCCCGGTGCGGCTGATGCGCCGGGACTGGACCCGATCGCCCGCGCCGGCGGCCAGCGCCAGTGGCATCGACCAGCCACTGCTGTGGGTGGTGGTGGCGCTGCTGTCTTGGGGGCTGGTGATGGTGTACTCGGCCTCGGTCGCGTTGCCGGACAACCCCCGTTTTGCCAGTTACAGCCCGTACCACTTCGTGCTGCGGCATGCGCTGGCGATCGGCATCGGCGCGGTGGCCGGTGTAATCGCATTCCAGGTCCCAACGAGCCGTTGGCAGACGCTGGCCAACCCGCTATTTGTGGTGGCGATCGCGCTGCTCGTCATCGTGCTCGTGCCCTTCATTGGCAAGGGGGTCAACGGGGCGCGGCGCTGGATTCCGCTCGGGGTGATGAACTTCCAGCCGTCCGAGCTGGCCAAGCTTGCCGTGCTGCTCTATGCCGCCGGCTACATGGTGCGGCGCATGGAGGTGAAGGAGAAGTTCTTCCGCGCCGTCTGGCCCATCGCCATGGCGGTCGGGCTGGTCGGCGTGCTGCTGCTGGCCGAGCCGGACATGGGTGCCTTCATGGTGATCGCCGTCATCGCCATGGGCATCCTGTTCCTGGGGGGGGTCAACGCGCGCATGTTCTTCCTGATCGCACTGGTGGTGGCGGCGGCGTTTACGATGGTGGTGCTGACCAACGAGTGGCGGCGCGAGCGCATCTTTGCCTACCTGGACCCGTGGAGCGAGCAGCACGCGCTGGGCAAGGGCTATCAGCTCACGCACGCGCTGATCGCCCTGGGCCGCGGCGAGTGGTTCGGTGTCGGGCTGGGCGCCAGCGTGGAAAAGCTGCACTGGTTGCCGGAGGCGCACACCGACTTTTTGCTTGCCGTCATCGGCGAGGAGTTCGGCTTCGTGGGCGTGCTGTCGCTCATCGCACTGTTCATGTGGCTGACCCGCCGCATGATGCAGATCGGCCGTCAGGCCATCGCGTTGGACCAGGTGTTCGCCGGGCTGGCGGTGCAGGGCGTGGGGCTGTGGATCGGCTTTCAGGCCTTCATCAACATCGGCGTCAACTTGGGCGCGCTGCCGACCAAGGGTCTGACGCTGCCGTTCATGAGCTACGGTGGATCGGCCATCCTGATGAACCTGGTGGCGGTCGCGTTCGTGCTGCGCGTGGACTGGGAGAACAAGGCCTTGATGCACGGAGGTCGCGCATGACGCAGCCCTGCGCGCTCGTGATGGCCGGTGGTACCGGCGGGCACATCTTTCCCGGGCTGGCGGTGGCCGAGGCCCTGCGCGCCGAGGGCTGGCGCGTGCACTGGCTGGGCGCGCCCGGTGGCATGGAGGCCCGATTGGTGCCGCCGCGCGGCTTTGCGTTCGAGGCGGTGGCCTTTGGCGGCGTGCGCGGCAAAGGGCCGCTGACGCTGGCGCTGCTGCCGCTGCGCCTGTTGCGCGCGTTCTGGCAGGCGTGGCGTGTGGTGCGCCGCGTGCGGCCGGACGTGGTGGTGGGCCTGGGCGGGTACATCACCTTCCCCGGCGGGCTAATGGGGGTGTTGGCGGGCCGGCCGCTCGTGTTGCACGAGCAGAATTCGGTGGCGGGGCTGGCCAACCGCGTGCTCGCCCAGGTGGCGGACCGGGTGTTTTGCGCCTTTCCGAAGGTGCTGCCCCAGGGCGAGTGGATCGGCAACCCCTTGCGCGCTGCGTTTGTGCAGCAACCCGCGCCGGCGCAGCGCTTTGCCGGTCGCCATGGGCCGCTGCGCCTGCTGGTGGTGGGCGGCAGCCTGGGTGCGCAGGCCCTCAACGAGACGGTGCCGCAGGCGCTGGCCCGCCTGCCGGCCGCGCAACGGCCGCAGGTGCGGCACCAAAGCGGCGAGCGCCACCTGGAGGCGCTGCGCGCGGCCTATGCCCAGGCTGGGGTCGAGGCGGAGTGCGTGGCCTTTATCGACGACACGGCCGCGGCCTTTGCCGAGGCGGATGTGATCATCGCCCGCGCCGGTGCCAGCACCGTCACCGAGATCGCCGCGGTCGGGGCGGCGGCGCTGTTCGTGCCGTTCCCGCACGCGGTGGACGATCACCAGACCACCAATGCGCGTTTTCTGGTCGACCAGGGCGCGGCGTGGCTGCGCCCACAGGCCGAGCTGACCCCCGAGTGGCTGGCCGACTGGCTGCGCAGCCTGACCCGTGCCGACCTGTGCCAGCGGGCCGAGCGCGCCCATGCCCAGCGCAAGACCGAGGCGGTCGATGCCATGGTGCGCGCCTGCACCGCGCTGGCCCGACCGAGCCCCCGCACCCCATCATGAAACACGCGATTCGTCACATCCACTTCGTCGGCATCGGCGGCGCCGGCATGAGCGGCATCGCCGAGGTGCTGCTCACCCTGGGCTACACCGTCTCCGGCTCCGATCTGGCCGACAGCACCGCCACCGAGCGCCTGCGCCAGCTCGGCGCGCGGGTGCTGCTCGGCCACGACGCGGCGCACATTGCCGGTGCCGACTGCGTCGTCGTCTCGACGGCGGTCAAGCCCGACAACCCCGAGGTGTTGGCCGCCCAGGCGCGTCTGCTGCCGGTGGTGCCGCGCGCCGTCATGCTGGCCGAGCTGATGCGCATGAAGAAGGGTATTGCCATCGCCGGTACCCACGGCAAGACCACCACCACCAGCCTGGTCGCCAGCGTTCTGGCCGCCGCCGGGCTGGATCCGACCTTCGTCATCGGCGGGCGGCTCAACAGCGCCGGGGCGCACGCGCGGCTGGGGCAGGGCGAATACATCGTCGTCGAGGCGGACGAGTCCGATGCCTCGTTCCTGAATCTGCTGCCCGTGATGGCGGTCGTGACCAACATCGACGCCGACCACATGGACACCTATGGCCACGACTTCGGCCGGCTGCAGCAGGCCTTCGTGGACTTTTTGCATCGCATGCCGTTCTACGGCGCAGCCGTGGTCTGCATCGACGACCCGCACGTGCGCGCGCTGCTGCCGGCCATCCAGCGTCCGATCACACCGTATGGCCTGAGCGAGGACGCCCAGGTGCGCGCCCTGGACGTGCGCGCGATCGGCGCGCAAATGCATTTTCGCGTGCAGCGGCGCAACGGCGTGGCGCTGCCGGATCTGGAGGTCGTGCTCAACCTGCCGGGGGAGCACAATGTGCGCAACGCGCTGGCGGCGATGGCCGTGGCGGTCGAGCTGGGCATCCCTGACACGGCCGTGCTGCAGGCGCTGGCGGAGTTCAAAGGGGTCGGCCGGCGCTTCCAGCCCTATGGCGAGGTGCCGCTGCCCACGGGCGGTACGGCCACCGTCATCGACGACTACGGCCACCACCCGGCGGAAATGGCTGCCACCATGGCCGCGGCGCGCGGGGCCTTCCCCGGGCGCCGGCTGGTGTTGGCCTTTCAGCCCCACCGCTACAGCCGCACGCGCGATTGCTTCGAGGACTTCGTGCGCGTGCTCGGCCAGGCAGATGCGGTGTTGTTGACCGACGTCTATGCCGCGGGCGAAGCGCCCATCGTCGCGGCCGACGGCCGCAGCCTGGCGCGGGCGCTGCGCGTCGCGGGGCGGGTGGAACCCCTGTTCGTGGCCGACGTGGCCGATCTGCCGCGCGCCATCCTGGACAGTGCACGCGACGGCGACGTCGTGCTGTGCATGGGCGCGGGTTCGATTGGCACGGTGGCCGCCCGTGTGGTGGCGCTGGCGGTCGCGCCCGCGGTCCCGTCCACCGAGGAGGTGGGGGCATGACCGCGGTGCCGATTCTGCGCCCCGTGGCTGTGGACCCGCGCGTGCTGGGCAAGGTGGCGGTGCTCATGGGCGGCCATTCGGCCGAGCGCGAGGTCTCGCTGATGTCCGGTAGCGGTGTGCTGGCCGCGCTGCGCCGCGCGGGTGTCGGTGCCCACCCCTTCGACCCCGCCGAGCGGCCGCTGTGGGCGCTGGCGAGCGAAGGGTTTGCGCGCGCCTTCATCGCGCTGCATGGCCGCTTCGGCGAGGACGGGACCGTGCAGGGCGCGCTGGAGCTGATGGGCATCCCCTACACCGGTTCGGGGGTGCTGGCGTCCAGCGTGGCCATGGACAAGGTGATGACCAAGCGCATCTGGCGCGCGGAAGGCCTGCCCACCCCTGACTGGCGCCAAGTCGCCAGCGTGGAGGAAACACAGGCCGCCTTCGACGCCCTGGGCGCGCCGATGATCGTGAAACCCGCGCGAGAGGGGTCCACGATCGGGCTGACCAAGGTGACCGCGCGCGAGCAGTGCGCCGAGGCCTACCGGCTCGCGGCCCACCACGACCCCGAGGTGTTGTGCGAGCAGTTCATCGCCGGGGACGAGGTGACCTGCCCGGTGCTGGGCAGCGGGGCCGCGGCGCAGGCGCTGCCGGTCATCCACATCGTCGCGCCGGGCGGCAATTACGACTACCAGAACAAATACTTCAGCGACGACACGCGCTACATCGTGCCCTGCGACCTGCCCGCGGGTGAGGAGGCGGCCATCCAGGCCCTGGTACTGGCGGCGTACCGGACGCTGGGCTGTCGCGGCTGGGCACGCGCCGATGTGATGATCGACGCCGCGACGCGCCGGCCGTATCTGCTGGAGATCAACACCTCGCCGGGCATGACCGGGCATTCGCTGGTGCCGATGTCGGCCCGGGCGGCGGGGCTGGACTACGACGCGCTGTGCCTGCGCCTGCTGGCGGACGCCGCGTTGGACAACCCGCTGCCCGCCCCCGCCGGCCGAGGAGGGGAGCGCTGACATGGCCACCCGCGCCGCCCCTCTGCCCCTGCCGGCCGACGTGCGTGTGATGAACGCCGTCGCCGCGGCGCTGTTTGCGCTCGCGGGCCTGGCCGTGGTCGTGGCGGGGTTGGTGTGGGCGGCGCGGCATCCGCTGTGGACGTTGCAGGGCATCGTGCTGCGTGGCGAGGTCGAGCACCAGAACGCGGTGACCGTGCGGGCGCTGGTCGTGCCGCACCTGCGCGGCACCTTCCTGACCTTGGATTTGGCGGCGGCGCGCGAGCGCTTCGAGACCCTGCCCTGGGTGCGCGAGGCCGTGGTGGAGCGGCAGTTTCCCAACCGCTTGCGCGTGACCCTGCGCGAGCACGAGCCGCTGGCGTGGTGGGGCGAACCGGGGGGCGGGCGTCTGGTCAGCGTGCGCGGCGAGGTGTTCGAGGCCGACCCCGACGACCCCGCGGCCGACCACTGGAGCACGCTGCATGGCCCGGCCGGCGAAGCCGAGGCGGTGGTGTCAATGTACCGCCGGCTGCAGCCCCTGGTCGCGCGTCTAGGCCGCGACATCGGTCGGCTGGAGCTCTCCAGCCGGGGCAGTTGGCGGCTGACGCTCGACAGCGGGGCCCCGATCGAGTTGGGCCGCGGCGACGCCGAGGCGCTGGCGCGTCTGCAGCGCTTCGTCACCACACAGGCAGCGCTGCGCGCCCGCTACGGGCCGCGCGACATCGTCAGCGCCGATTTGCGCTACCCCAACGGTTACGCGTTGCAACTGCGCGGCGTGACCACCCAACCCGACGCGCCGGCAGGCAAGCGCACGGCGGCCCCGACCGCCGCCCCGCGCGCGTCGTCTCCGTCTCGCAACCCCTCCCGCTGAACGCATCATGGCCAAGGAATACAAGGACATCGTGGTCGGACTCGACATCGGCACCGCCAAGATCATGGCGGTCGTCGCCGAGGTCATGCCCGGCGGCGACCTCAAGCTCGCCGGGCTGGGCGTGGCGCCCAGCAGCGGCCTCAAGCGCGGCGTGGTCGTCAACATCGACGCGACGGTGGCCAGCATCCAACAGGCGCTCAAAGAGGCGGAGCTGATGGCCGACTGCCGCATCGCCCGCGTCTATACCGGCATCACCGGCAGCCACATCCGCGGCATCAACTCGCAGGGCATGGTGGCGATCAAGGACCGCGAGGTCAGCCCCGCGGACGTGGCGCGGGTGATCGAGACGGCCAAGGCGATCAACATCTCCACCGACCAGCGTCTGCTGCTGGTGGAGCCGCAGGAGTTCATCATCGACGGCCAGGAGGTCAAGGAGCCGATTGGCATGAGCGGTGTGCGCCTGGAGGCCAAGGTGCACATCGTCACCGGCGCGCAGAGCGCCGCGGAGAACATCCTGAAGTGCGTGCGCCGCTGCGGGCTGGAGGTGGACCAGCTCATGCTCAACCCGCTGGCCGCGGCGCAGGCGGTGCTGACCGAGGACGAGAAAGAACTGGGCGTGGCGCTGGTGGATATCGGTGCCGGCACCACCGACGTGGCCATCTTTGCCGGCGGCGCGATCCGCCACACGGCGGCCATCCCGATCGCCGGCGACCTGATCACAAACGACATCGCCATGGCGTTGCGCACGCCCACCAAGGACGCCGAGGACATCAAGGTGGACAGCGGCTGCGCCAAGCAACTGCTGGCCGACCCGGACCAGCAGGTCGAGGTGCCGGGCATCGGCGACCGCGGCCCGCGCCTTTTGAGCCGTCAGGCGCTCGCGGGCGTCATCGAGCCGCGGGTGGAAGAGATCTTCGCGCTGGTGCAGCAGGTCATCCGCGAATCCGGCTGCGAGGAGCTGCTGTCCAGCGGCATCGTGCTGACCGGCGGCAGCGCCGTCATGCCCGGCATGGTCGAGCTGGGCGAGGACATTTTTCTCAAGCCCGTGCGGCGCGGCGTGCCCAAGTACGCCGGCGCCTTGGGCGACATGGTCGCGCAGCCGCGCGCGGCCACGGTGATGGGTTTGCTCGAGGAGGCGCGCCTGGCGCGCCTGCGCGGGCAGAAAGTGGCGCAAAAGGCAGGCTCGGTCGGGGGCCTGCTGACCCGCGTCAAAGAGTGGTTCGTCGGCAATTTCTGAGATTCCCGAGGTTAGGCAAGGAGCGTTCCATGAGCATCGAAATGATCGAGGTCGAAGAGTTCAACCGGGGCACGCAGATCAAGGTGATCGGCGTCGGCGGCGGCGGCAGCAACGCCGTCGAGCACATGATCCAGAGCCGCGTGCAGGGCGTGGAATTCATCTGCGCCAACACCGACGCGCAGGCGCTGGCGCGCTCGTCGGCGCATCGGCTGATCCAGCTCGGCCGTACGGGGTTGGGCGCGGGCAGCAAGCCCGACAAGGGCCGCGAGGCGGCGCTGATGGCCGAAGCCGACATCCGCGAGTCCATCGAGGGCGCGCACATGCTGTTCATCACCGCCGGCATGGGCGGCGGTACCGGCACTGGCGCGGCCCCGGTCATCGCCAAGATGGCCAGGGAGATGGGCATCCTGACCGTGGGCGTGGTGACCAAGCCCTTCGATTGGGAAGGCGGACGCCGCATGGCGAATGCCGAGGAGGGCCTGTCCGAGCTGGAGCAGAGCGTCGATTCGCTGATCGTCGTGCTGAACGACAAGCTGCACGAGGAGTTGGGCGAGGACGTCACGCAGGACGAGGCCTTTGCCGCCGCCAACGACGTGCTGAAAAACGCCGTGGGCGGCATCGCCGAGATCATCAACGTCGAGGCACTGGTCAACGTGGACTTCGAGGACGTGCGCACCGTGATGGGCGAGCCAGGCAAGGCCATGATGGGCACCGCCGTGGCCAGCGGCCCCGACCGTGCGCGCATCGCCGCCGAGCAGGCCGTGGCCTGCCCGCTGCTCGAGGGCGTGGACATGCGCGGCGCCAAGGGTGTGCTGGTATTGATCAGCGCGGCCAAGGGCTCGCTGAAGCTGTCCGAGTCCAAGCTGGCCATGAACACCATCCGGGCCTTCGCTGCCCCCGATGCGCACGTCATCTACGGCACCGCCTACGACGAGTCGCTGGGCGATGCGCTGCGCGTGACCGTGGTGGCCACGGGACTGAACCGCAACGGCCAACGCCAGCCGCTGACGGTGGTGCAGTCTCAGCCGCAGCAGGGCCTGCGCACCGGCACCGACAACATGCCCTTCATTCCGACGCTCAACCAGCCGGTGGGGGGCGCCGGTGCCGCGGCCAGCCCCACGGCCGGCGCCGGCGGGGCCGGCCTGCACCCCAATGTTCCGCGCGTGTGGCTCAACGGCCGCAACAACCCGGGCAGCGCCGCCTCGCGCGTGGAGGCGCTGGCCTCCAGCGGCATGGACGACTTCGAGATCCCGGCGTTCCTGCGCAAGCAGGCCGACTGACCCCGCGTCTACAATTCCACCCCATGATTGCGCAACGCACCCTCAAGACCCTGACGCGCGCCGTGGGCGTGGGCCTGCACAGCGGCGAACGGGTCGAGCTCACGCTGCGCCCGGCGGCGCCCGATACGGGCATCGTCTTTCGCCGTGTCGATCTGGCCGATCCGGTCGACATCCCCGTCAGTGCTGCAGCCGTGTCCGATACGCGGCTGGCCTCCACCCTGTCGCGCAACGGCGTGCGGGTGCACACCGTCGAGCATCTGATGAGCGCGTGTGCGGGGCTGGGCATCGACAACCTGATCATCGACATCACCGCCGAGGAAGTCCCCATCCTTGACGGCTCGGCGGCATCCTTCGTCTATTTGCTGCAAAGCGCCGGGATCGAGACCCAGCGCGCGCCGCGGCGTTTTCTGCAGGTCGCGCGCCCGGTCGAGGTGCGCGAGGGCGAGGGCCGCGCCCTCAAATGGGCCCGCCTGGAGCCCTACCACGGCTTCAAGCTGCGCTTCGAGATCGAGTTCGACCACCCAGCGGTCAGCGCCACCGGCCAGTGTGTGGAGTTCGATCTGGGCAGTGGTCAGTACGCACGCGAGATTGCGCGCGCCCGCACCTTCGGCTTCACGCGCGACGTGGAGCACATGCGCTCCCAGGGGCTGGCGCTGGGTGGCGGGCTGGACAACGCCATCGTACTCGACGACGTTAAGGTGCTCAACGCCGACGGCCTGCGCTACGACGACGAGTTCGCCAAACACAAGATTCTGGACGCCATGGGCGACCTATATTTGGTGGGGCGGCCGCTGCTGGCCGCCTACAGCGCCTACCGGTCGGGGCATGCGCTCAACAACCAGTTGTTGCGCGCGCTGCTCGCGCAGCCAGACGCCTACGAGATCGTCACCTTCGAAGACGACGCGCGGGCCCCGCAGGGCTTTGCGCGGCTGGCCCTGGCCCGGTGACCGTGCGACGGGCAGCGCGCCGTGTTCCTGTTTCGCTTCCTGATGTTTGCGCTGCTCGGCGCCAGTGCGCTGTGTTTGGCGTTCTACCTGGGCACCGGGCGCAAGCACTTTCTGCGCTGGGGCATCGTGATTCTGAAATGGACCGTGATTGCCGCGCTGGCCTTCTTCGGGGTGCTGATCCTCAGCCGCATCGGCTAGCGCCGCCGCCCCTTCCTTGCCCCTCCTCAATAGCTGCGGCCGTCCTTGTACGCCGCATGCGTGCGTGCCCGCAACGCAGTCACCTTGCCGATGGCCTGCGTGGTGCGCGCCACCTGCGCATGGGTGATGCACAGGCCCAGCGCATCGGCGGCGTCTTTGCCAGGCAGGCCCGGCAGGTCGAGCAGGCGGCGCACCATCTCCTGGACCTGGCTTTTTTGGGCCTTGCCGTAGCCGACCACGGCCTTTTTGAGCTGTAAGGCGGTGTACTCCGCCACGGGCAGGTCGTTGGCCACCAGGGCCGTCAGGCAGCACCCGCGCGCCTGTCCCAGGATCAGGGTGGCCTGCGGGTTGACGTTGACGAACACGATCTCCAGTGCCGCCACGGTCGGCTGATAGCGTTGCACCACCTCGCCGATGCCGTCGAACAGCACCTTCAGGCGCTGGGGCAGCAGCGCGCCGTCGTCGGGGCTGGTGCGGATGGTGCCGCTGGCCACATAGCGCATGTGCGGGCCGTCCACGTCCACCACGCCAAAGCCGGTGGCCGTCAGGCCGGGGTCGATGCCGAGGATGCGCATGCCATCGATCTTACCGGCGCGGCCGGGGCGGGTATGGTCGGATCACGGGACCTGCACCGCCCCCATGCGCGCCAGGATGGTCTGCGTGCGGCTGTTCAGGTAACCCGATTGCAGGCGCCGTTCGTAGAGCTTGGGCGCGGGCAGCAGGACGGCTAGGCGGGCGGCCTCGGCCGGTGTCAGGCGGGCCGCGGGTTTGCCAAAGTACCGCTGCGCTGCAGCCTCGGCGCCAAAAACGCCCTCGCCCCACTCGACCGCATTCAGGTACAGCTCCAAGATGCGGCGCTTGTCCAGCAACGCCTCCAGCATCCAGGCCAGCAGCAGCTCCTGCCCCTTGCGCCAGAGGGTGCGCTCACCCGAGAGCAGCAGGTTTTTCGCCAGTTGCTGGGTGATGGTGGACCCCCCGGCCAGCCGCGCGGGGCGCACATGCCCGTTGCCGCTGCGCGACACCATTTGGGCCAGCCGCCGTTCGTTGCGCGCCCGCGCCGCCTCGATGGCTGCCCAGTCGACGCCGAAATGGCCGACGAAACCGGCATCTTCCGACGCCACCACGGCACGCCGCAGGTGGGGCGAGATGGCCTCGTACGGCACCCAGCGCTGGCGCCAATCCTCCAGGCCGTGGCCCTGGCTGGCCAAGCGCCACGCTTCGGATCGCTGAAAGGCCGTGCTTTGCGGGTCCACCACCGCCATCAGCGCAATGCGTACCGCGAACACCCCTTGCAGCAGCACGGCGGTGACCAGCATCCACCCAGCGGCCCGCAGCGCGCCGCGCAGCCAGCGCACGGGTGCCGCGGTGCCGGCGTGCGGGGCGGGGGAC
>NZ_DAISXZ010000018.1:0-31856 GCF_036825565.1 Tepidimonas sp. | reverse complement strand
TTTGGAATGCTGTCCGCCTTCAGCGTGGAACCGCGTCCGGCTTCACGCTGGAACATTGGTTATAACCGATACCCGCCCGGGTTGTGGGTGCCGTGCGCGACTTCCTACAATCGGTGCATTCCCCCGCTGACGCCGTCCCGTCGGGCGGCCTCGTTTCTCATTCCGTCAGAGGGCCTACCATGGTTCCCCACCTCGTCACCGCGCTGACCGGCCCCATCAACGAGCTGGAGCAGCGCATCCTCGAATCTACCCCGGTCATCGAGCGCTGGTTTCGGCTGGAGTGGATGGAGCACACGCCGCCGTTCTACACCTCGGTGGACATCCGCAATGCCGGCTTCAAGCTCGCGCCGGTGGACACCAATCTGTTCCCCGGCGGGTGGAACAACCTCACGCCCGAGATGGTGCCCCTTGCGGTGCAGGCCGCGATGGCCGCGATCGAGAAGATCTGCCCCGAGGCGAAAAACCTGCTGCTCATTCCCGAGAACCACACGCGCAACCTGTTCTATCTGATGAACGTGGCGCAGTTGCAGCGCATCTTCTATTCGGCCGGGCTCAATGTGCGACTGGGCTCGCTCAACCCCGAGATCCAGGCCCCCACCACCATCGACCTGCCCAACGGCGAGCAGGTCACGCTCGAGCCCCTGATTCGCGCAGGGCGCCGCCTCGGGCTCAAGCATTTCGATCCGTGCACCATCCTGCTCAACAACGACCTCTCCGCGGGTGTGCCGGGCATCCTGGAAGATCTGCACGAGCAGTACCTGCTGCCCCCGCTGCACGCGGGCTGGCATGTGCGGCGCAAGAGCAACCACTTCCGCGCCTACGAGGAGGTGGCCAAGCGCTTTGGCAAGCTGCTGGGCATGGACCCGTGGCTCATCAACCCCATGTTCGCCCGCTGCGGGCAGGTCAACTTTGCCGAGGGGACCGGCTTCGAGTGCTTGCAGGGCAACGTCGATGCGCTGCTGGCCAAGATCCGCCGCAAGTACAAGGAGTACGGCATCCAGGAGCGGCCGTTCGTCGTCGTCAAGGCCGACAACGGCACCTACGGCATGGGCGTGATGATGGTGCGCGACGCCGCCGAGCTGGCCAACCTCAACCGCCGCACCAAAAACAAAATGAACGTCATCAAGGACGGCCAACAGGTCAGCGACGTCATCATCCAGGAAGGCGTCATGACGCACGAGCGCATCCACGACACCGTGGCCGAGCCGGTGGTCTACATGATGGACCGCTATGTGGTCGGGGGCTTCTACCGCGTGCACGCCGAGCGCGGCGCCGATGAGAACCTCAACGCCCCCGGGGCGAGCTTCGTGCCGCTGGCGTTCGAAAAGAGCGCCCTTCAGCCGCAGCCCGGCACCCGGCCGGGGGCGAGCGTGCCCAACCGCTTCTACATGTATGGCGTGGTCGCGCGGCTGGCCATGCTGGCCGCCGCTTACGAGCTGGAAGCCACCGACCCGGAGGCCGAGCTCTATGCCTGAGATCCCCACCGCAGCGGGTGGTCTGGGCCGCGTGCTGGTGGTGGCCGACCCGCTGCACACCTTCGCCACCTACAAGGACAGCACCTTTGCGATGATGCGCGAGCTGGCGCGCCGCGGCGTGCGCCTGGCCGCGTGCGAGCCGGCGCATCTGCACTGGCGCAGCGGCGAGCCGGTGACGGCGCTGGTGCGCGAGATCGAGCTGACCGGTGCGGCGAATGACTGGTTCCGCGCGGTGGCCCAGCGCCGTGCGGCGTTGCGCGAGTTCGATGCCGTGCTGATGCGCAAGGATCCGCCGTTCGATGCCGAGTATTTCTACGCCACGCACCTGCTGCAGCAGGCCGAGCGTGAGGGGGCACGCGTCTTCAACCGCCCGGCGGCGCTGCGCGACCACCCGGAAAAGCTGGCGTTGACGGAGTTTGCCGAGTGGGCGCCGCCGACGCTGGTGACGCGCTCGGCGGAGGCGATCCGCGCCTTTCACGCCGAGCACCGCGACATCATCCTCAAGCCGCTGGACGGCATGGGCGGGCGTGGCATCTTCCGCGTCGGCCCGGACGGGCTGAACCTGGGCGCCGTGATCGAGACGCTGACGCAGCACGGCCACACCACCATCATGGTGCAGCGCTTCCTGCCGGCCATCGCCCAGGGCGACAAACGTGTGCTGGTGATCGGCGGCGAGCCGGTGCCGTATGCGCTGGCGCGCATCCCGCAAGGCGGCGAGGTGCGCGGCAACCTGGCTGCCGGCGGGCGCGGCGTGGCGCAGCCGCTGTCCGCGGTCGACGAGGCCATCGCGCGCGCGCTCGGGCCGCGGCTGGCTGCGCGCGGGCTGCTGCTGGTGGGCCTGGACATCATCGGCGAGCACCTCACCGAGGTCAATGTCACCAGCCCGACCTGCTTTCAGGAGATCACGCAGCAGACGGGCTACGACGTGGCGGCGCGCTTCGTCGATGCGTTGCAGGTGGCGCGCGCCGCCGCCCCGCACCCATGAAGGGCTTGTTCGCCCGGCTGGCGTTCTGGGGGCTGGCCGGGGCGGTCACGGTGTTGTCGCTGACACCCGTAGAGCATCTGCCGCCGCAAGCCCTGGATGGGTGGGACAAGGCCCAGCATGGGTTGGGCTTTGCCCTTCTGACCGTGGCGGCATGGCGGGCCTATCCGGCGCAGGCGTGGTGTGCGCGTGGGGTAGCCCTGCTGCTGTACGGTGCGGCCATCGAACTGGCGCAGTCGGCCAGTGGCTGGCGCCAGGGCGATGTGGCCGACTGGGTCGCGGATGCGGTGGGCGTGGCGCTGGGGTGGGTCGTGGTGGTGGCGCTGCGCCGCATCAGTGCGCCGTGGCGCGCGAAAACAAATTGAGTACCAGCACGCCCGCGACGATCAGCCCCATGCCGATCCACCCCGCCAGATCGATCCGCTGGCCGTACAGGACGAAGGCCGCCACCGTGATCAGCACGATGCCCAGCCCCGACCACACCGCGTAGGTGATGCCCACCGGAATGTGGCGCAGCACCAGCGACAGGCAGTAGAACGAAACGACGTAACCCACGACGACGACCAGCGACGGCACCAGCCGCGTGAAGCCATCGCTGGCCTTGAGCGCGCTCGTGCCGACCACCTCCGCGGCGATGGCCAGCGCCAGCAGCAGCCAAGGGTTCATCGCGTTGCGCTCCATGGGGTCACAGCTTTTCGGTTTCGCCCGCCTTGGGCTGCCAGGTGAGCAGCCGCCGCTCGATGCGGCCGACCAGTCCGTCCAGCACCAGCGCGAAGACCGTCAGCACCAGGATGCCGGCCATGACGGTGTTGATGTCGAAGGTGCCCTCGGCCTGCAGGATCAGGTAGCCCACGCCCTGGCTGGAGCCCAAATATTCACCCACCACCGCGCCGACGAAGGCCAGCCCCACGCTGGTGTGCAGCGAGCTGAACACCCAGCTCGTGGCGCTGGGCAGGTAGACGTGGCGCAGCAGCTGCTTGGGCTCGGCGCCCAGCATGCGCGCATTGGCCAGGATGACCGGGCTGACCTCCCGTACACCTTGGTAGACGTTGAAGAACACGATGAAAAACACCAGGGTCACGCCCAAGGCGACCTTGGAGCCGATGCCCAGGCCAAACCACACGGCAAAAATCGGCGCCAGGATGATGCGCGGCATGGAGTTGAGCGCCTTGATGTAGGGCTCCAGGATGGCCGAGGCCATGGGCGACAGCGCCAGCCACAGCCCGGCCGCCAGCCCCGTCACCGAGCCGATGCCAAAGGCTAGCAGCGTCTCGGCCAACGTCACGCCCAGGTGGCGGTAGATGTCGGCATCGGTCACGAACCACGCCCAAATGCGCTCCAGTACCTTCAGCGGCTCGCCAAAAAAGAATGCGGCCTGTCGGTCGTTGTCGAACAGAAAGGGCGGGATCAGGCCCGGCTGCGTCAGCACGTGCCACAGCAGGAACAGCGCGACCAGCAAGCCCAGTTGCCACAGCCGCAGGTTGCTCGGTCGGGGTTTGATCAGTTGCCACATAGCGGGGGGGGCGGGGGCACTCAGGCAGCGCGGCGCAGTTGTTGTTGGTAGCCCTTGAGCACCTCCTCGCGCAACACGCCCCAGATGGCGGCGTGCAGCTCCAGGAAGCGCGGGGTCATCTTCACTTCGGCGACGTCGCGCGGGCGCGGGATGTCGATGGCGAACTCGCCGATCGGGCGCGAGGCCGGCCCGGCGCTCATCACCACCACGCGGTCGCTCATCGCGATGGCCTCGTCCAGGTCGTGCGTGATGAACAGCACCGCCTTGCGTTTGGCCTGCCACAGCGCCAGCACCTCGTTTTCCATCAACTGCCGGGTCTGGATGTCCAGTGCCGAGAACGGCTCGTCCATCAGGATGATGTCGGGGTCGAGCACCAGCACCTGCGCGAGGCCGGCGCGCTTGCGCATGCCGCCGCTCATTTGGTGCGGATAGCGATCGCCAAAGGCCCCCAGGCCCACGCGGCACAGCCAGTCCTCGGCCTGCGCGCGCGCCTCGGCCGGTGGCACGCCGCGGAATTCCAGCCCCGCCATCACATTGCCCAGCGCCGTGCGCCACGGCATCAGGCTCTCGGCCTGGAACATGTAGCCCGCGCGCGCATTCAGGCCTGTCAGGGGCTGGCCAAAAATGCGCACCGTGCCCCGGCTGGGGGCCAGCAACCCCGCGGCGACGTTGAGCAGCGTGCTCTTGCCGCAGCCAGTGGGGCCGACCACGCTGACGAACTCCCCGGCGCCCACCGTCAGCGAGACGTGCTCGACCGCCGTGTAGCGCTGGCCCGGGGCGTCCTTGCTGATGAAGGTGCAGGCGATGTCCTGCAGATCGATCGCCGGCGTCGTCACCGTCAGCCTTTCGGATACTTTGCGTTGGCCTTTTGCACGAAGGCGTTGGTGTAGACGGCGTTCAGGTCCAGCTTGGCCGCGGCCAGCTTGTCGTCCACGCTGCCCAGTGCGCGGAAGGCGGTTTCCGCTCCCTTCGCCGGGATCGCCCCATCCGGCGACAGCGCGGGCTTGGACGCCAGAAAGCCGTCGATGTACACCGCGCGGTCGCCCAGCAGATAGCTTTCGGGCACCACCTTGATGATGTCGCCCGGTCCGGCCTGCTGAATCCACTTGTTGGCGCGCACCATGGCATTGGTCAGGGCCTGCACCGTGTTGGGGTGCTTGTCCACGAACGCAACCGGCGCATACAGGCAGCCCGCCGGCATCGGGCCGCCAAAGACGCGCTCGGCCTCGGCCGGCTTGCGCGTGTCGACGATGATGCGCAGATCGCCCGAGCGCTGCAGCAGGGTGATGACCGGGTCGAGGTTGCTAAGGGCGTCGATTTGGCCCGAGCGCATGGCGGCCACGGCACCGTTGCTTGCCCCCACGCCGATGACGCTGACGTCGCTGGGCTTGAGCCCCGCCTTGGCCAGCACGAAGTTGAGCATGATGTTGGTGGAACTGCCCGGGGCCGTCACGCCGATCTTCTTGCCCTTGAGGTCGGCGATCGATTGGAAGTTGGGCAGGGTCTTGGGGTTGACGCCCAGCACGATTTGTGGCGCCAACCCCTGCAGCACGAAGGCGCGCATCGGCTGGCCCTTGAACTGCATGTTGACCGTATGCTCGAACGCGCCGGAGACTACGTCGGCGCTGCCACCCACCACGGCCTGCAGCGCACGCGCGCCGCCCGCGAAATCCACGATGCTGACGTCCAGCCCCTCGGCCTTGAAATAGCCCAGCTCTTCCGCGATGGTCAGCGGCAGGTAGTAGAACAGGTTCTTGCCACCGACGGCGATGGTGACCTTGGTCTTTTCCAGGGCCTGGGCGCGCACCCAGGGGGCGGCGGTGGTGGCGGTCAGGGCCGCGGCGGCGGCCAGCCATTGGCGTCGTTGCATCGTGCGTCTCCTCGTCGTATCGATGGTCATGGTCACCGGACACTGTAGCGCAAAAGCGCCCGGCCTCGCGGGCCGGTCGGGGCCACGGGGCCGGTGGCTCAACCGGCCCGCAGGGCGGTTAGCGCGCCCAGCACCGCCAGCGCCAAAACGTTGAGCGCCAGGCCCGCGCGCGCCATCGCGCCGGCGCCGACAACACCCGCGCCGTAGACGATGGCGTTGGGCGGTGTGGCCACCGGTAGCATGAAGGCGCACGAGGCCGCCAGCGCCACCGACGCGGCCATCGCCGCCGCCGGCAGGCCCAGCTCGGCGCTGAGTGTCAGCACGATCGGCAACAGTAGGGCGGCGCTGGCGGTGTTGCTGACCAGTTCGGTCAGAAAGATCACGAACGCGATCAACGCCAGCCCGATCCACCACGGCGACCAGCCGTGCAGGTGCGCCAGCAGCGCCTGCACCAGCCAGGCGGTGGCGCCGGTGCGCGCCATCACCTCGCCCAGCGCCAGGCCGCCGCCGAACAGCAGCAGAACGCCCCACTGCGCGTGGCGCTCCAGTGCTTCGAAGCGCAGCGCGCCACTGCCCACCAGCGCCACGATGGCGGCCAGCGCCACCAGCGCGTCGGCATCGCCGGCGATGCCGAGCCGGCGCAGCAGCGGCGCGCCAACCACCCAGCCCAGCGCCGTCAGCGCAAAAATGACGGCCGTCAGCACGCGCGCCCGGGTCCAGACGAACGGTACCTCGGTGCCGGAGTCCGGCGCCGGTGCGATGACGGTGGGGCCGCCGTCCGCCGCAGAAGGGACGCCGCCGGGGGCGATCTCCGGGCGGTGAAACGCCGGGCGCAGCAGCAGCGCGAGCGCCAGCCCCATCAGCGGCCAAAGCAGCAGCGCGGCCGGCAGCCCGTAGGCCAGCCACGCCACGAAGTCCAGCCCCGCCTGCGCCGCCGCGATGGCGTTGGGCGGGCTGCCCACCAGCGTGACCATGCCGCCGATGCTGGCGCTGTAGGCCACGCCAAGCAGCACGAAGGCTGCGGTGCGCGTGGCGGCCGCGTCGCTGGGTGCGGTCGGGGCGGGCGGACGCGCCGCCCCGTCCCCGGGGCCGGTCGGGCCCGCGGGCCACCAGCCACCGCGCTGCAGCAAGCCGATGGCTAGCGGCAGCATCATGGCGGTGGTCGCGGTGTTGCTCAGCCACATGGACAGCAGGGCCGTGGTGCCCCACAGCCCTAGCACGGCGCGCCACGGGTGCCCGCCTGACAGGCGCAGCAACAGCCGCGCCAGCGCCCGGTCGATGCCATGCTGCGTCAGCGCCGTGGCCAGCGCAAAGCCGCCCAGAAACAAAAAGATCACCGGCTGCGCGAACGCCGCCAGCGCCTCGCGCAGCGGCAGCAGCCCCATGCCCACCGCCAGCAACGGCACCAGCAGCGCCGTCACACTCAGGTGCAGCGCCTGCGTCAGCCACAGCACGCCAATCGCCGCAAACAGGGCCAAACCGCCGCGCACCGCGGGCGCCGCCTCCAGCCCTGTCAGCAGCGCCGCCGCCGCTAGGGCTGCCAGGCCCAGGCCGATCAGGGTGCGTGTCATGCCCGCCATCCTAGCCACTTCTACAATGCCGGCATGGATTTCATCGAAATGTTGCTGCGCGCCGAGGCGCGCCACCGCTCACGCCTGTGCGTGGGGCTGGATCCGGACCCGGCGCGCCTGCCAGGCCGCTGGCGCGGCCGCGTGGAGCACCTGTACGACTTCTGCGCCGCCATCGTCGATGCCACCGCCGACCTCGTCTGCGCCTACAAACCGCAGATCGCCTACTTTGCCGCGCACGGGGCGGAGGCGCAGCTCGAGCGGCTGCTGGCGCACATCCGCGTGGCCGCGCCCGAGGTACCGATCATCCTGGACGCCAAGCGCGGCGACATCGGCAGCACCGCCGAGCAGTACGCCAAGGAGGCGTTCGAGCGCTACGGGGCGGATGCGGTGACGCTGTCGCCGTTCATGGGCTACGACTCGGTGGAGCCCTATTTGCGCTACCCGGGCAAGGGCGTGTTTCTGCTGTGCCGCACCAGCAACCCTGGCGGCGACGACCTGCAGGCGCGGCGCCTGGCCGACGTGCCGGGGCAGCCGCGCCTGTACGAGCACATCGCAGCGCTGGCGCAGGGGCCGTGGAACCGCCACGGCCAGATGGGGTTGGTGGTGGGGGCCACTTACCCGCAGGAGATCGAGCGCGTGCGCTCGATCGCGCCCACCGTGCCGCTGCTGATCCCGGGCGTCGGTGCGCAGGGGGGCGACGCCGCGACCACGGTGGGCGCCGGCTGGCGCGGCGACGCGCAGGGGCGCACCACGGGGCCGGTGATCGTCAACTCCTCGCGCGCCATCCTGTACGCCAGCGCTGGTGAGGACTTTGCCGCCGCCGCGCGCGCCGAGGCCGAGCGCACGCGCGCGGCGTTGTGGCTGGTGCCCTGAGCAGGGGCCGCCAAGACCGCCAAGGGTCAGCAGAGCACAAAACGGATGCGTGTGCCGGCCAGTACGATCACGTCCCCGTCGTGTAACGGTGCGCCGGTGGGGCCGATGGTTTGGCCATTGAGCGTCGCGGGGCGTTCTCCCGCTGCCTGGGTCAGCACATAGTCCGCGCCGGTGCGCGTCACCGTGGCCACCGCGACCCCCGGTTTGCCGATGGTGGTGGCCGCCTTGGTCAGCGCCACGGTTCGGCCGGCGGCCGGGCCATCCAACACTTCCAGCCTGGCTTGCCGCGCCGGCTGCGCCACGGTGGGGGGCGGGGCGGTTGTCGCCTCGGCCGTGACTGGGGTGGCGTCGTCGATCACCCGCAACTGGTAGCGCGCGATCTCGATCAGGTCGTCGGGGCCTACGTCGGCCGACACCACGGCGCGGCCGTTGACGTAGGTGCCGTTGGTGCTGTTGAGGTCGAGCACCTGCACGCGGCCGTCCGGCTGCAGTACGAATACGGCGTGCTCGCCGCTGACGGCCAGGTGTTCCATCACGATGTCGTTGTACGGGCGTCGCCCGACCGTGGTGCGGGGGCGGGTCAGGGGCAGGCGCTGGAGCTCGCGACCGTCCAGCGCGATGGTCAGCGTGGGCATGGAGCGCTCCCGGTCGCGCCATCGGGCGCGCAGTGGATCAGGGCGACGGTGAGGTTGTCGCGGCCGCCGGCGGCGTTGCCCGCGGCGATCAGGGCCGTTGCCACGTCGGCGCCCCGTCCGCAGCGGCACAGAAGGTGGGCGATCTCCGGCTCCGTCAGCATGTCGGTCAGGCCGTCCGAGCACAGCAGGTAGGTATCGCCCGCCGCCACCGTGTGCAGGGCGATGTCGGCGTCCACCCGCGGGGCGATGCCGATGCCCCGCGTGACCAGATTGCGGTAACCGGTGGCGCGGGCGTCTTGTGCGCGGATCAGGCCCGCGTCGATGTGCTCCTGCACCAGCGTGTGGTCTCGGGTCAGGGGCGCAAACTGCCCCTGGCGCAAGCGGTACAGGCGCGAGTCGCCCACATGCCCCACGACCAGGCGGTCACCCCGCACCAGCGCGGCGACCACCGTCGTGGCCATGCCGCGGTGCGCGGGGTGGCTCAGCGCATCCAGATAGACCGCGGCGTTGGCCCGTTCGATGGCTTGCGCCAGGGCTTGCCCGGGGTCCGTGTCCACGGTTTTGGGGTGTTGGCGCAGCGTGGCATGCACCACCTCGCAACACAGCCGGCTGGCCACCTCGCCGGCGTTGTAGCCGCCCATGCCATCGGCCAGCACGGCCAGTCCCAATTGGGCATCGACGAGCACGGCGTCTTCGTTGTTGAGACGCACCCGGCCGACATCCGTGGCACAGGCGAACTGGTATTGCATAGAGCGGTGCAGGGCGTGGGGCTAACGCAGTGTATCGCCCCGCGCACGCAAAAAAACGGCCCCGCCAAAGCGGGGCCGGGCCGTTCTGGTGGGGCGCAGGGGCGCCGCCGCTTGCGATCAGAGCAGGCTCTTGAGCAGCTTACCCATCTCGGAGGGGTTGCGCGTGACCTTGAAGCCGCACTCCTCCATGATGGCGAGCTTGGCCTCGGCCGTGTCGGCGCCGCCGCTGATCAGCGCGCCGGCGTGGCCCATGCGCTTGCCCGGGGGGGCGGTGACGCCGGCGATGAAGCCGACCACCGGCTTCTTCATGTGCTCCTTGCACCAGCGCGCGGCCTCGGCCTCGTCCGGGCCGCCGATCTCGCCGATCATGATGACGGCGTCGGTGTCCGGATCGTCGTTGAACATCTTCATGACGTCGATGTGCTTGAGGCCGTTGATCGGGTCGCCCCCGATGCCCACCGCGCTGGACTGGCCGAGCCCGAGCTCGGTTAGCTGCGCCACCGCCTCGTAGGTCAGCGTGCCAGAGCGCGACACCACGCCGATGCGGCCCTTGCGGTGGATGTGACCCGGCATGATGCCGATCTTGATCTCCTCGGGCGTGATCAGGCCCGGGCAGTTCGGCCCCAGCAGCAAGGTCTTCTTGCCGCCGGCGGCCTCCTTGGCCTTCATCTTGTTGCGCACCATCAGCATGTCGCGCACCGGGATGCCTTCGGTGATGCAGACCACCAGGTCCAGGTCGGCCTCTACCGCCTCCCAGATGGCGTCCGCCGCGCCGGCCGGCGGCACATAGATAACGCTGACCGTGGCGCCCGTCTCGGCCGCCGCCTCTTTGACGGAAGCATAGATGGGGATGTCAAAAATCATCTCACCGGCCTTCTTGGGGTTGACGCCGGCGACAAAGCAGTTTTTGCCGTTGGCGTACTCCTGGCACTTTTCGGTGTGGAACTGGCCCGTCTTGCCGGTGATGCCCTGGGTGATGACCTTGGTGTCTTTGTTGATCAGGATGGACATGATGCGCTTTCCTCTCGGCAGGGCCAATCAACGGCCGGCGACGGCGGCGACGACCTTCTGGGCGGCTTCGGCCATGGTGTCGGCGCTGATGATGGGCAGGCCCGACTCGGCCAGCATCTTCTTGCCCAGGTCCTCGTTGGTGCCCTTCATGCGCACGACCAGCGGCACGTTCAGGTTGACCGCCTTACACGCGGTGATCACGCCGGTGGCGATCACGTCGCAGCGCATGATGCCGCCGAAGATGTTGACCAGAATGGCCTTGACGTTGGGGTTCTTGAGCATGATCTTGAACGCCTCGGTCACCTTCTCGGCCGTGGCGCCGCCGCCGACGTCCAGGAAGTTGGCCGGCTCGCCGCCGAACAGTTTGATGGTGTCCATCGTCGCCATCGCCAGCCCGGCGCCATTGACCAGACAGCCGATGTTGCCGTCCAGGCTGATGTAGGCCAAGTCGAACTTGGAGGCCTCGATTTCCGCCGGGTCTTCTTCGTCCAGGTCGCGCAGAGCGACAATTTCCGGGTGGCGGAACAGGGCGTTGGAGTCGAAGTTGAACTTGGCGTCCAGCGCAATCAGGTTGCCCTGGCTGTCGCGGTTGAGCGGGTTGATCTCCACCAGCGAAGCGTCGGTCTCCATGTAGCAGCGGTACAGGTTCTGCAGCAGCGTCACCGCCTGGTCCACCGTGTCGCCGGTCATGCCGATGCCCTCGGCCAGTTGGCGCGCCTGGGCATCGGTCAGGCCGATCAGCGGATCGACGAAGATCTTCACGATCTTGTCGGGCGTGTGCGCGGCGACTTCCTCAATGTCCATGCCGCCTTCGCTGGAGGCGATGATCGCCACCTTCTGCGTCGCGCGGTCGGTCACCACCGACACGTAGTACTCTTTATGGATGTCGGCGCCGTCTTCGATGTACAAGCGCCGCACCTTTTGGCCCTGCGGACCGGTTTGGTGCGTGACCAGCTGCATGCCCAGCATCTGGCCGGCCAGCTCGCACACCTGGTCGATACTCTTGGCCACCTTGACGCCGCCGCCCTTGCCGCGGCCGCCAGCGTGGATCTGGGCTTTGACCACCCAGACCGGCCCGCCCAGCTTCTGGGCCGCCTCGACTGCCTCCTGCACCGTGAAGGCCGCAATGCCGCGCGGCACCGGCACGCCGAACTGGCGCAAGATTTCCTTGCCTTGGTACTCGTGAATCTTCATGTGGTTCCTGTCTTAAGTGGCGTCTGACGGGAGGTCCGCCCGGCGGCAGGCGAGGGGTCGGCCAGACCGCTCGCGCCGCCGCGTGCACGAGTGCGCAGCGCCCCACCATGGAGCGCCACGGCTGGCGGGCCAGCGCGGGACAGCGCGAACTGTATCATGGTGCGTCGCACAAACCTTTTGCGAAGCTGACGGGCCGCACCGTCCCGTCGGGCTGGATTTTGGCTTTGTCAATGCGGGGTAACCCCCGTGGAGTATCGCGATGGCCCACATCTTTATCGACGGGGAAGCCGGCACGACCGGCCTGCAGATCCGTGAACGGCTGCAGGGGCTGGCCGGCCTCACGCTGCTGTCGATCGACCCCGAGCGCCGCAAGGACCCGCAGGCCAAGCGCGAGCGCATGGCGCAGGCGGATCTGGTCATCCTCTGCCTGCACGATGAGGCCGCGCGCGAGTCCGTGGCCATGATCGACGCCTTGCGGGCTCAGACCGGGCGCGCGCCGCGCATCATCGACGCCTCCACCGCGCACCGGGTGGCCCCAGGCTGGGCGTATGGCTTTGCCGAGCTGGCGCCAGGGCAGGCCGAGGTCATCCGCACGGCCGAGCGCGTGGCCAACCCCGGCTGCTACGCCACCGGGGCGATCGCGTTGATCCGCCCCCTCATCGACGCTGGCCTGTTGCCGCCGGATACCCCGCTGTGCCTGCCCAGCGTCAGCGGCTACAGTGGCGGCGGCCGCCCGATGATCGAGGCCTACGAGGCCGGCCGCGCGCCGGCCTTCGAGCTGTATGCGCTCGGGCTGGAGCACAAGCACCTGCCGGAAATCATGGTCTACACGGGTTTGCAGCGCCGGCCGATCTTCGTGCCGTCCGTCGGCAACTTTGCGCAGGGCATGCTGGTGCAACTGCCGCTGCACCTGGATCTGCTGCCGGGCCGCGTGCGCGCCGCCGACCTGCACGAAGCGCTAGCCGCGCACTACGCTGGTAGCGCTTGGGTGCGCGTGCTGCCGCCGACAGCCGACGGCCGGCTCGACGCCGTGGCGCTGGCGGGCCAGGACCACCTGGAGCTGCGTGTCTACGGTCACGACGGCCACCGCCATGCGCTGCTGGTGGCACGGCTGGACAACCTGGGCAAGGGTGCCAGCGGCGCCGCGGTGCAGAACCTGCGCCTGATGCTAGGGTTGTGACCGCCGCCGCGCTGCGGACGGCCGCCGGGGTCGGGTGTCCAGCGTTCCGTTGGGGGCGAGTGCCGGCCCTCAGCCGCTATCGACCAGCATGTCGCCGTCGCGCCGCGCGGCGCCACCGGCACACAGATCGTCGATCAGCGCCTGCAGCCAGGTGTCGAAAGACTGGCCACCGCCGTGGCTGGCATGCAGGCGTACCAGGTAGGGCACGCCGCGGGCCCAGTCCTGCACCGCGGCGAGGGACTGTCGCTGCCACTGCAGCAGCTTGAATTTCAGCAGCACCTTGAGCGCATGCCGGCGGTGGCGCGCCGGGTCGGCGAAAAAGGCCTGGAGGCGCTGGCGCGCCACGGCCAGCGCCGCCGCCACCGGCGCGGCCGGTCCGGCGCCGCGGTGGGTCGCGGCGCCGAATGGGCTGCCGTGGCCGGGGATGACGACGCACGGCGCCAGCCGCTCGATCAGATCCAGCGTCGCCGCCACGGCGTCGAAGCCAGGCTCCCCCTGCAGCTCCGGAAAGACGACCCCGAAGCCATGTTGCCACAGCGCATCGCCGCTGATCAGCGTGCGGCTGAGCGGATCGAACAGCATCACCGCGTCCGGGTCGTGGCCCGGCGCGGCGTGAATCTGCCACGCGCGGCCAGCCAGCGTCACCGTCGCACCCGGAATCAGCAGCGCATCGAAGGTGAAGCGCGCGCAGTCCTGCCCGGTGGCGCGGTAGCTCAGACGCTCCTCGTCCCAGGCACGCACCGCGTCGGCCGCGCCGGGCGGGATGGCAGTGCGCAGGCCGGGGTAGCGTGCCTGCAGCGCGGTGTTGCCGCCGCAGTGGTCGCTGTGCAGGTGGGTGTTCAGCAGCCGATCCAGCGGCCGTCCGCCGAGCGCCCGTTCCACCAGCGCCAGCGTCTGCGCGGCGTGGGTGACGTAGCCGCTGTCGACTAGCGCTGTGCCTTGCGGCCCCTCGCACAGCACGTGGTTGGCCGACAGCCAGCCGCGCTCGAGCACGCGCACGCCGGCGGGCAGTGGTGGATGTCGTTCCTCGCTCACTTGTGCCGTAGCTCTCGGCGCAGGATCTTGCCGACGGCGCTCTTGGGCAACTCCTCGCGGAACTCGATGTACTTGGGCCGCTTGTAGCCGGTCAGGTTGTCGTGGCAGAAGCGCATCACCTGCTCCTCGGTCAGCGTGGGGTCGCTGCGCACGACGTAGAGCTTGACCGCCTCGCCGGAGTGTGGGTCCGGCACCCCCACCGCGGCGCACTCCAGCACGCCGGGGCAGGTGGACACGACGTTGTCGATCTCGGTCGGGTAGACGTTGAAGCCCGAGACGATGATCATGTCCTTCTTGCGGTCGACGATGCGGATGTAGCCGCGCTCGTCCATGATGCCGACGTCGCCGGTGCGCACGTAGCCGTCGGGGGTGAAGACTTTGGCCGTCTCCTCCGGCTTGTTGTAGTAGCCGGTCATGACGTTGGGGCCGCGGATGCAGATCTCGCCGACGCCGCCCGGCGGAAGGTCCTGGCCGTCGTCGTCCTTGATGGCGATCTCCACACTGGGCAGCGGCAGGCCGATGGTGCCGGTGAACTCCGTGTTGGTGACGGGATTGTTGGTGCCGATGGCGCAGGTCTCGCTCATGCCCCAGCCTTCGATCATAGCGCAGCCGGTGACCTTTTGCCACTGCCGTGCCGTGCCCTCGCTGGCCGCCATGCCACCGGCCTGCGACAGCACCAGCGAGGAAAAATCGAGCTGGCGGAAGCGCGCGTTGTTCAGCAGCCCGTTGAACAGCGTGTTGACGGCGGGCAGGACATTGAACGGCCGGCTCTTGAGCACCTCGACGAACTTGGGGATGTCGCGCGGATTAGGGATGAGGGTGGCGTGCGCGCCGTGGCGCATGACCAGCAGCATCAGTGTCAGCGCAAAGATGTGGTAGAGCGGCAGCGCCATGATGTGGTTGGCGTGTCGCGGGTCACCCACCTTACTGAGCGCGGGGGTAAACCACGCCTCGGCCTGCAGAATGGCGGCGATGACGTTGCCGTGCGTCAGCGCCGCGCCTTTGGACAGGCCGGTGGTGCCGCCGGTGTACTGCAGGAAGGCGATGCTGTCGCGGTTGACCGCCGCCGGTTTGAGGGCCTGCGACTGGCCGCTCTCCAGTGCCCGGCGGAAGGGTACGATGGTGCGCGTACCCCCGGGCCCCTGCAGCGGGAGTTTGAACGCCGGCACCAGCTTGGCCACATGCCGCACGAGGAAGGTCATCCAGCGCCCATACCACGGTCCCAGCAGGTCACCGAAGCTGGCCAGCACGACGTGGCGCAACGGGCTGCGGTCGATGACCTCCTCCAGCGTGTGGGCGAAGTTCTCCAGGATGACGATGGCCTCGGCGCCCGAGTCCTTGAGCTGGTGCTCCAGCTCGCGCGCGGTGTAGAGCGGATTGACGTTGACGCAGGTGTAGCCGGCGCGCAGCACCGCCGCCATGGTGATCAGAAACTGCGGCAGGTTGGGCAGCATGATCGCCACGCGCGCCCCCGTGGGCAACCCCAGCGACTGCAAGTGCGCACCCAGCGCGGCGCTGTAGCGGTCCAGTTGGCCGTAGCTCATCCAGCGGTCCATGCACACCGAAACCGGGTCCTGTGGATGCCGGCGAAAGGCCTGTTCCAGCAGGCTCACCAGCGAGTCGTACTGGGTCGGGTCGATATCGGCGGGCACGCCGGGAGGGTAGCTCGATAGCCAAATTCTTTGCATGGCGGCGTCGTGATCGTGAGAGCTGCCCATTGTGGCCGGTGCCCCGCGCCGCCCGGCTCAGGGGATGCCCCTAGAAGCTGTCGCCGGCGGCACAGGTGCGGGGGTGCGCGGGCTGTCCCAGGGTGTAGGGATATTCGGGAAAACCCTAACCTTTTCGGGCGTTTCGCCGTATAGTATGGTCCATGGTCGTCTCCACTTCGCCGCTGCCCCAGGCTGTCGCGCTCCCGCGTGGCGAGCGCGTGCCCGTGCGCGATCTGCCGGCCGCCACCGCCCCCGGCCCGGTGCGGGTTCGGTGCCCGCGCGCGCCGATCCGCACCCTCGAAGCCCAGCACCGCGACGCCATTCTGCACCACCTGCTAACCTTGGGCGAGCGCGACCGCTACCTGCGCTTCGGCTACGCCGCGCAGGACGAGCACATCCGCCGCTATGTCGATGGCCTGCGGTTTGGTCTGGACGAGGTGTTTGGCATCTTCAACCGGCGGCTGGAGCTGATCGCCATGGCGCATTTGGCGTACATGGTGTCGTCCGAGCGCGGCAGCGACAGCGCCGAGTTTGGCGTCAGCGTCAGCGCCCATGCGCGTGGCCGCGGCTACGGCCATCAGCTGTTCGGCCGGGCGGTCGTGCATGCGCGCAACCACGGGGTGCGCTACTTGTACATCCATGCCCTGAGCGAAAACGCGCCCATGCTGCGTATCGCGCGCAGCGCCGGGGCCACGGTCGTTCAGCACGCGGGCGAGAGCGAGTGCCACCTGGAGCTGCCGCCGGCCGACTTCGAGTCACACGTCAGCGAGCTCATCGAGGAGGAGGTGGCCCGCACCGACTACTGGCTCAAGGCCTGCCGCCGCGGCTGGCGGCGCCTGATGCGCTGGCTGGCCGCGCGCGGCTGACGTTCGACGCCGGGACACGGCACGGGGAAACGCCAGTGTCATGGCCCTGTTGTATCCTAGAGCCCGTCGCAACCCCTGACCACACCCGTGGCCGATTCTTCCCACTCTCCGGGGCCGCACGCTGGCGTGCGGCATGAGGACAAGCGCAGTTTCTTGCAGCGGCTCGCCGAGTTTCTGCATCCGGGGCCGGACTCCAAGGACGAGCTCATCGAGACGCTGGCCGAGGCCGAGGACAACGACGTCATCGACGCCGAGTCGCGCGTGATGCTCGAGGGCGTCATCCGCATCGCCGACATGACCGCGGGCGATGTGATGGTAGCCGCCCCGCGCATGGACGTGCTCGACATCCACGCCCCCTACGGCGAGCTGCTCAACACCGTCATCGACACCGGGCATTCGCGCTTTCCGGTCTACGAGGGCGAGCGCGAAAACATCATCGGCATCCTGCTGGCCAAGGACCTGCTCAAGCTGCAGCGCGCGCCAGAGCTGAATCTGCGCGCCCTGCTGCGGCCGGCGGTGTTCGTGCCCGAGAGCAAGGGCCTGAATGACTTGTTGCGCGAGTTTCGCGGCAACCGCAACCACCTGGCCATCGTCATCGACGAATTCGGGCGCGTCGCCGGCCTCATCACCATCGAGGACGTGCTGGAGGAAATCGTCGGCGAGATCGAGGACGAGTTCGACGAGGACGAGGAAGAGGGCGACATCTTTGCGCTGGCCGACGGCACCTGGCGGGTGAGCGGCGACACGCCCATCGAGCGCGTCAACGAGTGGTTCCAGGTTGCGCTGCCGGAGTCGGACTTCGACACCATCGGCGGCTATGTGGCCCACGCCATGGGGCGGGTGCCCCGACGGGGCGAATCCCACCAGGCCGCGGGGTTGGTGTTCCAGGTGCAGCACGCGCGCGGCGGCGCGGTGCGCTGGTTCAAGGTCACGCGGCAGACGGCCGCATGAGGGGGCGGGTCGGCGCGGCGGTCGTGCTGGCCGGGCTGGCGCACGCGGCGGCGCTGGCGTGGCCCTTCGAGCTGGCGCTCGGAGCGTGGCTGCGCCCCGGCGAGCCGGTGGCCGGACTGCAGGGGGCGAGTCTGTTAGTGCTGGTTGCGCTGCTGGCCCGCGCGCAGACCGCTTTTGCCGCTGCGGTACGCGCGGGCGGCTTTGCCCTCGCGTGGCTGGCGGGCACCTTCTGGTGGCTGTTCGTCTCCATGCACGTCTACGGCGGGCTGGCCGCGCCGTTGGCGGTCGCGGCCGTGCTGGCGCTGGCGGCCTTTCTGGCGCTGGACTACGCGCTGGCCGCCGCCGTGTGGTGGCGCTGGGGTCACGCGGGCGTCGCGGCGCGGGTGGGGGCGTTTGCCGCACTGTGGACGCTGGCCGAGATGGCCCGCGGCGTGCTCTGGACGGGCTTCCCCTGGGGTGCCGGGGGGTACGCCCAGATCGAGGCGCTGGGCTGGCTGGCACCCTGGGTCGGTGTCTATGGCATGGGGGCGGCGTCGGCCGCGCTGGCCGCGGCGCTGGTACTGGGGGGGGCTGTGCTGCGCGCTGGAGCGGGCGTGCTGGCGCTGGCCCTGTGGGTGGTGCCCACCACCGGCCCCGGGCTGGTTGCGGCGCTGCCCGACGCCACCCAGGCCGCGGGCCCCCTGCCCGTGCGGTTGCTGCAGGGGGCCATCGCGCAAGACCAAAAATTCGACACCGAGGCGGGCGTCCCCCTGGCGCTGCGTTGGTACGGGCAGGCCATCGTCCACGCCAGCGCCGACCCCAAGCTGGCGGGCGGTCTGGTCGTCGCGCCCGAGACGGCCATTCCCCTGCTGCCGCAGGACATCGACGCCGATTACTGGCACGCGCTCGCGGGCGCCGTGCGCGCCGGCCGCGTGGCGGTGCTGCTGGGCGTGCCCTTGGGCAGTTTTACCGATGGCTACACCAATTCGGTCGTCGGCTGGCAGCCGGGCGAGCCCGCGACCGACGCGGGTCTCGACCCCTTTGCGGCGCTGAGCCGCTATCGCTACGACAAGCACCATTTGGTGCCGTTTGGCGAGTTCATCCCGCGCGGCTTTCGCTGGTTTACCGACCTGATGCACATCCCGCTGGGGGATTTCGACCGCGGCGCGCTGCCCCAGCCGCCGTTCGCGTGGGCCGGACAGCGCATCGCGCCCAACATTTGCTACGAGGACCTGTTCGGCGAGGAACTGGCTGCGGGTTTTCGCGGTCCGGCCTCGGCCCCCACCGTGCTGGTCAACGTCAGCAACATCGCGTGGTTTGGGGACACGGTGGCCATCGACCAGCACCGCCACATCTCGCGGCTGCGGGCGCTGGAGCTGGGTCGGCCCATGGTGCGCGCCACCAACACTGGCGCCACCGCCGTCATCGACCACCGCGGCCGCTTGGTGGCGGAGCTGCCGCGCGGGCAGCGCGGTGTGCTGGATGCGACCGTCGAGGCCCGCACCGGCATCACGCCCTATGCCGCTTGGGCCGCGCGATGGGGCCTGTGGCCGCTGGTGGCCGCCTGTGTGACGGTGCTGGCGCTGGGCTGGATGAGGCGGCCGCGCCGGGGCGCGCCGTAGAATCGAGCGCTTATGCTGACCTTCCAACAGATCACCCTGAAGCTCCAGTCGTACTGGGACGCCCAGGGCTGTGCGCTGCTGCAGCCATACGACATGGAGGTGGGGGCGGGCACCAGCCACACCGCGACTTTTTTGCGCGCCATTGGCCCCGAGCCGTGGAAAGCCGCCTATGTGCAGCCCAGCCGCCGCCCCAAGGACGGCCGCTATGGCGAGAACCCCAACCGCCTGCAGCACTACTACCAGTACCAGGTGGTGCTCAAGCCCGCGCCGGCCAACATCCTGGAACTCTACCTGGGCAGCCTGGAGGCACTGGGCTTCGACCTCCGGCGCAACGATATCCGCTTCGTCGAGGACGACTGGGAGAACCCCACGCTGGGTGCCTGGGGCCTGGGCTGGGAGGTCTGGCTCAACGGCATGGAGGTGACGCAGTTCACCTACTTCCAACAGGTCGGCGGCATCGATTGCAAGCCCATCACCGGCGAAATCACCTACGGTCTGGAGCGGCTGGCCATGTACCTGCAGGGCGTGGAAAACGTTTACGACCTGACCTATGCGCCCGGCCTGACCTACGGCGACGTGTTCCACCAGAACGAGGTGGAGCAGTCCACCTACAACTTCGAGCACTCGGACCCGGACTTTTTGTTCACCGCCTTTGCCGCGCACGAGCGGCAGGCCAAGCACCTGATGGAACAGCAACTGGCTCTGCCGGCGTATGAGCAGGTGCTCAAGGCCGCGCACACCTTCAACCTGCTGGACGCGCGCGGCGCGATCAGCGTGACCGAGCGCGCCGCCTACATTGGCCGCATCCGCAACCTGGCGCGCAGCGTCGCCCAGAGCTATCTGGACAGCCGCGCGCGGCTCGGCTTCCCGATGGCACCGCGCGCCTGGGCCGACGACGTGCTCGGTCAGCTCGAGAAAAAGGGGGCCGCATGACGACCCGGACCGCAAACCTGCTGGTGGAGCTGTTCGTCGAAGAGCTGCCGCCCAAGGCGCTCAAGACCCTGGGCGAGGCCTTTGGCCGCGTGCTGGCCGACCAGCTGCGCGACCAGGGCCTGGTCGATGCCGACGCCGTGCTGACCCCCTACGCCAGCCCGCGCCGGCTGGCCGCGCACCTGAGCGGTGTGCGGGCCAAGGCGGACGACCGCGCGGTGCAGCTCAAGCTCATGCCCGTGGCCGTGGGCCTGGACGCGCAGGGTCGGCCAACGCCCGCCCTGCTCAAAAAGCTCACTAGCCTGGGTGTGGACACGACCGACTCCGCAGCGCTGACCGCCCGGCTGCGCCGCCAGCCCGATGGCAAGGCCGAGGCGCTGTTCTGGGACAGCGTGGTGGCCGGGGTGACCCTGGACGTCGGGCTGCAAAAGGCGCTGGACGAGGCGCTGCGCCGCCTGCCCATCCCCAAGGTCATGACTTATCAACTGGCCGACGGCTGGAGCAGCGTGCACTTCGTGCGTCCCGCGCACGGTTTGGTCGCCCTGCACGGGGGGCAGGTGGTGCCGGTGCGGGCCCTAGGGCTGACCGCCGGGCGCCACACCCACGGCCACCGCTTCGAGGCCGCGCGCGACCCGATCGAGCTGCCGCACGCCGATGCCTACGCCGAGACCTTGGCGCGCGACGGCGCCGTCATCGCCAGCTTTGCCGAGCGCCGCGCCGAGATCCAGCGCCAGCTCGCGCAGGCCGCGGCCCGCGTCGGCGGCGGTTGCCGGCCCATCGAGGACGACGCGCTGCTGGACGAGGTGACCGCGCTGGTCGAGCGCCCGAATGTGCTCGTCTGCCAGTTCGAAGAGACCTTTCTGGAAGTGCCGCAGGAGTGCCTGATCCTGACAATGAAGGCCAACCAGAAGTACTTCCCGCTGCTCGATGTGCAGGGGCGGCTGACCCACCGCTTTCTGGTGGTGAGCAACATCACGCCGCAGGACCCGAGTGCCGTCATCGTCGGCAACGAACGCGTGGTGCGCCCGCGGCTGGCCGACGCCAAGTTTTTCTACGATCAGGACCGCAAGCGCCCGTTGGAGTCGCGGGTGCTCGGGCTGGCCAAGGTGGTCTACCACAACCAGTTGGGCACCCAGGGCGAGCGGGTGGAGCGCGTGGGGGCGATCGCGCGCGCCATCGCCGCGCGCCTGGGCGACGACACCCTGGTGCGCCAGGCCGATCTGGCGGCCCTGCTGGCCAAGGCCGATCTGCTGACCGACATGGTGGGCGAATTCCCCGAGCTGCAAGGCATCATGGGGGCCTACTACGCCCGGCACGACGGGCTGGACGATGCGGTCGCCGACGCCATCGAAGACCACTACAAGCCGCGCTTTGCCGGCGACGACCTGCCGCGCAACCCCGTCGGCCTGTGCGTGGCCCTGGCCGACAAGCTGGAAACGCTGGTCGGGCTGTTCGGCATCGGCAGCCTGCCCACCGGCGACAAAGACCCCTACGCCCTGCGCCGGCATGCGCTGGGGGTGGTGCGCATGCTCATCGAGCGCGACCTGCCGCTGGATCTGTCCGCCCTCATCGACGCGGCCGTGCCGGTGTTTGGCGACCGCATCCGCGACCCGCGCGAGGCGCTGACCGCGTTTTTCTACGACCGTCTGGCCGTGAACCTGCGCGAGCAGGGCTACAGCGCGCAAGAGGTGGACGCCGTGCTGGCGCTGCGCCCGGCGCAACTGCGCGAGGTGCCGCGCCGGCTGGCCGCGGTGCGCGCCTTTGCCGCGCTGCCCGAGGCGCCGGCGCTGGCCGCCGCCAACAAGCGCGTCACCAACATCCTGCGCAAGGCCGAGGCGGCCGTGCAGCCCCAGGTGGACCCGGCCCGGCTGGTGGAGCCGGCCGAGCAAGCCCTGCACCAGGCCCTGCAGACCGTGCAGCCCGCCGCCGATGCGGCGTATGCCGCGGGCGACTACACCGGCAGCTTGCAGCGTTTGGCGGCGCTCAAGGCGCCGGTGGACGCCTTCTTCGACGGGGTGATGGTCAACGCCGACGACGCCGCCCTGCGCGCCAACCGGCTAGGGCTGCTGGCCGTGCTGCACCAGGCCATGAACCGCGTGGCCGATCTGTCGCGTCTGGCGGCCTGAAGGCAACCCATGCCGGTGCGTGACCTGCGGTTGGTCGTCATCGATCGCGATGGCACCCTCAACCGGGATCCGGAAGATTTTCTGCACGGCCCGGACGATTGGGAGCCGTTGCCCCGCGCGCTGGAAGCGGTTGCGCGCCTGAACGAGGCCGGCTGGCGCGTGGTCGTCGCTTCCAACCAGTCGGGGCTGGGGCGCGGATTGTTCGACGTGGACACCCTCAACGCGGTGCATGCCCGCATGCACAAGGCGCTGGCCGGGGTGGGTGGGCGCATCGACGCCGTGTTTTTCTGCCCCCACGCGCCGGAGGACGCCTGCGGCTGCCGCAAGCCCGCGCCGGGGCTGTTTTTGCAGATTGCCGTCCGCTACGGCATCGCGCCGGCGCAGTTGGTGGTCGTGGGCGATTCGGTGCGCGACGCCTGCGCCGGGGTGGCCGCCGGCTGCAATACCCATCTCGTGCTGACCGGCCAGTCGGCCGCGCATCGCGATGGCACCCGCCCGGTCGGTCTGCCCGAAGGCGTCACCATCCACGACGACCTACTGGCCTTTGCCGACGCCCTCATCGCCCGCCATGCGCCGGCGGCCCGCGCGGCGGAAGGGCCCACAGGGGGGATGGTAGCAGCGCGCCCATGATCATGAATATCCTGCGTTCCTGGTTCCATCTGCTGTTCATGGGGGTGACGGTCGTGCCGTGGGCCACGGCCGCGGTCCTCATGTCCCCTTTCGTCTCGGCCAACCGGCTGTACTGGTTTTGCGTGGGCTGGGTGCGGCTGCAGGTTTGGGCCGCGCGCTGGATGCTGGGCATCCGCAACGAGGTCATCGGCTGGGAGAACCTGCCCGTCGGCGAGACGGCCCCCGCCATCCTGCTGGCCAAGCACCAATCGACGTGGGAGACGTTTTGCCTGCCGGTGCTCATGCCCCATCCGCTGGCCTTCGTCTTCAAGCGCGAGCTGCTCTATGTGCCCTTCTTCGGCTGGGCGCTGGGCCGGCTGGACATGGTGCACATCGACCGCGCCAAACGGGCGCAGGCCTTCAACAAGGTCGTGGACCAGGGGCGCCGGCTGCTGGCGCGCGGCACCTGGGTGATCATGTTCCCCGAGGGCACCCGCGTCGCCCGTGGCGTCCGGGGCCAGTACAAGACCGGCGGCACCCGCCTGGCGGTGCAGACCGGCGCGCCGGTGATCCCGATCGCCGTCACGTCGGGCCGCTGCTGGCCGCGCCGGGCCATCGTCAAACGGCCGGGCACGGTGGTGTTTTCCATCGGTCGGCCCATCCCCAGTGATGGCCGCGACCCCGAAGCGCTGATGCGCGAGGTCGAGGACTGGATCGAGTCCGAGATGCGCCGCCTCGACCCCGAGGCCTACCGCGACGAGCGCCAGGTGGCGCTGGCCGCCTGAGGGCCGTCGGGTGTCGCGGCTGCCCGCTGCCCCACCGCAACCGCCGGCGACGCCATCCGCTTGGGCGCATCCGCGCGCCAACCGCGAGATCGAGCTGCACGGTGTGCGCATCGCGTACGAGTTTCGGCGCAGCGCGCGCCGGACCATCGTTCTGTCAGTCGGCCCCAACGGCCTGAGCGTGCGCGCCCCGCGCTGGGCCGCGTGGGTGGAAATCGAAGGCTTTCTGTGCCGCAAGGCGGCCTGGGTGCTGGCCCATCTGCACCGTCAGGCCAACCGGCCGCGCCCCGCCTGGCCCGAGCCGACACCCGCCCTGCGCGCGCAGGCGCGCGCGCTGTTTGCCGCGCGCGTCGCCCACTACGCCCCGCTGCTGGCCGTGCGCCCGGCGGCGCTGCGGGTGTCGTCGGCGCGCACGCGCTGGGGCAGTGCCAGCACGCGGGGCACGGTGTTGCTCAACTGGCGGCTCGTGTGCCTGCCGGTGGAGCTGCTGGATTACGTCGTGGTGCACGAGTTGGCGCACCTGCGCGAGATGCACCACGGCCCCGCCTTCTGGGCCCTGGTCGCCGCGGTGCTGCCGGACTACGCCGAGCGCCGCGCGGCCCTGCGGTGCTACGCTCTCGGCTGATCCCCCCGACGGGGCGGCCTTAATCGGCCCCAGCGCGCTGCCCGACGGACTTGCGCGTGCCGTCAGAGCGACCGGGCGATGGCCGCGAAGGCGCTCGCCAGCGCCAACGCGTGCACCAACGCCGCGCCGATGGTCAGGCCAATCACCGGGCGTAGCATGGCCACGGGCTGGCCCGTGGCCACATGCCGCCACAACAGGGCTGCCGCCGCCAGCGACAGCGGCAGCGAGGCCTGCCCCCACCACGCCGTCTCTGGCGCAATCACGCCCAGCACCGCCGCTGCCAAGGCCCCGTGGGCCGACACCACCAGCGCCGTGTAAACGGCTGCCACGCCGACCGGGCCCAGGCGCACCGCGAGCGTGCGCTTGCCCACCTGGGCGTCCCAGGGGGCATCCGGCAGCCCGTTGACCAGCAAGATGGCCGCCACCAGCAGCGCAAAGGGGATGGCCGACACCATGGGCACGATCAGCCACTGTCCGCGCTGGGTGTAGTAAGCGCCCAGGACGACCAGCCACCACGCCAGCGCCACCGTCAGCTCGCCCGCGCCCCGCGCCATCAGCCTCAGCGGCGGTGCCGAATAGGCCCAACCGAGCAGCAAGCCGCCCAGCCCGATGGCGATCAACCCACCGCCCGCCGTCAGGGCCAGCCACAGCCCGCCCAACACCACCAACCCCGTCAGTCCCAGCGCCAGGCGCCGCGCGTGGGCGGGCGATGCGGTCCCATCGGGGATCACGCGCGAGCCCCCCGTGAACGGCGACAGCGGCGCCGGATTGAGGGCATCCGCCCCGCTCAGCGCATCGTGGTAGTCGTTCCAGATGTTGGCCGCCGCGTGGGCCGTCGCCGCCAGCGCCAGCGTCACACCCGCCCGCAACGGGTCGAATCCGCAGCCACAGGCCGCTGCCATCGCCAGGCCCAGCGCCACGCCGGCCACGGTCACCCAAAGAAAACCCGGGCGACCAAGCCGCCACGCCGCGGACAGGCTCAATGGGGTGTTGGGGGATACCGACATGGGTATCACTATAGCCAAGCCGCGGCGTGCTGCGATGTGCTCCATGTCTCTTTCGGTGTTTCGCCGGCCCGCCCCCTGTCGCCCGGGCGCACTCTGCCGTAAGATCGCGCCTGCATTGACGTTTACGTCAACGTCAAATCTGGCGACCCGCGTCTCGGCGCACCGCCGTTCACCGTCACGCGCCATGGCGAGCAGCACCACCTACACCATCAGCGATCTGGCCCGCGAATTCGACCTGACCACGCGCGCCATCCGCTTCTACGAAGACATGGGGCTGCTCAGCCCGCGCCGAGAAGGGCCGGGTGGGCGCAGCCGGGTCTATTCCGCACGCGACCGCACGCGCCTGAAACTGGTGCTGCGCGCCAAGCGCCTGGGCCTGAGCCTGTCGGAGGCTAAGGACCTGATCGACATGTACGACAGCCCCCGCGACACGGGACCGCAGTTGCGCAAGTTTTTGCAGGTGCTGGCCGCCCACC
This sequence comes from Tepidimonas sp., assembly GCF_036825565.1. GTDB lineage: Bacteria > Pseudomonadota > Gammaproteobacteria > Burkholderiales > Burkholderiaceae_C > Tepidimonas. The sequence goes on along the minus strand of NZ_DAISXZ010000018.1, from coordinate 6,086 downwards.
GGCGTCAGATCGAGGAGCAGATGGCCGATCTGCAGGCCACGCTGGACGAGATCAAGGTGCACGAGAAGGAAGCGCGCACCTTGTTGGCCCGCCTAGGCGACGGGGCGAGCCCGCCCGAAAAAGCGGCATAATTTACGTTTACGTAAACGTCAATTAAAAAGCGCCGCCCGCCCCGCACCGGAGACCCCGCCCGTGACCGCTGCCACCGCCGATCCGACCGCGCTGCGCGAGCGCGTCGCAGCCAGCCTGGCCCGGCAGGGCATGTTGCGCCACCTAGGTGTGCGGCTGGTCGATGCGGCGCCGTGGGGGCGCTGGCCGACATCGCGGGGGGCTACGCGGGCCTGACCGTGGCCCCCGACGGCACGCGCAGCCCCTGCGCGGTCATGCAGCAGACGCTGGTGCCGGTACCCAAGTCGTATTGACCGCCATTTCACCCCCGATTCCCAACCCAGGAGACGACCCATGACCCACTTGCCCGGCCTCGACTTCCAGCTTGGTGACGACATCGATGCCCTGCGCGACGCGGTGCGCGCCTTTGCCCAGGCCGAGATCGCCCCGCGCGCCGCGGAGATCGATCGCACCGACCAGTTTCCGATGGACCTGTGGCGCAAGTTGGGCGAGCTGGGCGTGCTCGGCATCACCGTGGAGGAGGAGTACGGCGGTGCGGCCATGGGCTATCTGGCGCACATGATCGCGATGGAGGAAATCAGCCGCGCCAGCGCGTCGGTGGGCCTGTCGTACGGTGCGCATTCCAACCTGTGCGTCAACCAGATCCGCCGCAACGGGACCGAGGCGCAAAAGCGCCAATACCTGCCCAAGCTGATCACCGGCGAGCACGTCGGCGCGCTGGCGATGAGCGAGCCCGGCGCCGGCTCCGACGTGGTGAGCATGAGGCTGCGCGCCGAGGACAAGGGCGGCTACTACCTGCTCAACGGCAGCAAGATGTGGATCACCAACGGCCCCGACGCCGACACCCTGGTGGTCTATGCCAAGACCGAGCCCGAGCTGGGCGCGCGCGGCATCACCGCCTTCCTGATCGAAAAGGGCATGAAGGGCTTTTCCATCGCGCAAAAGCTCGACAAGCTGGGCATGCGCGGCAGCCACACCGGTGAGCTGGTGTTCCAGAACGTCGAGGTGCCGGCGGAGAACATCCTGGGCGGCCTCAACAACGGCGTCAAGGTGCTGATGAGTGGTCTGGACTACGAGCGCGCCGTGCTGGCCGCGGGGCCCGTGGGCATCATGCAGGCGGTGATGGACAACGTCGTCCCCTACATCCACGATCGCAAGCAGTTCGGCCAGAGCATCGGCGAGTTTCAGCTGATCCAAGGCAAGGTTGCCGACATGTACACCACGCTGCAGGCGGCGCGCTCGTTCCTGTACACCGTCGGCAAGAACCTGGACCGGCTGGGCGCGGCGCACGTGCGCCAGGTGCGCAAGGACTGCGCCAGCGTCATCCTGTGGTGTGCCGAGCAAGCCACCCGGATGGCCGGCGACGGCATCCAGATCTTTGGCGGCAACGGCTACATCAACGAGTATCCGCTCGGCCGTCTGTGGCGCGATGCCAAGCTGTACGAGATCGGCGCCGGCACGAGCGAGATCCGGCGCATGCTGATCGGCCGCGAACTGTTCGCGGAGACCCTGTAATGCCTCTGCGCCCCCTGCGAGGGGGCGCGCATCGCCACGGGATCGATCTGTCATGATGGGGCGGTGTTCACCGCCGTAGGAAAAACCGCATGCTGCCGCGCCGACTCGACTCCTCGCTCGCCTACGACATCGCCCGCGCGATGATGGACGGCTTCAACCGCCACTACCGGCTCTTTCGCACCGAGTCGGCACGCGCCAAGCACCGCTTCGAGACCGCGGACTGGGTAGGCCAGCAGCGGGCGCAGCGCGAGCGCATCGAGTTCTACGACCTGCGCGTCAAGGAGTGCGTCACGCGCCTGGAGCGGGAGTTCCACGCCTCGCAGCAGCCGATGGAGGTGTGGCAGCAGGTCAAGCTGCTCTACATCGGCATGCTGGTCGACCACCGCCAGCCGGAGCTGGCCGAGACCTTCTTCAACTCGGTCACGACCAAAATTCTGCACCGCAGCTATTTCCAGAACGATTTCATCTTTGTGCGGCCGGCCATCAGCACCGAGTACATCGAGCCGGAAGACCCCAAATCGCACACCACCTACCGCTGCTACTACCCCAAATCGGTCGATGAACTGCCCGCGACCCTGACCCGCTTGATCGAGGACTTTGGCCTGCGCGTCCCGTTCGAGGACCTGGCGCGCGACGTGGCCGACGTTCTGGCGGCGCTGCGGCCGTTGTTCGACCATGGCCGTCTGCGGGCCAATTTCCAGATTCAGGTGCTGGACAGCCTGTTCTACCGCAACAAAGGGGCGTACGCGGTGGGCAAGCTGATCAACGGCTTTCAGGAGGTGCCCTTCGCCCTGCCCATCCTGCACGGGGCGGCCGGGCGGCTCGTCATCGACGCGCTGCTGCATGGCGAGGACGATCTGCTGATGATCTTCAGCTTCGCGCGGGCCTACTTCATGGTCGACATGGAAGTGCCCAGCGCCTATGTGCAGTTCCTGCGCAGCTTGATGCCGCGCAAACCCCGTGCGGAGTTCTACAACGCGCTGGGCTTGGCCAAGCAGGGCAAGACGCTTTTCTACCGCGATTTCCTCTACCACCTGCGACACAGCACCGACCAATTCCGCATCGCCCCCGGCATCAAAGGGATGGTGATGCTGGTGTTCGACCTGCCGAGCTTTCCGTTCGTGTTCAAGGTCATCAAGGACCACTTCCCGCCGCAAAAGGACACGACGCGCGAGCAGATTCGCGGCAAATACCAGCTCGTCAAACAGCACGACCGCGTCGGCCGCATGGCCGATACGCTGGAGTTCAGCGGTGTGGGCTTCCCCCGCGAGCGCTTCACCGACGAGCTGATCGAGGAAATCCAGAAGTTCGCGCCCAGCCAGATCGAGATCGGCGACCGCAACGGCGACGGCAACGTCGAGGTCGTCCTCAAGCACGTCTACATCGAGCGGCGCATGATCCCGCTCAACATCTACCTGCAGGAATGCTTCGACGCGTTGAAGGCCAACCCCGATGACACGCGCGCGCGCCAGCAGCTCGAGCATGCCGTCATCGAGTATGGCAACGCGATCAAGGACCTGGTGGCGGCCAACATCTTCCCTGGCGACATGCTGTGGAAGAACTTTGGCATCACGCGCCACGGCAAGGTGGTGTTCTACGATTACGACGAGATCGAGTACATCACCGACTGCAACTTCCGCCGGGTGCCGCCGCCGCGCGACGAGGACGACGAAATGAGCGGCGAGGTCTGGTACTCGGTGGGGCCGCACGACGTCTTCCCCGAGACCTTCGGCCCCTTCCTGCTGGGCAACCCGATGGTGCGTGACATCTTCATGCGCTACCACGGCGACTTGCTGGATGTGGCCTTCTGGCAGGGCCACAAGGAGCGCATCCTGGCCGGCCATGTCCACGACGTCTTTCCCTACGAGCGCGAGCGGCGTTTCTGCGCGCAGCGCGCCGTGCCCCTTTCCCCCACAGCCGAGGCCGCGAATGCGCCGGCCGCCACCTCCACCCCCCATCCGACAGGAGTCACAGCATGAGCCAAGCCGATCCGATCGTCATTGTCGGTGCCGCGCGCACCCCCATGGGCAGCTTCCAGGGCGACTTTTCCGCGCTGGCCGCGCACGACCTGGGGGCGGCCGCCATCCGCGCCGCCGTGGAGCGCGCGGGCATCCAGCCCGATGCGGTGGACGAGGTGCTGATGGGCAACTGCCTGATGGCCGGTCAAGGCCAGGCGCCGGCGCGGCAGGCGGTGCTCAAGGCCGGGCTGCCCAAGAGCGCGGGCGCGGTGACGCTGTCCAAGATGTGCGGCTCGGGCATGCGCGCGGCGATGTTTGCCCACGACATGCTGGTGGCGGGCACAGTGGATGTCATGGTTGCCGGCGGCATGGAGAGCATGACCAACGCGCCCTACCTGCTGCTCAAGGGCCGCGGCGGCTACCGCATGGGGCACGACAAGGTCTATGACCACATGATGCTGGACGGCCTGGAGGACGCCTACGAGCCCGGCCGCAGCATGGGCACCTTCGGCGAGGACTGCGCCGCCAAGTACCAGTTCACCCGCGAACAGCAGGACGCGTTTGCCACCGCCTCGGTGACGCGCGCCCAAAAAGCCGTGGCCGATGGCAGCTTCGCGGCCGAGATCACCCCTGTCACCGTCAAGGAGCGCGCCGGCGAGCGCGTCGTCGCCAGCGACGAGGGCCCGGGCAAGATCAGGCTCGACAAGATCCCGCAGCTCAAGCCGGCGTTCAAGAAGGACGGCACCATCACGGCGGCGTCCAGCTCGTCGATCAACGACGGCGCGGCGGCGCTGGTGCTGATGCGCGCCTCTACCGCCGAGCGGCTGGGCTGCACGCCGCTGGCGCGCATCGTCGGCCACGCCACCCACGCGCAGGAGCCCAACTGGTTCACCACTGCGCCGGTGGGCGCCACGCGCAAGCTGCTGGCCAAGGCGGGCTGGCAGGTGGCCGACGTGCAGCTGTGGGAGGTCAACGAGGCCTTTGCCGTTGTGCCGATGGCGCTGATGGCCGAGCTGGGCGTCTCCCACGACATCGTCAACGTGCACGGCGGCGCCTGCGCCCTGGGGCACCCGATCGGTGCCAGCGGCGCGCGCATCATGGTGACGCTGATGTACGCGCTCAAGGCGCGCGGGCTCAAGCGCGGCGTGGCCACGCTGTGTATCGGTGGGGGTGAGGGCACCGCCATCGCGCTGGAGATGCTCTGACCTCCCGCCCCCGTGTCGAGCCGCGTGCCCGGCGCGCCCCACCCAAGTTAGGACGACGATGCTGTTGACCGACGACCAACACATGATTCGCGACGCGGTGCGCGCCTACGCCCGCGAGCAGCTCTGGCCCCATGCCGCGCGCTGGGATCAGGAGCACACCTTCCCGCACGAGGCGCACCGCGGCCTGGCGGAGCTGGGCTGCTACGGCGTGTGCGTGTCGGCCGAGTACGGCGGCGCCGGGCTGGATTACCTGAGCCTGGCGCTGGTGCTGGAGGAGATCGCCGCCGGCGACGGCGGCACCAGTACCGCCATCAGCGTCAACAACTGCCCGGTGTGCGCGATCCTGCTGCGCTACGGTAGCCAGGCGCAAAAGCGCCGCTGGCTCACGCCGCTGGCGCGCGGCGAGCTGCTGGGCGCCTTCTGCCTGACCGAGCCGCACGTCGGCTCTGACGCGGCGGCGCTGCGCACCACGGCGCGGCGTGACGGCGACACCTACGCGATCGACGGCGTCAAGCAGTTCATCACCAGCGGCAAGAACGGGCAGGTGGCCATCGTCATCGCCGTCACCGACAAGGCCGCGGGCAAAAAGGGCATGAGCGCCTTCCTGGTGCCAACCGACACGCCTGGCTACATCGTCGAGCGGCTGGAAGAGAAGGTCGGTCAGCACTCCAGCGACACGGCGCAGATCCGCTTCGACGGCTGCCGCATCCCGCTGGAAAATCGCATCGGCGAGGAGGGCGAGGGCTACCGAATCGCCCTGTCCGCGCTGGAGGGCGGGCGCATCGGGATTGCGGCGCAAAGCGTCGGCATGGCGCGCAGCGCGCTGGAGGTGGCGATCGACTACGCCAAGCAGCGCGAGAGCTTTGGTAAGCCGATCTTTGAACACCAGGCGGTGGGCTTTCGCCTGGCCGAGGCGGCGGCGCGGCTGGAGGCGGCGCGCCAGCTCACTTGGCACGCCGCGGCGCTGCGCGACGCCGGCCAGCCGTGCCTGAAGGAGGCGGCGATGGCCAAGCTGATCGCCAGCGAAACGGCCGAGTGGGTCTGCTCGGTGGCGATCCAGACGCTGGGCGGCTACGGCTACGTGCGCGACTTTCCGGTCGAGCGTATCTGGCGCGACGTGCGCGTCTGCCAGATCTACGAGGGCACCAGCGACGTGCAGAAAATCCTGATCCAGCGCGCCCTGTGACGCGCGCCCGCGGCGCTGCTGCCGTCCGCGGGGATTGCGCAACCTCTTTTCTGTAAATTTCCGGATCGGTGGTCATGACGCCTGGGTTACAGG